>JAEZIW010000122.1 GCA_023436525.1 Bacillota bacterium | reverse complement strand
GACAGTATAGTCTGGATGAGAGAAGAGAGTGTATCTGTTTTTTGATATACCAAGGCTCTGAAGATCTGCTTCAGAGCCTTTTTTAGCTCTGGGAAAGGATTGACCGTGTCAACAAGAACCGCTTCGTCACAAAGGCTGCGTTTTCTCGTCACTGCGGGCGTGCTTGCAGCCATCGCTACCATTTTGCGTTTTCTCGAAACGCCGCTCCCGCTGATTCCGGCATTTTTAAAGCTGGATTTAAGCAACATCCCCGCCTTGATTGGCGGCTTCGCACTCGGGCCGATAGCCGGGACAGCCATATTGATTATTAAGAACCTGATTTATCTGCCGTTCACCTCCACCATGGGTGTTGGCGAAATCGCCGATTTTGTGATAGGCGCTTCGCTTGTGCTTACCGCTTCGTTGATTTACAAACACAATAAATCACGCAAAGGTGCGGCGATTGGTATGGTATCGGGCAGCGCGCTGATGTCTTTCGTGGTCGGGCCGCTGATGAATGTTTTCGTGCTTGTTCCGTTTTACGCCTGGCTGTTTTTCGGCTCGTCAACAGACGCGATTGTTCAAATAGCTGCAGCGGTTAACCCGGGCATCACAAGCGTATGGACGTATATATACTTTGCGGTGGTGCCGTTTAACATTGTTAAATGCATTGTCGTTTGCCTTGTAACCGGGTTGCTTTATAAACCGCTTTCACCGTTGCTGCACAAATATTGTTAGAAAAAGAGATCAAATGACCTTCGGGCCACCGCTATGAAAAAACACTGCTTCAGCCATCCGGTCCGCTGAGCGGTGAACCTGTTCGAAAAGTGATTGGAATCCCATGAAAGCAATGTTGCCATACAGTAAAGTCGGCTTGTCTGTCGCATCCCTATGATCCTCAACATGGCATATTTAAGACTGTATTATCAACCGGGCGCGGCATCATATGCCGCGCCGTTGCTTTTCGGGGGGATTTCTTGTATACTTCAAAACAGTAAAAACATGAACGGCAGCTAATAAATGAAAACACACCATACAAATTCGGCCGAAGAGACGTTTGCTATCGGTTTAAGCTTGGGGCAGTCAGCGCACGAGGGCGACGTGATTGCGCTGTACGGCGGGCTGGGTGCAGGGAAAACTGTACTGGCTAAGGGCATTGCCAAAGGCCTCGGCATTGATGATGACATAACGAGCCCGACATTTACATTGCTGCGGCAATACCAGGGAAGACTGACGCTCTGCCACTTCGATCTGTACCGCATTGAAGACGAACAGGAGCTGGAGCATATCGGCTTTTACGATTATTTGGGCGGAGACAATGTCTGCGTGATTGAGTGGCCGCAAAATGCTTCTGAGCTGAAAGCGGATATTGTTGTACGCATAGACGGCTCGGGCAGTGAGGCCCGGCAGATAAACATCTCTGAAAAAGAGGAGACAAAATGATCATACTCGCGGCTGACACATCGGGCGGCGTCTGTTCGTCGGCTGTTATCAAGGACGGGCGAATTCTCGCGGAAGCGTATATGAATAATCAAAAGACTCATTCGGAAACGATTGGGCCGATGATTGATTTTTGCCTTTCCTGCGCGGACATCGGCATTGCCGATGCGGATCTTTTTGCGTGTGCCGTCGGCCCCGGCTCATTTACCGGTCTGCGCATTGGCATCGGCATGATAAAGGCTTTTGCGCATGCGTCCGGGAAGCCTGCTGCGGGGGTTAACACGCTGGATGCACTCGCGCTCAACGCAGCCGGTACTGACGAAACGATTTGCGCTGTGATTGACGCGCGGCGCAATGAAGTGTATACGGTATCTTACCAAAATGGATGCCGCATTACCGATTACCGTGCCATGCTGATTGATGATGTGCTCAATGAACGGAAAGGGCAACGCGTTGTATTCGTCGGTGACGCCGCCGTACTGCACAGAGATAAGATACTGAATACCGATTCGTCGTTTCGCATCGCCCCCGAAGGGGTTGTGCTGCAGCGCGCGGGGTCTGTCGGGCTGGCGGCATATGAACAGTACAAATCCGGTATCTGTCAAGACGCTTACAGCTTAGAACCTTTTTATATGCGCGAAACGCAGGCGGAGCGCGTGCGTGCGGCAGGGCAGCCGAAATGAGCATGATCTACAGACAGGCTGACCGAAAAGATATTGTTCAGATTTTCAGAATTGAAACCGTGTGTTTTTCGCAGCCATGGTCTTTGGAATCGCTGACGGGCGACATCTGTGAAAATGATTTGGCATACTACATCGTCGCAGAAGAAAACGGTGTTATCGCGGGGTACTGCGGCATTCATATCATATCTGATGAAGGGCATATCATGAATGTGGCGGTGTCGCCTGAGTATAGAAACCGGGGGATCGGGCGCGGCCTGATCGAAACCATGATGGTGCAAACCGGCCTTGATTATTACACGCTGGAGGTTCGCGCTTCTAACGAAACCGCCGTTCGCCTTTACAATAAAATGGGCTTCAGCACATTCGGCAGAAGGCCGAAATATTACGGAGATGAAGATGCGCTGATTATGTGGAAGGGCAAAACGCGCTTCTGATTTTCCGCCGGTTCATCCAAATCATCATTGATGACTTGATACTTAGTCTGCCGGAATGTATAATCGAAGCTAAATATAAAATATAATTGTTTATATAAAAATAGAAATAACAGAGTATGATTATAGAAATTGACGGCATTAAAATAAATTACGAACAGGATGGGCAGGGGGCCGATGTGCTTGTGCTTCACGGATGGGGCGCCAGCATACAGACGATGCGCCCTGTTATTGATGCGTTAAAACAAAATTACCGTGTGACAGCACTTGATTTTCCGGGCTTCGGCGGCAGCGATGTACCGCCCGATACGTTTGATGTTCAGCAATACACCGATTTAACATATAGGTTCATGCTTGAACTTGGCATTAAACGAACGCATATCATATGCCACTCGTTCGGCGGGCGCGTAACCATTAAGCTAGCGGCGCAGCACCCCGAAGCCGTTGATAAGATTGTTTTCACGGATGCAGCCGGGCTTCGTAAAAAACGCACGATCAAGCAAAATGTAAAAGTTTATTCGTTCAAGCTCGCCAAACGCTTAAGCAAGGGCCGCATTATAAAGCGGATGTTGAAGCTGATTGGTGTGGATGTTGATGAGCGCGTTAAAAACGCGGGATCAACCGATTACAAGGCTTTAAGCGATCATATGAAGAAGGTATTTGTACGCGTCGTCAACGAAGATTTGATCGGTTATCTGCCGCAGATTAAAAGCCCTTCTCTTTTAATTTGGGGCGCAAACGATCAGGATACACCGCTGGAATTCGGCAAGACCATGGAGAAGCTGATACCTGATGCCGGCCTTGTCGTGTTTGAAGGGGCGGGGCATTATTCTTTTCTGGATTGTTTTGGCCGTTATATCAGCATCGTCAACACATTTTTCGGAGGATAACGGATGTCGATTTTTTTGCTCATTGCGGTTTATGTGCTTGGCGCGGCGGTTATGGTTTTCGCCTCGACAGGGCTTGTTCATATGCTGCAGTTGGAAGGCTATAAAAATAAGAATTTAATTCACTGGCTCGGTGTCAATTCGGCAAAGGTTTATAACCTGCCTCTTGTTGTCTCTGTGTTAACCATTGTTTTCATGTTCATTACCAATGCGTTAGCACCCGCATCAAACGTGTATGTTTTTATCGGGCTGGCGGCGGCAGCTGTTTTGCTCATCGCTTTGTACGCAAAAAAAATCCGTGTGGAAAAGGCCAAAAAGCCGCTCGTTTACACAAGCCGTGTCAAACGGCTGTTTGCGGCTATTTCACTTTTTTATCTTCTGTTGGGCGCAGTGCTGTTGTTGTTGGATGTGCTTGTGTTTAGCGTAACCGTTGCTGCTTATGTGCCGTTCTTCGCCTTTTTTATAACACCGGGGTTTGGCGTTTTATGTGCCAACGCGATGGTGAGCCCCATTGAAAAAGCGGTGCAGCGCCGATATTTCAATGATGCCAAGAAAAAGCTCGCAGCACGAACTGATCTTATTCGCATCGGCATCACGGGCAGCTATGGGAAAACCAGCTGCAAATTCATACTCGGCACGATACTTTCGGAAAAATACAATGTGTTGGTACCACCCTCCAGCTTTAATACGCCAATGGGGCTGACGCGCGTGATACGCGAACAGATGAAGCCGTTTCACGAGGTGTTCATTGCGGAAATGGGCGCGCGGCATGTTGGCGATATCAAAGAGCTATGCGGTCTGGTATTTCCGACATACGGTTTAATCACATCGGTCGGGCCGCAGCATCTGGAAACATTCGGCAGCATTGAGACCATCGCGAAAACAAAATACGAACTGATCGATAGCCTGCCGCCAAGCGGCACGGCATTCTTTCCGGGTGATAATGAAATCTGCCGCGGCTTATATGACAAAACGACTATTGAAAAAACACTGTTTTCTGTAGACTACAGCGGCGAATCGGATGTTCGCGCTGAAAACATCACAACAGGAAATTTCGGAAGCCGTTTTGATTTGGTGTTAAACGGTGAACGCATCGCGTGCGAAACAAAGCTGCTCGGAAGGCACAACATCTCCAACATTATCGGCTGTGCCGCCGTTACCCGCAAGCTCGGGCTCACAGCGCAGCAGATTCGCCTGGGCATACGTAAAATACAGCCTGTTGAGCACAGGCTTCAGATGCTGCCGACATCTAACGGCATCACCGTGATTGACGACGCGTTCAATGCGAATCCGTCGGGGGTGAGAGCTGCGATGGAGGTTCTCAAAGGCTTTGAGGGACAAAAAGTGGTGGTGACACCCGGCATGGTGGAGCTCGGAGACAAAGAAGATGAAGAAAACCGCGCGTTTGGCCGCGTGATGGCCAAGAGTGCCGACACGGTGCTGCTGATTGGCCCCAAACATACCCGGCCTATTTATGAAGGGTTGATTGAAGGCGGTTTTAAAGAAGAGAATATCAAGGTTTTCAAGTCGCTGGATGAGGCGGCAAAAGTGCTGTGGACGATTGTAAAGCCGGGGGATGTCGTGATATTCGAGAACGACCTGCCGGATAACTATAACGAATAAGGAAGGGCTTTTTAATATGAAAAAGAATCTTGCGGTGACATTCGGAGGACGAACCGTTGAGCATGATATCAGCATTATAACGGCCAGTCAACTGATGAACAGCGCCGACAGAAACAAATACAACGTCATTCCGATATACATCGACCGCGATGGGAAGTGGTATACCGGAGAAAAACTGCGTGATGTTGCCGTTTTCAAAAAGTTCGATCCCAGCACCAAGGGCGTGACGCGCGTTTTTTTATCGGCCTCGTCTGACGCAATGCTTTATGAGTATGGCAAAAAACAAAAACCCATCTGCCAGATCGATGTGGTGATTCCCGCCATGCACGGGCTGCATGGCGAAGACGGAACAATACAAGGCTTGTTTGAGCTGTCGGATATTCCGTATTCGAGCGCCGGAGTCACCGGGTCTGCCGTATGTATGGATAAAATTGTGATGAAGGCGGCGTTAAAGGGGTTTGGGTTCCCGGTTCTTGATTCGCTGTTCTTCGAACGGGATGAGTTCTATTCAGACAGCGATGCCGTCTCCGAGAAAGTTGAAAACGAGCTTGGATACCCGGTTTTCATAAAGCCTGCCAACCTAGGCTCCAGCATCGGCGTGAACCGTGCTGACAATCGCGACGCGTTTGTTTACGCCATGGAGGTGGCTGCCAAGTACGACAGGCGCATTCTCGTGGAAAAAGCTGTGACTGACATTAAAGAAGTGAACTGCGCCGTTATGGGACGGGGGTCTGACGCGAAAACAAGCATGATTGAACAGCCTGTGACATCCAAGAGCTTTCTTGGGTTTGAAGAAAAGTATCTGAGCGGCGGAAAATCAAAGGGCATGAAATCGCTTGGGAGAAAGATTCCGGCTGATATATCAGATGAAACGGATAAATATGTTCGCAGGCTTTCGGAAGATATTTTCAAAGCATTCGATTTAAAGGGCGTGGTCAGAATCGATTATATCATCGATCAATCAACAGACACGCTCTATGTGAATGAAGTCAACACGATACCCGGCTCTTTTGCGTTTTACCTTTGGGAGCCGGCAGGCGTTCCTTTTAACGCGCTGGTAGACAATCTTGTGGCAATTGCTGAGCAGCAGATGAGAGAAAAGAAGAAATCAGAGTTTGCATTTGATTCCAATGTTCTGCAAAAAGTGGCCAGCGGCTTTAAAATTGGGAAATAAACAGTTTACAAACCTCTTATAATATTATATATAATATGTATATATATGAATACTTTTTAGGAGGATCATTCTGTATGTCTGATAATAAAAACTCCCTCGGTATGGATCAAAAGACAGCGAGCTGGTTTGCTTATGTTCTGAGCTGGTTGAGTGCCGTTATTCTGCTTGCTACGGAAAAGGATAACAAAGTGGTCAGACAGCATGCGTGGCAGTCGCTTTTCCTTGGCATTGTCATTTTTGCAGTTTACTTTTTGCTAATGATCCTGTCCGGTATGTTCCTGTTTATTGCTCCGTTTTTAATCGTCTTGTTCTCGGTGTTAACAACCATCGCATGGATCGGCTGGCTAGTTCTCACGGTTATTTGCATCATCAAAGCCACGCAGAATGACATGTTCAAAATCCCGGTTATTTTCGGCTGGGTTGAGAAAATGAAATCATAAGACATACATACGACGCAAAAGAGGTTTCTGAGTTTTCAGGAGTCTCTTTTTTTGCGTCCGAAACGCTTCCGCAGACGGAATTCTCTATTGCAGAACAGCTAATCCATTCGGCTATTTCGAGATCGTCGATTGCGTATTGGCTTGGGTTTCCAAAAAAGCGGGGTGCAGAAAGGGACTCACAACGAAGAGGACATGATGATACAATAG
>JAEZIW010000121.1 GCA_023436525.1 Bacillota bacterium | reverse complement strand
GCGCTGCCGCCCGCGCTGTCGCCCTCAACAAGGAATATTTCGCACAGTGACGGATCGCGTTCGCTGCAGTCGGCCAGCTTGCCGGGCAGCGATGCGCTTTCGAGCGCGGATTTGCGCCTTGTGAGTTCACGCGCCTTTCTCGCCGCCTCACGCGCATGACGCGCAATCAGGCATTTGTTTAATATCTCTTTGGCGACGGCGGGGTTTTCCTCGAGAAAGTTTTTCAGCCCGTCTGCGAGCGCACTGTCAACGAGCGGCCTGACCTCGCTGTTCCCAAGCTTGGTTTTGGTTTGCCCTTCAAACTGCGGCTCACAGATTTTCACGCTGATGACCGCCGTCAGCCCTTCGCGGATGTCTTCGCCCGATAGATTTTCATCCTTTTCTTTGATCATACCAAAACGCCGTGCGTAATCGTTCATCACACGCGTCAGGCCTGATTTAAAGCCCATCAAGTGCGTGCCGCCTTCGTGCGTCGGAATGTTATTCGCGTAAGTAAATATGTTCTCGTTGTACGTGTCGTTGTACTGCATCGCGATTTCCACGCAGGTGGTATCCTTCTCGGTGCTGAAATAAATCGGCTCTTCGTGCAGCGTCACCTTGTTCTTATTGAGGAATTTAACGAATGAATTGATACCGCCCTCAAAGCAGTAATCATAATGCTGGTCTTTTCTCTCGTCGGTCATCAATATGCGCACGCCGCCGTTAAGGAACGCCAGCTCTCGCATACGCGCACGCAGCGTATCAAACGCGAAATCCACCGTTTCGAAAATTTCTTCATCCGGCCAGAACTGTATCGATGTTCCCGTTTCGGCCGATTCGCCGACAACCTTAATTTCGCCCTGCGGCTCACCGCGTAGAAACAACATCTCGTATACCTTGCCGTCGCGTTTCACCTGCGCAATCAGCTTTTTTGACAGCGCATTCACCACTGACACACCGACGCCGTGCAGACCGCCCGACACCTTATAGCCGCCGTCTCCGAACTTGCCGCCCGCGTGCAGCATCGTCAGCGCCACTTCCAGCGAGGATTTGCCCACCTTGGGGTGAATATCCACCGGAATACCGCGGCCGTTGTCCACAATCAGCGCGCTACCGTCCGCTTTGATCATAACTTCAATTTTATCGCAAAATCCGGCCATCGCCTCATCCACCGAGTTGTCCACCACCTCGTAAACAAGGTGATGCAGCCCGCGCTCATCGGTGGACCCGATGTACATTCCGGGTCTTTTGCGCACAGGTTCCAGGCCTTCGAGCACCTGTATCTGCGAGGCATCGTATTGCTGTTCATTTTGATTGCTTGGCATGAGTGTCTCCTTCGTATATCAAAAATCTAAGATCGAGAACGTTTGTAGAGTGTGGCAGAAGAGATGGGTGAGTAATAAATAAAATATTTCTCAAGAAACCGGGCCACGATCACCGATTTGATGTTATACTCTTCAAGAAATATCTGATGGGCACTGTCTTTTAACTTTTTTAAGCAGTTATGTGTGTCGTCGTTCATCATGGCTTCCTTATAATCAAGAATCAGTATAATATCCTTGAGTGGCACCATGGCATCTTTGCCGATGTGCAGCATGCGTTACCCTCCTGCGTGTTTGATTTAAACTCTTCTATATAATATATATTATAGTCTAATTTCTTATCTTTTAAAAGAGCCATTTCAACATTTCACAAACTGCTCATCTTTTATGTGTTGTGAGCACCGCCCCTAAAATTGTATGCAGATGGCAGCAGCCCCTGCACCCGCTGCAAACACGAACCTTTCTCATTTTCTTGGCCCGGCTTGCCTCCTGACTTATTGCACCCGAACAAAAAAACATTTATACTTTAAATATATCAGTTTTTATCCGGGCTATCGGCCCATCAAGAAGGAGATTGTACGGAATATGTCGCAGGTCAGACGCATCTATGTAGAGAAGAAGGACGGTTTCAATATCGCGGCCAAAAAAGCACTTCGTGATTTTCGCAGCACGCTGGGTAAAAGAGGGCTTCAAGACGTTCGAATACTGATTCGGTATGATGTTGAAGGAATGGATGACCAAAGCTTCGACGCCGCGCTCAGTACGGTGTTTGCGGAGCCGCCGATCGACACTGTTTTCTTCGGCGATTTTGCCCACGCTGACGAAGATGCCGTGTTTGCGGTCGAGTATCTGCCCGGCCAGTACGACCAGCGTGCAGACAGCGCCGCGCAGTGCTGTGAGCTCGCGGTACGATGCGAGCGCCCCGCCGTTCGGTGTGCAGCGGTGTATGTGCTTTCGGGCGTAACGGCACAGGATGCCGAGGACATAAAGAACTATGTGATCAACCCGGTGGAATCACGCGAGGCCTCGTTCGCGCTTCCCGAAACACTGGCCGAAACGCTGCCCGAACCGCCCGATGTGCCCGTGCTGCATGGGTTTACCGCGCTTAACGACAATGACCTTAAAGACTTGCTCGGCTACTACGCGCTTGCAATGAGCTTTGATGACTTAAAGTTTGTACAAGCCTATTTTGGCAACGACGAGCACCGCGACCCCACACTCGCGGAACTGCGCGTGATCGACACCTACTGGTCGGATCACTGCCGCCACACCACGTTTTTAACACGGCTCGAAAACGTGACGTTTGACGACGATGCGCTGCAGGCCAAAGCCATTTACAACGACTATTTAAAGGCTCGCAAAGCCGTTTACGGCGACCGTGAAAAAGACGTCTGCCTGATGGACTTGGCAACGCTGTATGCCAAGGAGGCCAAAAAGCAGGGGCTGATGGCCGGATTCGATGAATCCGACGAAATCAACGCGTGCTCAATCCGCGAAACCGTTTTGGTGGACGGCAAACCGCAGGATTACCTGATTATGTTTAAAAACGAGACGCACAACCACCCCACCGAGATCGAACCGTTCGGCGGCGCGGCCACGTGCCTCGGCGGCGCAATTCGCGACCCGCTGTCGGGCCGTTCATACGTTTATCACGCGATGCGCGTAACAGGCAGCGGCGACCCGCGCGAGCGCATAGAAGACACATTGCCCGGCAAGCTGCCGCAACGCAAAATCAGCCGCGGTGCGGCCGAGGGGTATTCATCCTACGGCAACCAGATCGGCCTCGCGACAGGGCTGGTGGACGAAATTTATCACGACGGCTACAAGGCCAAGCGCATGGAGATCGGCGCGGTGGTGGGCTCTGCACCCGCCGAAAACGTGGTGCGCCAAACGCCGCAGCCGGGCGATTATATACTGCTTCTCGGCGGCGCAACGGGGCGAGACGGCTGCGGCGGCGCGACGGGCTCCTCCAAAGCGCACGACAAGCAGTCGATCGACGTCTGCGGTGCGGAGGTGCAAAAGGGTAACCCGCTCACCGAAAGAAAGCTGCAAAGGCTTTTCCGCAACAGCGAGTTCTCGCGCCGTATCAAGCGCTGCAACGATTTCGGCGCGGGCGGCGTCTGTGTGGCCATCGGCGAATTGTCTGACGGCGTTTGCGTGAACCTTGACCTCGTCCGCAAAAAATACGAAGGGCTCTCGGGCACCGAGCTCGCCATTTCCGAAAGCCAGGAACGCATGGCGGTGGTGATTGACCCGAAGGATTTGGACGCTGTGCTGGCACTCGCGGCGCAGGAAAACCTGCACGCAGCCAAAGTGGCCGAAGTGACCGATGCGGGGCGTATGCAGCTGCTTTGGCGCGGCAAGCCCATCGTCTCGATCTCGCGCGCTTTTTTAGACACGAACGGTGCCACAGCCACAGCCGAGGCGCACATTTCCGGTTTGCAAACAGATACACTTTTCAGCGAACCGTTTGCCGGCTCGCTTTCCCAGCGACTCGGCGCGATGATGAGTGATTTGAATATCTGCTCTAAAAAAGGGCTGATTGAGATGTTCGATTCCACGATCGGCGCGTCATCCGTGGTGATGCCATTGGGGGGCGCTAACGGCATCACGCCGATGCAGGCGATGGCGGCGAAAATCGCGGCAGACGGTGACTGTGACACGGCCACGCTGTTCTCGTACGGTTTTGACCCGTATATGATGGAAAAAAACCCGCTGCTCGGCGCTGTTTATTCGGTGGTGCTGTCTCTTGCGAAGCTGGCGGCGACAGGCGGCGACGCGTCGCGCGCGTGGCTCACGTTCCAGGAGTATTTCGAGCGTATGCGCACGGAACAAAGCTGGGGCAAGCCGCTGGCGGCGCTGCTCGGCGCGTGGTGGGCGCAGCGTAACCTCGGCACGCCCGCGATCGGCGGTAAAGACTCGATGTCCGGCACATTTGAAAATATCCACGTACCGCCCACGCTCGTCTCGTTCGCGCTCTGCACGCAAGACAGTGCGCATGTGATTTCTCCCGAATTCAAAAGAGCGGGTAGCAGCCTATACCGCGCGCGCATCCGGCGCGGTGAAGACGGCATGCCCGATTTTGAAAGCATAAAAACTGTTTACGCTCAGGTGCTTAAGGGCATTGTCAGCGGTAAAATCACCGCAGCCTGTGCGGTGGAGCGCGGCGGCATTCTCGCCGCTGTGGCCAAAATGGCGTTCGGCAACGGCATCGGTGCCACTTTAAGCCTTTGCGATCTTGATGAGCTGAGCCAAAAGGCGTACGGCGATATCATACTCGAAGGTGACGGGCTCGATTTTGAGATCATCGGCCAGACCGGCGGAACAAGCCTCAATATCGGCGCGGAGTCGGTTGCGCTCGATGAATTGATGAAACAATACGAAAGCACGCTCTCCGGCGTGTTCCCCGTGCACGCGTCTACGCCAGGAGATGCACCGGATAAGCTTTTCACCGCGAAATCTATCCACATTTACACCGGCAAACGTGGGCAGCCGCGCGTTTTTATTCCGGCGTTTCCGGGCACCAACTGCGAATACGATTCGGCGAACGCGTTTAACCGCGCCGGCGGCATCGCACATCCGTTTGTGATACGCAATCTCTCCGCGACAGATATTGAATACAGCATCAGCGAGATTGTGAAGCGTATCGGCGAAAGCCAGATCATCATGTTCCCCGGCGGCTTCTCGGGCGGCGACGAACCGGATGGCTCCGGCAAGTTCATCGCGGCCCTGTTCCGCGAACCGCGCGTGAAGGACGCAGTGCTGAATCTGCTCAGCCGTGACGGACTCATTTTGGGTATTTGCAACGGATTTCAGGCGCTGATTAAGCTGGGGCTGGTGCCGTACGGCGATATTCGCGATATGACGGAGATGAGCCCGACGCTGACGTTCAACACGATCGGACGCCATGTGTCGCAGGCCGTACGCACGCGTATCGCGTCGAACAAGTCGCCGTGGTTGATGCATTGCCGCCCCGGCGATATCCACACGGTGGCGGTGTCGCACGGCGAGGGACGCTTTGCGGCGCGGATGGATGAAGCAACGGCACTTTTTGAAGCGGGCCAGGTGGCCACACAGTATGTGGACGATAAAGGCAAGCCGACGATGGGCAACGGGAACCCGAACGGGTCGCTGCTCGCCGTGGAAGGGCTGCTCTCTCCGGACGGACGCGTATTTGGCAAGATGGCGCACAGCGAGCGGTATACGAAAAACACGCTGAAAAACATTCCCGGCGACAAAGACCAACGGATTTTTGAAAGCGGCGTGAAGTATTTCCTGTAGAATGAGCATCATATAGATCACAGCAAAAGGCGGAACTCTCCCGCCTTTTTTATTTGATACCGGTGTGTTTTTTTAACTGTGATAGTGTTATTGATATTCAATCGTTATAGGTATTATATGGCATATCCATAGTGTGCTGCGTTATCCGCTGATATAATGTTTTTACATCTTAGCTAGATATAATTAAGCCATGTTAAGGAGGCTAGCATGAAGCGTCTGCTGTTTATCATAGTGGCTGCTGCCGCTATACTTCTCGTCGCCTGTAACGCCGACAGTAAAGTATCCCCTTCATCGGATATTGTCAGCTCAGCCACGATGGATCGTTACCGTGAAAACGAGATCAAGGAATATCAGGGTGCCCGTTTAGACCCGGCTGTGGGTCCGCGAGACAATTCGATCAGCGGCGTACAACAAGTGGACATTGATAATTATTCACTCTCCATTGACGGCTTGGTGGATAATGAACAAACACTGACATATGACGATGTGCTCGCGATGGAACCGGACACGCGTCTTATCACGCTGCACTGCGTAGAAGGCTGGCAAGCGACAATACTCTGGGAAGGCGTGCGGCTCAGTGAGTTGATCGATTTGGCCGGGGCCAAGCCCGAAGCTGTCACTGTTATTTTCACGGCGGTAGACGGCTACACCACCTCGCTGCCGTACGACATCATTAAGGATAAGCAGCTGATACTTGCTTACAATGCGAACGGCATTGCACTGCCGCCCGAAATGGGATACCCGTTTATTGTGGTGGCTGAAGAAAAACTGGGATACAAATGGGCGCGCTGGGTTAACCGCGTCACGTTGTCTGATGACGAGAATTATGAAGGTTACTGGGAGCAGCGCGGGTATTCCAACAATGCTGATATCGATTGATCATAGCGAATATGCCTCAGAGACGGATTGCTCCGTCTCTTTTATTTTAAAGTCATTTTGATCTTAAGCAAGCAACGAAAGATTGCAGCTGTCAGCCAGTAGCTCAATCTGCGTACATCCTCTTGTGTATTGCTTATCACTCTGCGGGAGACGCAGAGTTCTCAATATATAACTCAATTTAATCAGCATATTCTTATATTACCATTTTTTATATTGACAATGCCGTTTTTATCATCTACACTTGTAGATGTTGATTGGAAATCTCTATATGAGGAGGATTCATATGGTACTCACAAAACAAGAGTGGCTTGTGATGGAAACGCTGTGGCATCAATCGCCGCTCTTTCTCTCGCAGATTATGGACAGAATGAAAAGCATGATGGATTGGAACAGCTCGAGCTACTTAACCTACTTAAAGCGCATGGCAGACAAAGGCTATATCGGCTTTGATACCATCAGCGGCAACCGCTGCTATTACCCAAAGCTCCAGCGCGAAGACTGCATTGACAACGAGAGCCGCTATATTCTATCAAAGCTGACGGACGAGAGTTCACGGCTGCTGCTCGCGAGCATGATACAGCAAAGCGGGCTGACCGAAAAGGACAAGGCCGATTTGCGAAAGCTGATCGACCGGCTTGATAAGGAGGGTTAAGTATGTCTATACTCAATTCGTTGCTCCAAGTCACCATTTTTTCGGGCGTTATTTTCTTTGTCACACTCTTGCTGAAGAAAGCATTCAAAAACAAAATGTCGCCATTTCTGCACTTTGCCGTATGGGCCGTGTTTTTGCTGCGATTGATCGTGCCCGTTACGCTGGATGCCCCGATTCGCATTTTCACATATCAACCGGCGGCCGTGGTAACGCCGATTCAAACAAGTCAAACGCCTTCCAAGCCGGTATCCGTCCCGCTTGATCCGATTAACGTCATTTCAGATGAGAAGATTGTCTCGGTAGAATCGCCGGATTTTTCCGCAGCGTCTGTTCCGGCCGCTGTGCCCGCTGCTGCCCCGTCAGCAACGGCAAAGCCGCTGACTGTGAATCAATTTATCCTGTCGATTTGGCTCGGCGGTACCGCCGTGGGTCTATTATATATTGTGCTGCTGGCTGCACTGCTTCGGCGAAAAACAGCATTAAGATCGGCACCCGCTTCAGCGCACCTGCAAGCGCTGCTCGCCGAGGTTAAGAATGAGCTGCATATCAAAGCCCGGCTGCGGCTTCTGTGCCAGTACGAATGCGGGTCACCCGCGCTGCTGTTTCCGCGAACCATACTGATGCCGATGGATAAGCTCGCCATCATGGACGAGGATCAGATCAAAAACTGCCTGCGCCATGAATGCATGCATTTTCGGCGCGGCGATCATTTAACGAGCCTGCTGTTAACCGTGTTAAACGCCGTATACTGGTTTAATCCGTTTATGTGGCTGGCGTATTTTGAAATACGCAAGGATATGGAAACCGCCTGCGACGGCGCTGTGGTCAAAAATCTGACTCCATGTGCACGGCGCGGCTATGCCGAGCTGATAGTCAGCCTCTCTGGCTATCGGCGGCATATTCCGATGGTCCTTGCCATGGCACGCAGCAAAAAAAGCGCCGAACGGCGTATCAAAGGCGTGTTTATGGCGCAGACATCAAAGCGCAGCGTGAAGTTTGTTTCAACGATGCTGGCACTCGTGCTGCTGCTGTGCTGTTTTACAACAGCTTGCCAGCCCACGCCCGCCAAGCCTGTCGTTATTAACAAATCCGGCGGTATATCCGGTGACATGATTGCCGAACAGCTGGCACCGGGTGCCGTTAAAGAGGTGGATGCACCGCAGCACTGGAAGGAAACGATGACGCGATTGAACGATCATATGCTGATTAATGCCGATGTGGATGTGAAGATACCCGCTAACCTTTCCAACACGCCTGTTTATAAAATAGAGCAAGCCGAGCTGTCTTTGCAGCGGCTCAAGGAATTAACGCATTACTTTGTGGGTGACAGCAAGCTCTATAAGCCCCTGCCCATGACCAGCTTCGAAGGGCTGATACAGCTGCAAAAGATTAAAGACGGTACAGGTTCGTATGGTGAAATCTATGATGATGCACGAAGACATATGGCAAATAAGCTTCAGCGGATGATTGACGACGCGCCTGCTGCAGCAGAAAAAACATATACCGATTTATCCTTTACTCAGCCCTATGACAGTGATTACCTGATCGTTCTTGATGCCTGGTTAAAAGCAGCTGATACTGAGGGCGTCTTGGCGCCCAAAGCGAATAATTACGTTAGTGTGTTTGCGGAGACGGACGAAGAATATGAGCCGATGATCAGCGCGTCGACTTACGATTCCTTTGCTGCCATATCGAGCAACTTTTCCTTTGCCTATCCGGGAAGCTTTATAACGGCTGACGACATAAGACAACTCAAATTGTCCCACGAAATGTATAAAAAATCTTATTACAGCGATGACGAAATTATCAGGACGTTTCTCGCAGCTTCCAATCAACAATATGCAGAGCTGGGCGAGGTGATGAACAGCATCACCGAATCGCCCGAGCAGGCGCTGGCAACAGCCCAAAAAGCGCTGGATGACCTGGGGATCATCGATTTAAGCCTCGATTATATTGATAAAGGCGTTTGGCTGCCGAGGCAGCCGCAGGAATGGGATGAGTTGTCCACGCCTGTATCGAAATTTCAGGGCGGATATTCCGTTGTGTTTGCACGCAGCACGGGCGGGCTTGCGGGCTTCCGGCAGAACTACGGCGGTATGAGCGCAAACGAAATGCTGACATATTCGCCGCCCTTCCGCGTGGAGCAAATCACGGTATTCGTCAGCAACGGAAAAATACTGCAATTCGATTGGCGAAGCATGGCACAAACAATAGAGGAAGTCGCAGCAAACACCAACCTGCTGCCGTTTGACGAAATCAAAGAGCGCCTTGCCGATTATCTGTCTTACAACTTTGCGTACGATGGCCCGGAAAATGGCTCGTTTTCCATTGAGATTGTGGACGCTCAGCTGCGCGCAAGCCAAATTACCGCCAAGGACGACCCGTTTAATGCTTGGCTGGTGCCCTCCTGGCTGTTTAGAATCAGGCAGGATTATGAAACATCGGATAACACAAGTACAATCATGTCAGGTGACTATCCATGCGAAATCAACGCTCTTGACGGCGGCATCATTATCCCGATATCGTGAACCGATAATAAGCAAAAGGCGGGTTGCCCCGCCTTTTTGAGTGTCGGTAACCCCATTTATTCCGGATGTGTCGACTATAAAGTGGACTTCCCCCCATTTCGTCGTCAATTACATACACTCCCATGCAATGACATTAAGAACTTTTCGCAACTATGATTTACTCTACCAAAGGTTAGATTGACATTAATTTGTTTTTTAACTAAAATGATCACAGTTATATGGTATAGTCTATATTTAATGTCTGTATATGGGGCTTATATAACCATGTTTTTTGTATCCCGGAGGTACTAATGGCACATAAAGTTAAATCAAGAGTTAATATGACAGCTTTTCTGCTTTTCACCGTATTGCTATTATCTTGTCTGTTGGCAGCCTGTCAGCCAACACCACTTGTT
>JAEZIW010000058.1 GCA_023436525.1 Bacillota bacterium | reverse complement strand
CTCGTATGTTTTCTCTCCCCAAAGATCATCGTCAAACGTCATATCAAACGATAACCCGTACGGTCCTTTTTTTTCGGAGTTCCCCGCAACGGATGCCGAAGACAATATGTTTGGCGGAGAGCTGAACTGAACAGTGCGTGATCCTAGTCTGAGTCCCATATTATCGGCCTCCTAATAGAAAGTAAATCACGCCCACGAGCACGGACGAACTGATGCCGTAGACCAGCACCGGGCCAGCTATGGTAAACAGCTTTGCACCCACGCCGAGAATGTAGCCCTCCCACTTGTATTCAAGCGCAGGGGAGACAACAGAATTTGCAAACCCTGTTATCGGCACGATGGAGCCCGCGCCCGCATATCGTCCCAGCACATCATAGATACCGATACCCGTAAACAGCGCACCTAAGAAAATCAACACAGCAGATCTGAACGCGTTGACCCCTTCTTCGTCAAGCCCCAACGTGTTCTTTGCCAAGTCGTTGATCGCTTCTCCGAGCACGCAAATCAGCCCGCCAACGATAAAGGCCATCACGCATTCTTTGAACAAATTGCTTTTGGGCATGTTATTCTTAACATACTGCTGGTAGTTCGTCTGATCGACATTTTTCTTTATATCCATATCAACATGTCCTATATCTTTTTTTGGCGTTCGGGAACGGCTTTATCATACTCTTCGGTTTCCTCTACGTTTTTTAATGTTCCGGCATTGTTTTCTGGCATTTTAACGAAATCTTTCATGAAAATCCTTTCCTTTGTCAACAATCATGCACGTCAGACGAACCAGGCATCGATATACGTATTTAAATGCGGCCTCAGCAGCAGTATGGCAGCCAACACAATTGCACCGATGCAAACGCAAATAATAAATGCAATCAACCACTTTTTACGCACCTTGAAATAAGCTCCTTTTTATAGCTGCCGGCCCGGCTAAGCGGGCGATAAAAATAGTATCTCTCGCGGAAAAGAAATTATGAAATGTTATAATGCAGATTTTCTGAGTTTATCTAAGGTTTTTGAAATGAGCCTTGAAACCTGAACTTGAGATACGCCGAGTATTTCGGCGATTTCCATTTGTGTTTTGTCGCTGTAAAAGCGCAGCATAATAAGCCTGCGTTCCTTAGGGTCGAGCCTCTGTATCAGTTCTTTCAGCAAAATGGTGTCTATCATATCGTTGTCGGTGTTTTCCGCCATCGTATCAATCAGCAGCGTTTTGGAGCTGTCGTCGTCGAAGGCCGGTTCATAGATAGACACGGGGGTACGTACAGCTTCGATGGCGAACACGATATCTTCGGCGGACATTTGAAGATACTTTGCGATTTCCTCAATTGTCGGTTCGCGTTTCAGCTCTGCCTTCATCTTTTCCTTCACGCTGAATATTTCAAACGATTTTTCACGCAAAGAACGGCTCACCTTAATGATACCGTCGTCACGTAAAAACCGTTTGATTTCTCCGGCAATCATAGGAACGGCATAGGTGGAAAAACGAACCTCGAATTTGGGGTCGTATCCGAGCACGGCTTTAACAAGCCCAAGGCTTCCGATTTGCATCAAATCCTCAAACTCAACACCGCGGTTCAAAAACTTCCTCACTATGCTTTTAACCAATGCCGTATTGCGGATGATCAGCTTTTCTTTAGCGTTGTCGTCTCCGCGCTGGGCGGCTTTGATGAGCCGCAGGCTCTCTTCGTGCGAAAGCACGCCTTTTTCATCCATGTACTTATCCTGCGGCTCCGATCGCTTTTTTCATTTCCACCGTTGTTCCTTTGCCCGCCGATGATGCGATGGTCACCTCATCCATGAACGTTTCCATGACTGTAAAGCCCATGCCCGAACGCGATTCGTCTCCGGCGGTGCTGAAAAACGGCTGACGTGCCTGTTCAATATCGCGGATGCCGACGCCGTAATCCTCAATAACCACCTTGATTTGGCGGTTCTCAAGCGAAGCGAACACCCTGATATCGCCGAGCCTGTCGGGATAGGCGTGAACGATCGCGTTGGTGACGGCTTCGGATACGGCTGTTTTGATATCTGCAATTTCCTCCAGCGTCGGGTCGAGCTGGGTAGCGAATGCTCCCACAACGCTGCGCGCAAAGCCTTCGTTAACCGACAGACTGGGCAGCCTCAGTTCCATATTGTTTTTGAATTCCATATAAGCCCCCGTTATTTTAGTTTCTTGATAATTTGATAAATGCCGCTGACGGTAAAAACTTTCTCAATCTGGGTATTGGCGTTTTTTATGTACATTTTTCCGCCTTTTGCTTTGAGTTTTTTGTATCTGCCGAGAATGACACCGAGGCCGGAGCTATCCATAAAACTCAAATTTTTCAGATCGAGTATCAAATTCATGTCGTCGAAGCGGCGAATAAGATTATCCAGTTCGTCCTTCACCTGTTCGGCGCTGTGATGATCGAGCTCGCCAAAAAGATAAGCTGTGGCAGAGTCGTTTTGCTGTGTCACGCGAATGTGCATATAGAAAAGTCCTTTCATATGATCTCTAACGTATTCTTTTAAGTGCCGATATTTCCTTTAAGAGCTTTTGTTGAAAAAAATCTAGTTTTGGTGACATGTTTTGGTTCTTGTCGAAACAACATATTTAAAAGCCATTTCGGAGAGTCTAAACTCGAATGTGAACGCAAAGAAGGTTAGCTGAATTGGGAAAGCACTGCCACAAGCGGGGGATATTGTCCCGCATTATTCATAAAACCTTAACTGTTATCAAATATACCGCACTCGTCTGTCTGACGCTTGGCCTTTCGGGAATCGCGTTTGTTTTTTCATATTTGATGGGTTTGGAAGAATGGAAAGAGTTTGATCCGTATAAAATTGCCGAGATGCAGCAAACTCTGCTGATTTATGATAAAAACGGAGCGCAAACAGCGGCCTTGTACAACAAGCAAAACCGTGTATACCTATCAATCAGTGACATTCCGGAGCACGTGAAAAATGCTTTTATCGCCATTGAGGATGCGCGGTTTTATGAACATGACGGCGTTGATATCGTTCGCATTGCAGGCTCGCTCGTGGAAGACTTGAAAAGCGGCAGCTTTAAACAGGGGGCCAGCACCATATCGCAGCAGCTTGTGAAAAACACAAGCCTGACCGGCGTTAAAACAATGTCGAGAAAGCTTCAGGAAGCGGTTATGGCTTATAAGCTTGAGCAGGTTTATACCAAGGATCAAATTCTTGAGATGTATTTAAACTTTATCTATTTCGGCCATGGTGCATATGGCATTGAAGCAGCTTCCAAAACCTATTTCGGTGTCAGCGCGAAATCGCTGACACTGTCTCAGGCTGCGCTGCTTGCCGGTGTTATCAAAGGGCCGTCGCATTATGCACCGCATATCAATATGCAAAAGTCGATTCAAAGGCGAAATCTTGTGCTTTCCTGCATGCGTGATCAGGGCATGATTTCAGAAAGCGAAGAGGAGAAGGCTGAGTCGGAAGCGGTTATACTCGCGGAACAAAACGAAGTGGAATATGGGTATTACACCGATATGGTGCTTGCCGAAGCTGAGAGCATACTTTCAATGGACAGCGAAGAGCTGCTTTCCAGCGGATGCCGTATCTACACCACGCTGGATCAAAAATTGCAGGAAGAACTCGAATCGCTATTTAAAAAAGCGAGTAATTTTCCGCCGGATGCGAAGGATGGTGAGCAATGCCAGTCTGCAGTGTGTATACTCGACAGCAAAACAGGGGAGATAAGGGCTGTGATGGGCGGACGCAGCTATGAAACACGCCGAGGCATTAACCGCGCGACAGATATTAAACGACAGCCCGGCAGTGCGATAAAGCCGGTGCTGGTTTATGCACCCGCCATCGAAAAGCTGGGCTTCACACCGGTCTCGCTAGTGCTCGATGAAAAGGAAGACTTTAATGGCTATATACCGAAGAATTTTTCAAACAGCTATAAGGGTTGGGTAACATTAAGAGAAGCACTGGCCGAATCGTTAAATCTGCCGGCCGTTCGTGTGTTCAATGAGCTTGGTGTGGAAGCCGGCAAGCTTTACGCATCACAGGTCGGTATTCCGTTCGATGAGAAAGACAAAGGGCTGACGTTGGCTCTCGGAGGCTTTACGACGGGTGTGTCGCCGCTGTGTTTGGCCGACGCGTTCACGCCTTTTGCCAACGGCGGGTATTATTCGCTGCCGTCTTGCATCTCGAAAATTGAAGACGGCCGAGGCGATATCATTTACGAGAGACCAAAAACCAAAACGGGTGTGCTGTCTCCCGAGACATCCTATCTGATGACATCAATGCTGCAGACAGCGGTGGATTCGGGAACGGCAAAACGTGTTGCCGTTAAAAATGTACCCATTGCTGCCAAAACAGGCACGGCTGGCGCGGGGGAAGACAACAAAGATGCATGGACGGTGGCCTATAACCCCGACTATACGATGTGCTGCTGGATGGGGTTTGAC
>JAEZIW010000040.1 GCA_023436525.1 Bacillota bacterium | reverse complement strand
CTTCGGGCGCTGCTGATATTGCTGGACATTCGCCATACCCCAACGGCGGACGATAAGCTGATGTTTGAATGGGCGGCACACTTTGGCACTTCGGTGATTATTGTGGCCACAAAAGCAGATAAAATTGCGAAAACAAAACGCTATGCACAGCTCAATCTTTTAAAAAACAGCGTCAGCGGCGGTGTGGATTACCCGATTGTGGCCGTATCCTCCGCCAACCGCATCGGCGCGGAATCCCTTCTTGACGAAATCGAAAAGGCTTTGAACGTATGAACATATTTGCCGTTGGTGACCTTCATCTCTCCGGCTTTTCTCACAAGCCCATGGATGTGTTCGGCGGGCACTGGAACGGTCACTGGGAAAAAATCAAGGAAGACTGGCTTAAGCGTGTCAGTGAAAACGATGTGGTGCTGCTGCCCGGCGATTTATCATGGGCAATGCGGCTGGATGAAGCGCGCACCGATATCGGTGAGATTTGCGAAATGCCGGGCAGCAAGGTGCTGCTCAAAGGCAACCACGACTACTGGTGGGGCTCTCTCGCGCAGGTTAATTCTCTGCTGTTTAACAACACGCAGGCGTTGCAGAACAACAGCCTCGTCTTCGGCGATTACGTGATAGCGGGCACGCGCGGTTGGCTGTGCCCCGGCAACCGCCAATACAATGCCGAAACCGACGAAAAGCTTTATAACCGCGAAGCGGGCCGGCTGGAGCTGTCACTGTCGCACGCGCGCAAAACCGCGCCGGATAAAACGCTGATCGGCATGATCCATTATCCCCCGTCTGATCAGGACGGTTCGCCCACGCTGTTCACCGAGCTGTTTGAGAAATACGGCGCGTCACAGGTGGTATACGGCCATCTTCACGCCGGCAGCATTAAAGGCGCGCTTTCCGGCATGGTTCGCGGTATTCAGTACACGCTGGTTTCCTGCGACGCGACTCAATTTTTGCTTCATCATCTCGTTTAATCGCTCACCAAACGAATCACCGGTTCTCCAAACCTTGTGCACTCAGTATCTCAACATCCTCGCTCGGGGATGTTTTTTGTTGCAGAAACGCCAGCCGAATCACTTCCGAAATGTGCTTCACGCCCACCACATTGATGCCCTGCACGTCCTGCACCTCGTCAATATTCTCAGCCGGTACAATAGCGAGCGTTGCGCCCGCCCGTTTGGCTGCCCATACCTTCTCTTTCACACCGCCCACCGCGCGAATACTGCCGTTAATGGATATCTCCCCCGTCATCGCTATACCTTGGTTCACACTCTGCCCTGTTATGGCTGAAAAAACCGAAACGGCAATCGCCGCGCCTGCCGACGGGCCATCTACCGGGGCACCGCCCGGCATGTTGATATGAATGTAATAATCCGACGGGTTAATACCGAAGTTCGTCTGCAAAGCGGTCAGCACGTTTTCCACGCTGCTTTTCGCCGTGCTCTTACGCCGCAGCTTCTTGCTTTCGCTGCCCATCTCCTCTTCGTCAACAAGGCCTGTCACCGTCAGCGAGCCTTGCACCGCTTTCACCGCCACTGTTTCAATCTCTATGATCGTGCCAATCTGCGAACCGTACACGGCAAGGCCATTCACACACCCAACCGTAGTCGCCCCCAGCCGCAGCGCCGGCCGTTTGACATACTTGCCCGTTTCAATCACCCAGCTCACATGCTCGGCCTGCACCGTCTGCAGCCCCTTTTCCCGGGCAACACCCGCTGCCATCTGTATGATGTTCACGGCATCCCGTCCGTTGAAGGCGTATTCGCCTACAATCTCTGCCGCAGCATCGGTGAGACCCACGCCCGCCCTTACGGCGGCGTTCTTGGATATCGTCACAACCTCCTCGGGAAACAGCTGCCTGAAAAAAATCTCCATGCAGCGCGAGCGTATCGCCGACGGTATATCGCGCGGGGAGCGCGTTGTTGCGCCCACCAGCCGAAAATCCGCCGGCATGCCGTTGGCAAAAATATCGTGCACATAGGCCGGTATGTTTTTATTCTCTTTACCGTAATACGCGCTGTCAAAATAAACGCGCCTGTCTTCCAGCACTTTCAACAGCTTATTGATATGGAACGGATGCAACTCACCGATCTCATCCAGAAAAAGAATGCCGCCGTGTGCGCGTGTGACCGCGCCCTCCTTGGGCTGAGGCACACCCGCGACGCCGTACGCGCCCGCGCCCTGATAGATCGGGTCGTGCACGGAACCGATCAGCGGATCGGCAATGTTGCGCTCATCGTATCTTAAGCACGTCGCATCAATCTCGATAAACTTCGCATCGTGCAAGAACGGCGACCCCTTCCCGCGCTTGGCCTTGTCCATTACGAGCCGTGCCGCACATGTTTTGCCCACGCCCGGCGGCCCGTATATCAGCACATGCTGCGGGTTTTCACCGCAAAGCGCCGCTGAAAGCGCCATAATGCCTTCCTTTTGGCCCACAATCTCATCAAAGCTTTGCGGGCGCGTTTTTTCTGACAACGGAACATTCAGTGATATGCTGCGCAGTTTTCTAAGTCTTTCCATCTGAACCTTGGATTCACTCTCAAGGCTCGTCTTCGCGTTTCTTCTGTTCTTCATCTGGCTGTAAAAATACGCACCGATGACGATGCTGACCACCAGCTGAATGATAATCATTAATTCCGTCATAATAAAAACAGCCTCCCGACTTCGTATGATTAGTATACGAAGCGAAGGGCCGTTTATTCACTCAATATGTCAGTTGAAAAGATCGGCAAATCGCGAAAGAAAATCTCCTTCCTCCTCGGTCTGCTCCTCCTGTATCGTTTTAACGATTTTAATCCCCGGCGTGGTCAGTATGTACTGAACACTGCTCGGGTGGTTTTTCTCGGGTGACGCGAACGATATGGCGGGCTTACCGTCGTCTGTCATGCCCGCGGTTTTATCCGCAATTTCATCCTTCGCCGACGCAATGCCGTCTTTGAATTCAATCTGTCCGTCGATCAGCTGCTGAACATCCGAAGGCAAACCTCTCAACGCAAGGTAAAGCTTGTTAAAGCCTTCTGCGCTTTGGCTCACACCCTGCCGGTACGATGTAAAGCCGCTGCGAATGCCGCTGTAACCGGATGCGGTCTGCGCGCCGCTGTCAGCCGCTGCCGCAACGCCGTCGTCAAACGCGTGATACCCGCCCGCCGCTTGACTGACCCCTTGCACGTAGGCACTTAAGCCGCTGCTGGCCGATTCAAGACCGTTTGACACGCCCTGGACGCTGCCGATCAGCTGCAATACGCCGTCGGCCAATGCTTGAACAGATGGGTCGGAACTGCCCGCGAGCGACTCTGCCAGCGCTTTCAAATCGCCGGTGCCGCCTGCCAATGCGGATAGATTGCCGCTGACCGCCGATATACCCGACGCAACACCCGAGCCATTGTTCGCAACCGTATCCAGACCGGTACGAATGTCTGCGGAACCGGCTTTAAGCGCCTGCACACCGGCTATGTATGTACCGAGGCCCGATTCATACTGCGCCATACCGTCGTCCATCTGAACGCCCGCCGCGCTGAGCCCCGCAAGGCCCGTATTCAGCTGCCCGGCCTTTCCGGCCAGCGTTTTCATGCCTTTCTTAAGCTCGGTTGTGCCGTCCACCATTTCACCCGCACCGCTTAACATATCCCCCATGCCGTCTTCAAAGTCGCCGATGCTGTCTGTCACGCCGGGTATCGAGAAGGCGTTTTTCATCAGCGCCATTGTTATCGGGTCCATTTCAAAGCCGTTCACATCCGCTTCTATCGTCATCGTTCCGCTTTGCTCGGGCATAATAATAAATGTCATGTTCTCCGAACTGCCAACCGTCACGCGCGACGCGTCTTCCGATGTCACATTGGACGCTGAGCCGCTGTTAAAAACGGCGGATACCTGCGCCATCAAGCCTTCGCGAACTGTCGTATCGCATTGGGGGTTTGGCGCGTATTCCATCTCAATTTTCAAATGGCCTTTCGCCCCCGCCAGGCTTTCGGCGTTCACTTCTTTGCCGTCCAGATAGTAGTGAAACGTGAAAGTCATGGGCAGCTCTCCCGACGTTGTGCCCTGATAATAAAGGCCTTCCTCCGTTGGTTCATCAGGGAAAGTGATTTTATCCCCGTCAACAACAGCCTCGCTCGTCGTGGTAAGATTTTTTATTTCTGTGTAAACACCATAATCTGTGTAGCTTCCCGTCAGATGATTCACCACATAAATGCTTTTGGCGCTTCCGTCATGATTCAGCGATGCGTAAACCGTCTCGGTTTTTTGTGCCTGCGCTGCCATGGCCGGTGTTATAAACAGTGATAAGCTCAGCAAAAGCACCGTCACAGCCGCTGTTATTCTTTTACGCTTCATCGTTCCTTCCCCCTCTTCAATCTTTCACACGCGCGATTCTTAAAAACCGCACATGATGTTAACGTTGTCTTTATGTCTTCAATACCCTTGTTTTTCATGCGCCTGTTTCCTGTTTAAGCCGTTTTGCTTTCAGAGTTGTTCTTTTAATCACGCCGTCCAGCGTAATCAGCAGCTGCGGCAGCACAAATATTGTGAGAAAGCCCGACAGCAGCGCGCCCCTGCCAATCAACGTACCCAACTGAGCCATGGCTTCTTGCGCAAACGTGCCCGCAATAACGAACCCGCCGGCCGACAGCACAAATGCTGACACCATGATTGACGCGCCCGCCTTTTCCACGGCGTATTCGCCCGCGCTTCTTTTATCCAGCGTTTTTCTGCCCTCCTGGTAATAGTTCGTCATTAATATCGCGTAATCAATCGTTGCGCCGAGCTGTACGGAGCTGATGATCATGTACCCGATAAATATCATCGGCGTCCCTTGAAAATACGGTACTGACATATTGATCCATATAGACGTTTCGATGATAAACAGCAATATCACAGGTATCGTGACGGACCGGAATGTCACGAGTATAATAATGCCCACGAACGCGATAGACAGCCATGTCACCAGCGAGAAATCGCCCGAGGTGGTCTCGGCGATATCGTAAATCACGGGTGACGGCCCGGTAACACAGGCGTTTTCAAAATACATTGACGCGGTATCGCGAAGCTGCTCCACGGCGCTCATCGCCGCCGGGCTCTCTATCGGTGTATTGACTTCCACAATATAGCGCGAATAGTTTTCGCTTAAAAACTGATCTCGTAAATAATCCGGCACAATTTCCTGCGGTGTGGCCGGGTCAATAAACGCGTACAGCCCCTGTACACTCTTGACGACATCCAGCTTCTCCATATGATGTGCCATATCATATTCGTTTGTTTCGTCACCACGCGGTACAATCACCACAAAATTGTTGCTCTCACCAAATACGTCTTTTATTTTATTATTCGCGATAGACTGCTGAGAATCACCGACGTTGCTGGACGAGTACATAAACTCGTTTTTGCTCTGTGCCATAAACGCAAGCGCGCTGACCAGTATGAGCACACCAACCACCACGTATTTTACCCTGCCGCCCAGCAGATGCTGAACCTTCTTAAGTGACGGCAGCAGCGCTTTATGCGTTGTTTTATCGATCAGTTTCACGCACAGCACGGCGAGCACCGGCAGCAGAAACAGCACACCCAAAAGGCTGAAAACGATACCCTTGGCGAGCACCAGCCCCATATCGCTGCCCATTGTATAGCTCATAAACACGAGCGCGATAAACCCGACGATTGTGGTTAAACCACTGGCCATAATGGAGGAAAGCGATGCTCTCACCGCTTTACCCATGGCTTTAGCAACGTCGGGCTCCGTGCGGCGTTCATAACCGAACCGGTGCAGCAGGAATATCGAGTAATCCATGGAGACAGCTAGCTGCAATATCGCGGCACTCGCAAATGTCATGTACGAGATCTCGCCGAAAATGATGTTGGTGCCCATATTGAGCACGATGGCGACACCGGTTGTGAGCAAAAACAATATCACTTCGGCAACAGAATTGGTGGTGAGAAACAATATCAGCAGCACGATCCCCAGCGCGATAAATATACCCGTCATAATGTTTCCGTTGATTGAGCTCACGGTCATATAAGCGTCAATCGCGCTGCCTGACAGAAGCGCATCGTCTCCGATTACGTTTTTTATTTCGTCAATGGCGTTGCCTGTCTCTTTGGCGTAGTCGTCTTGCGTAAAGACAATCTGCAGTAAAGCACTGCCTTCATTATAATAATTGTTGCGGACTTCCTCATCAATCAACTCAACAGGCTGCTTTAAATCGGCCACGTCGTCCAGCCAGACGACCATTTCAATGCCGTCGATGGCTTCCAGCCTTTCTTTGGCTTCCAGCGTCTCCACGATGCTTTTGTTTTCCAGCATCAACAGCGCGCTGCCATTATAGCTGTATTCCTTTTTCAGAATGTCAATGCCTGTTTTCGAATCCGAATGGCTCGGCAGATATTTGGACATATCATAATTCTGCCCGACACCCAGCATTAAAAACGCGCAGACCACTGCTGCAACAACAAATAAAATGATGATTGTTTTCTTTTTTTTGATGGCTCTTGCAATAAATAGACCCAATGATGATCCCCTCTTAACTGTGGATTTAAGATCATCATAGGCTGAGAATAAAGGGCGTACAATGCCCCGTCCGTATAGATTTGTATATCAAAACGGGTGATTTTTCTCTCACCCTTTCGGGTGATGGATGTGTTATTCTGCTGAATTTTGGCCGTTTCCGACCAAATTGACAAGTTGAAGCCGGTTGCCGATTCCAAGCTTAGCATAAATGTGTTTGATGTGCGATTTAACGGTATTGACACTGATGTGCAGAGTCTCTGAAATGGTTTGATTCGACATTCCCTTCGCCAGCAGCGCGATCACTTCATACTCACGGTCACTGAGCGAAAATTTGATTTTCAGATCTTCTTTTTTGGGAGAGATATCAATCTCGCGGCTGTAGTGCCGGAAGAAATACGCACAAAGGTCTACAAATACGAACACCGAAAACACGGCGTATGACACGTGCGTCAGCTGAAACGATATGTTTCGAAGCATCAGAAAATCGATAATCGAAAAGGCAATCTGAGGAATAAACGCAATCAAAAAATACCGCGCGAGCTTTTTTTCGTGGGTATCTGTGATTTTTCGATACATGCTGGCCACTGCGATGGCTTCAATAAACAGCGCGATGGAGCACAGCGGATAAAATGCCCACAGCGCGGTGGTGACCGATTGCGTTAAATCAGTGCGCGACATGTACATCACGAGTATAGCTGTGATAACAAGCAGTACGGCCGTGATGCCGGTGGCCGAAAGCAGGGCCACGCGTTTTTTTTGCTGCGAAATCGGAAACAGCTGTATCACATAAAAGCATGCCGCAAGCACCGACGCCATAATCAGCGCGATGACCAGCAGCGCAAAAAGCGGTGTCAGCCACGATACGGCATCGGCACCCGCCTCGCTTTTGATGTTAAGATTGTACATGTAAGAAATAAAAAGCAGTGACGACACAGGCAGCAGCACCATCAGCGTTCGGCGCGCAAAGCGGTCTTTGGTTCTTATATACATTACGGCGCAAAAAAGAAATGACGAAAAAAGCAGTGATGTCTCTACAAACTGTATTGCGTCAAATACGATGCCCAATTCACGCCCTCCGTTTGGTTTGATAGAGAAAGTATACCATCGGCGGTGAAAAGTGCATAGCGTTTCAACAAATGTTTACACGACTTTCATATAACCGCACCGTATTATCAGGCACCGGACGGTACGGAAGCGTACCTGTTTTTCGGCTGCACCGCGCCCTTCTCGCACTTATTGCCCCATGCGTCTATCAACGCGTCGTTCTCGTAGACGCATATAATTTCGCAATTGTTCGCGCATCGCCCGCACGTAACGCCGCGCGTTTTGAAGTCCGTATCTGCTACGCTGAAATCGAACGCTTTTTCCTTGCCCGAACGCCCGGCCAATATCGCCGCACCCAGCGCACCCGTCAGATGGCCGTTCTCATCCACAATGACAGGGTACCCCGTGGCATCCTCAAACGCTTTGATAACGCCGACGTTTTTGCTGACACCGCCCTGAAAAACAATGGGCGGATGAATCTTTTTGCCTTTGCCGACGTTATTTAAATAGTTGGTCACCACGGCCTTGCACAGCCCCGCGACGATGTCCTGCTTTGAGTGGCCTATCTGCGCCTTGTGCACCAAATCCGATTCCGCAAAAACGGTGCAGCGCGCGGCAATCGGCGTTGGGTTGTCAGATGTCAGCGCGATCTTCCCGAAATCCTCTACATTGATGCCAAGGCGCGCCGCCTGGCTCGACAGAAACGAGCCGGTGCCTGCGGCGCACAGCGTGTTCATCGCATAGTCCACAACGATGCCGTTCTCAATGAGTATAATCTTAGAATCCTGCCCGCCGATTTCAAAAATCGTGCGCACATCGGAATACATCGTTGTTGTTCCGATGGCATGCGCCGTGATTTCATTTTTCACCACTGAGGCTCCCGTCATCACGCCCACCAGTTTGCGTGCACTGCCCGTGGTACCCACGGAAACAACCTCATAGCCTTTGTCTTTCAGCTTGCCCGCGAGCACGCCGATCAGCCTTTTCGATGCGGCAACGGGGTTCCCCTCCGTCCAAAGGTATTCTGAAGCGAGTATTTTATTTGCGCTGTCTATCACAACGCCTTTTGTGGATATAGAACCGATATCAATGCCAAGGTATGCTTTCTTCATTTCTCGTACTTCCTCATCACTATCATATCGTAAAACGCTTCCAGCCTTGTTTGTATGCCCGTGTCGCCCGTCTGCGAATCAAAGCTGAAATACAACACGGGTATCCGGTAATCCGAGCTTAAATTCTGCAGCACCGGAATCGAATCCATCTCAGGTGTGCACCCGAACGATTTCACATGAATGATGCCGTCGTACCCGCGTTTCGCACACGAGAGCGCCACGTCAATCGTCGCCATGCTTGTTGCCCCCATGTTGTATTTGGAATAACCGTAGATCTTACGCGCCATTTCCTTTTCGGGGAAATGGAACAGGCTGTTCGACAGGTTCATCCAACGCTCTATCACCATGCCCATTTTCGCCATCTCACGCTCTATGTTGTGGTTGCTGAACGGATCCATTATCGTATAATACTCGCCGACGATAGCGACGCGCAGCGGCCGTTTCGGCTTGTCTGTCGGGATAGCGCGCATTGCGTCCATACAGCGCAAATAGGCTTTTTCCACGTCTTTTTTGTTGCTGCATTTTCTAAGATCATCTAAAAAGAGATTTTTTTGCGCTTCAAACGCGCCGTTTTGCGTTTCAAAACCGATGTTTCGGCGGATATAGTCATCGGCGCTGTCCATGCACTTGGCCATTTTGACGGCAGCCAGCAATGCGGAAGTGACTTTTGTGATGGAAAAGCTCGGGTTGATCTTTTTAAACTCGGCAATCAGTGTGCGCGGCTTGGAATAATCTGCCCGAGCCAGATTCACAAAGTCGAACTTATACCCAAGGTCTCGCAGTATCTGCTCGTGCAGCTCGCCGTAATACCCAAGACGGCAGGCGCCGCCTGTCTGTATCAGCAGATCTGCCCCGCTTTCAATCGCTTCGATATAGCTGCCGAGGTTATATTTAAACGGTGCGCACACATAATCGGGGCTGTATTTGCTGCCCAACTCCAGCGTACGCTTTGTCATAGGCGGCGGTGTGACATAGTCCATCTCAAGGCCGCGTGTAACAAGAAACTCCAGCGGTACGCAGTAATCACCAAAATGCGGAAACGATACTCTACGCTTCATCAGCTTTTGCCTCCCGCTTGAATTTGATGATATCGATAAAGCTCTCCAACCGCGTTTCGATGCCCGCATCTGCCTGCTGGCTGTCCATCAGCAGGTTCAGCATCGGCAGGCCGTGAATGCGCCGCAGCAGAATTTCGTTCACCAGAGAATCCGGCCCGCACGGAAACGCACTCAACAGAACGATGCCGTCGATGTCATGCTTATACTCGAGCACCGCACCCACCAACTCGCGGTTAAACATCCACGGGAGGCTGTCCGTCAGCTCAAACGCCCGGTCACGCGCGCGGCGTTTGTCTGTAATATCCGCAATAATCGGCACCGCACCGAGTTCTTTTAAAAAGCGGATAACAGGCGAACCGATCATCTTGTCGTAAACGTTATACGGATGGCCGACAATCAGTATTTTGAGGCCGTCGGTGCGCAGCAGCTCGTTTTGAGCTCTCACCTCTTCTGCCGCGGCTTGGCGCTCGGCCATTTTGGCGAGCATATAGGCGCGCATTGTGGCGGGCCTGCTTTTGTTCAGCTTGCGCCCGAGGTTCATGAACGCTTTGAGTTCGCCCTTGCCGCGCCGCACGTCGATATTAAAATCCACGAGCTTGGGTGAGCGGTCTCTGAATGTGTTGCGGACGATGTCGTAAAGCGCCTCGAACTTGGTGCACAGTATCCCATCTTTTCCGAAATTGGATATGCGGGGCACAAAAATTTTGTCGCACTTATCGAGCAGGTAATGCACGTGCCCGAGGTAGATTTTTGAGGAGAGACAGGTTTCATCAATGGCGTACATGGTGCCCTGATTGAGTATCTCCTTATTGGTATCCGGGCTTAAAACCACCTCAATATTGAGCGCTTCGAAAAAGGTTTCCCATAATGTGCGGTATCTGTAATATAAAAACGCTTTTGGTATGCCGACCTTCATTGCTGACCTCCGAAATATGTAGATTTGTATTATATCACAGAGCCCATCTAAAAAAAAGGGAGAACGCGTTTGGGGGGCCGCGTTCTCATGTGTCACACTGCCAGGGTTGGCAGGGTTAAGGCTTTTTATGTTCCGTCAGGCCGTCGACGATTCTGAGGCCGGCGGAGCAGCAGGCGGGTCTGCCGGCGGCGGCGGCGGTGGTACGGGTATAGTCAGCGTGACTGTATTGCTTGTTCTTGATACGCTGTGAGAATTAAACAGTGCCGTTATTGCAAAATACACGTTGGCCCCGGGTGTACCGCCGGAACAATCGATTGAACAGCTTGATCTGCCGTCGGTAATCCAGTATACGTAACCATTTTTCGGATAGCTCGGGCTGGAATCTGTATACGACATAACAACCTTATAGCCCTCAAAACGAGGATCACTGATTGAAGACCAGTTTAACCGTGCCGTGGTTCCGTCCATCGAGGCGCTGAGGCTGGTCGACGGATAGTCTGCCGGAGGCGGTGGTGGCGTTGCGTCTGTGGGCATCGTCAGCGAGAGCACACTGCCCGTACGCTTCGTCCCGTCGTTGTATACCGTCGTGATGGCAAAGTATGCTGTGGCACCGGGTGCATAGCCCGACCGCTTCGTCATATCCACCGAACAGCTCGTGCTGCCGTTGGTAATCCAATACACATAGCCGTTGTCCGGATAACTCGGCGTTGAATCAGTAAATGAGCAGACCACCTTATAGCCCTCAAGCCGCGAATCGTTGATTTTGCACCAGCTTAAACGCGCTGTGGTGCCGTCCATTGAGCCGCCGATGCCCGCGGACGGATAATCACCGGATGGCGGATCAGTCGGAGCGGGCGGAACAGTCGGCTCGGATGGCTTTGGTGGGTCTTCTGTGGGTGAATCGGTTTTTTTAGGTACCGTCAGCTGCACAGCGTTGCCCGTTTTGGTGCTGCCGTCGTTGTATAGATACGTCACGCTGAAGTAGTAGGTCTGCCCGCCCTTAAGGCCGCCATCTCCGTCATACAGCTTCGTGCTGGTCGTATCCTTGTTTGTGATGAACTTGATATAGCCGTCATCCGGATATTTCGGGTTCGGGTTGGTCTTCGACGCAACCACTTTATAGCCGGACAGATTATCCGACGTTTCCTTGCGCCATTTGATCACCACCGCACTGCCCGATACGCTGCCCGATACGGCAGGCTCTGTGGATGGCTGCGGCGTTTCCGTTTGCGCAGGCGGTGTGGTTGGCTTTATCGTGGCCGACGACGAAGGCTTCGGCGTGGGCGTTGCCTCGCTGATGACCGGCATCTTTGCGCTGACCGCATTGCTGACCAGCGTTATTTTCGATCCGTATTTGATTTGTATACCGTAATACTTCACCGTACCGGAACTGATGCCGCTGTTTTCCGGAGTCAGCTTGCAGCCCGCTGTTTGCGCTTCGCCCGCTTTAAACGAATATGTTTTGATCGGATTACCGCTTTCCAATTCAGCAACTGAGTCCGCAGCGACCACATTCAGCGTGACTTCGCCGCTGTAGCCGATCTCCTCAAAATTCAGCTTAGACCAGCTGAGCTGCAAACCGTCCGGCTTTTCCCTGACTGACAGCATGGGTGCGCAGTAGGTTTTATTGAGCTCGTCCACCACATCTTCCACCTTGTCGCCGTCATTGAGCTGTACGCCCTCGGCCATTCTGCTGAGCTTAAGCAGCCCCGCCGATACGGCTAACGAATCTGCCTGAGATTTGTCGTCCAACGAGCCCGATACAATCAGCAGATTGACAATGTCACCGAATTCCTGCTCCAGCTTGTTCTGCAGGCTCCCAAGCGTCTCGTTCTCGTTGCTGACGCCAAAGCAGCCAATCAGCACATACTTGTTGATGTCATTTAAATAGCCGTCCAGCTTTGCCTGTTCCACAATCTTGTAGATTGCTTCTTCCGCGCTGAGACCAACACAATCAAGCTTTTTGATTAGCTCCTCTGCGTCGTCGTTTTGTGCCGCCAGGCTGATCACGATGCTGTTCTCATCCACATTCACACACACGCTCGGGTTGATATCCACCGTAAAGCAGGCGGATACGGGCTGCGTTGATGCCGGTGTTGCCCCGAAAAGCTGCGCACCGATCAATATACCGATCAGCAGCAGGGCGCAGGCCGGAGCGGCGATGAGTGCAGCTCTTTTTATCTGCTTAAACAGCTTTTGCTCTTTTTCTTTTGTTTTAATGACCTCTCCGCATTTTTCCACTGTGGTACTGACCAGCGTATCGGACGGAGTGACTTCTTTGATTGAGATTTTTTCTAAATATGCATCCAGATCAAACATGAAGCTCACCCTCCAATACAGTTTTTAGTTTTTTCTTAGCCGTGTTGATTCTTGATTTAACCGTACCTTCCGGAACGCCGAGCACAGCAGCGATCTCTGAATATTTCATCTGCTGATAGTAATAAAGCACCATCGGCACCTTTTGCGGATGCGGGAGTTTATCAATATTGGTGATGAGCAGCGCTTGTATATGTTTCTTCTCATACTGCTCCTCCACCGAATCGCTGCTGCCCACAGCCATCAGCACATAATCTTTTGCGGTTGTCGACTCGAAGTCGTCCTTCATTATTTTTCTTCTTTTCAGGTATTGCCTGTAGTTATCTCGAAACTGATTGATACAGATTTTAAACAGCCACGGCTTGAATGATTGATGATCGTACCGCGTTGCATTTTTTGTGGCCTTAATCCAGGTTTGCTGAAATAAATCTTCCGCATCCTGCTTATTAAAAGTCAGCCTGAAGCACAAGTTATAAAGCTCATGCTTGTATGTTTCTACAAGTATGCTCATAGCTTGTCTATCCCCTTTGCTAAAAAGCGTAAAGATTTCATCATGCGTGCACACAAATGAATCCTCCTTTGCTATAACATAACGAATATTGTATAAAAAAGTTCATTTTGCATAAGGAATTTTTAAGTATTTTCTCATAATATGTATCGTCATGTCGAGACGAAACATAATTGAGAACATTTTCAGTTTTAAAATGATTCGATAAATTCTATTTGTATATGAAAAAAGGCCGCAAACGGGCGGTCTCAATGTTTTTAACAAGGTCGGTCCTCATGTCATGCCGATTGAGCGTAAGCGATTAATGATTTGAATGGAATGGAATCCCATGTTAAAGGCGTTTTGCATGGGATTCCATTCACCTTCTTAGTCCACTGACGATTGCTCATTCGAAATGCTGCTGTGTCAGCAGCTTGAAGAAAAATGCAACGTTCTTGCTTTCAAATATTTAAATGTTTCAGCTGTTCGTGCTTTCATACATGCCGATAAACGGGCGCACATTGCTGGACGCTCTTTCCGCCGCAGCCTGCTCCCCCACTGTTCTTGACACCGCTCGATAAATATCTTCGCTGGCCGCTTTCAGCCGCAGCAGCTTTTGATAGCACCCCGCAGCCGCCAAATTGATTTGCTTTTCCTCTTCCCTCGCCTTAATCACAATATCGGCCGCCTGTGCCTGTGCCTCCAGTATCACCATTTTAGCCGTTTCTTCCGCTCGCGCAATCGCGCCGACAATGTACTGCTCGTTCTCCCGAAAGCTCTTCATCTGCTGGTTTAATACGCGGATTTCGTCACGCATGGCTATGATACGGTCTCGCTGCTCTTTCAAGCACTCCTCATAATCATTCCTCACCTTTAACAGCAGTCTGTCGACGTCATCGGCGTTGTATTTTCCCGTGACGCTCCTTTTTAAGCTGTTCATTAAGACCACCCTTTCGTTTTTAAAAAAGAATAGCACCGCGCGGCATTGAAAAAATGTCGGACGGTGCGTTTAGGTGCGTCTTATTTTGGCGTCAGTCGGCCCACTGCTCAAGCAGTGCCTTTTTTAAATCGAAAAGCTTGTACGATAAATCAACCTTGTATTCCTGCGGGTTAATCAACCGTTTCGTCTCGTCCCAGAAGGTTGACAGATCGTCCTTGGCGTATTGCTGAATGTCCATCAGCGGCGGCGACTGATAAACCTGTTTACCGTCTACAAACACTGGGATAAGCAGCTCCTTGGTATGGTAATTCGTCAGCCGCATCCGTTTCCATGTGTCCACCGGATGAAATATAACAAGCGGGCGGCTTTCATCAATCACTTCTTCATCCAGCATAATGAGGTCTGCCACGGCCTTGTTGCTCGCATTGTCGTAAAGGCGCGTGACCTTCTTGTAGCCGGGGTTTGTTATTTTCTCAACATTGTCACTGACTTTTATCTTGGGTATGATAACACCGTCTTCTATCTCGGCAGCAAGCTTATAAACGCCGCCCAGTGCCGGGCAGCCGTCTCCTGTAATCAGCTTGGTGCCCACACCCCACACGTCGATCTTTGCGCCTTGCAGCTTCATGTCGCGTATCAGCCACTCGTCGATGTCGCTCGACGCAAATATCTTCACATCATGGAACCCCGCGTTATCGAGCATGATGCGCGCTTTTTTGCTTAAATACGCAAGATCGCCCGAGTCGAGCCGTATACCCACGGGCGTATAACCCTTGGCGCGCAGCTCCTCAAAAACCTTAATCGCGTTGGGCACACCGCTTTTGAGCGTATCATATGTATCCACCAGCAGCAGGCACGTATCCGGGAATATGTCCGCATAGGCGTGAAACGCATCCAGCTCGTTCGGAAAGCTCATCACCCAGCTGTGCGCGTGCGTTCCCTTCGCGGGTATACCAAACAGTTCTCCGGTCATCACGTTCGATGTGGACGAGCAGCCGCCGATTATAGCGGCTCTTGCGCCGTATATGCCCGCGTCAGGGCCTTGTGCGCGGCGCAGCCCGAATTCCAGCACGCTGCCGCCTTCGGCCGCGTAGCAAACGCGTGACGCTTTGGTGGCTATCAGCGTTTGATGGTTCACTAGATTCAGCAGCGCTGTTTCAACAAGCTGCGCTTCCATGATGGGCGCTTTCACACGGACGATCGGCTCATACGGAAAAACAACCGTCCCTTCCTTCACCGCATAAATCTCACCTGTGAACGTAAAATGCCTTAGGTATTGCAAAAAATCTTCATCGAACAAATTCAGCGAACGAAGATAAGCGATATCCTCGTCGGCGAAATGAAGATTGTTCACAAAATCGATTACCTGCTCTAAGCCGGCCGCGATGGCGTATGCGCTGTCGCATGCGGCTCTTCTGTAAAACAAATCGAAGACGGACACTTTTTTGGACATTCCGCACTTTAAATAGCCGTACATCATGGTGAGCTGATATAAATCAGTCAGCATTGTCAGATTTCGCACTTTTTTAAAACTCCTTGCTGTCATCGTCCCGGGTGTCGTTTTCGGGCTCTTCTTTCGCTTCTCTATTCTTTTTTTCCTCAGCCTTTTGCGCCTGAAGCTTTGCTTTATCCAGCTTTTTCTTTGCCTTTTCTGCTTTGGCTTCCGCTTTTTTTACTTTTTCAAGCTGATCCTCATATTTGTCTCTTATCTCTGAGGCTTTCGCTTCGGCTCTTAATAAATCGTTTTGCGCTTTTATCGTTTTAGCGTTGGCTCTGTATTCGTCCACCTGCTGCGGGCTCCAGCTTGAGCTGTAAAAGCCGTCGTATACCGGCCATTCCTTTTTAAAGCGCGACATCAGTATCATGTAAAGCAAGCCGCCGACGATCAACGCAAGGCTGACCAGCTGCGACACTCTGATACCGCCCACCATCAGGCTGTCGCTTCTAAGCGATTCAATTGCGAAACGGCCGATGCCATAGCCAATGCAGTAAAGAGCAAATATGCCGCCCTTCGTCTTGATCTTCTTTCTGAAAAGCATCAGCACAGCAAACACAATCACGTTCCATATAAACTCATAAAAGAATGTCGCCTGAAACCAAAGGTTTTGTTTGGCCTCAATTTGCACGGCATACGGAAACCACTGCATCGACGGATCGGTGACGATGTTGCCATAGGCCTCCTGATTAACGAAGTTGCCCCAGCGGCCGATACCCTGGGCGATAATCAGGCTGGGTGCCGCAATATCGAGCATTTCACCGATGGAAACTCGGCGCCACCATTTGAAAATCAGCGCCGCAATCACGCCGCCGATAACGCCGCCGTATATCGCAAGTCCGCCGTTCCACACGGCAATCACATTAAGCAGTGTATTATAATGAACCGTTTCCGGCGCGAAGATGACGTAATACAGCCGCGCACAGACGATGGCCAAAGGTATGGCTAGCAGCATGAAATCGAGTACCATTTCGCTTCGGTATCCCCTGCGCTTCGCTTCGAGCACACCCAATATGACGCCCAGCGCCAACCCTATCGCAATGATGATGCCATACCAATGCACGGCAACGCCGTTCTCTCCGAACAGATAAAAAGCCACACGCGGATCTTTCATATCAACCTCCATAATTTTTGCAAGGTTCTTAATAACGAATTTATTATATGAGTTTGAATCCTTGGGGTCAAGAAACCGAATTAAATATAATTAGAAAGGTGGTAAAAATTTCCGATTCAGACTGCTTACAAAGCTTCTTCGTGTCATTGCTATGAAAAGCAACTCACTTTTTCATACTGATGAGCGAAGCGAAGAAGGATCTATAGCAATGACCGCAAGGAGAAGATTTTTCGTATTGTGATGACGGATGAGCATGAAGATTTCGAGCAAGCGACAGCTAAGTTTACTGCGCAGTGGAAAGCATGACAAATGGAGGGGTTATCATCAAGCGAAAAGCGGCCATTAATGCCGCTCGTATTTCAATATTTTTTAGTTTTGGCCCGATAAATACGCCGCCACCTGACGGAGCGATTCGTCGCTGTTGCCGCCCAGCCGCCAAAATGCGAAGTTCTTAATACCGGCTTCCTGCGCTGTTTTTATCCAAAAGCACAGCGTCTCACCATCGGCGTACCAAACGGTATGCACCGCTTCATTCTGATAGGTAAAGCTGAGCGCGCCGCTGTATGGGTCGCGAACGGGCGTTGAGTTCGTATCTGCTGCCAACTGTGCCGCATCTTTCTCATTCAGCGATACGATTTCACCGGAAGACGACCAGTCGAACCCGCCCGCAGAAAACGCGAAGCACACATTCGGCCCGAGGCAAACACTTTGGGCTGCCGTTCCTGATATGAACGCTTCGTCCGCTTTGGGGCCCGGCTCCTGGCTGTGGTTGCCGTATAGGTTATAAAGCATGATAACGTATTCGGGGCCTGCCGGGAAACTCGCTTTTGTTAACGCCGACGTTTCAAGAACAATGCGCAGCTTAAGCCCCTCACCTGCCGCCTTGTCTTTCAGCGCCGTTAAAAACTGAGCATAAAGCTGCCATAACGCATCATCACCTTTGATATTCTCATAGTCGATTTCAATTCCGCCGCAGCCCTTTGCCTTGGTCAGCGAAATGATTTCATCGATATGCGCATCCATGCGCGACTGCGATGAAAACAACCGGCGAAGCAGATCGGCGTCTTTCAGAGACGATTTGCCGTTACTGTATTTAATATCGTTTACAAATGTCAGATACGTCTCAAGTGTGGTGCCGTAAGCGTCGCGAACAATCTGCAAGGTATCTTCAGAGCTTTGCGGAAAAATAATGCCGTCGTTTTCATTGAAATAAGCGGCAAATATGCTGATGCTTCCCATCACAGACGATAAGCTGCTGCTTTCCGAAATCGCCGTTTCATTGTCCCAATAGACGACCCACGGGTAAAAGCAGCTGTCTGCGCTCAACTGCGGATTAGCCGTTGAAGATGGTGTACACTGCGGTGCCGATGTTGCCGTTGTCTGCGGCGCTGGCGTTGCGGGCTCGCTTGTCGCAGATGAGATGGAAGATGGGGCCGGTATCGTCTCGGCTGTGCCGCCGCCGCACGCACCAAAGAGCGTAACAGAAAAGACAGCCAACACAATGAAGATCAATTTAAAACGCATTCTTTTCATATTCACACCCTTAAAATACATTCTTGAACCATTTCGCTACGTCTTCATACGTGTTTTTGATATCAACCCATACTTTGTCGAAGCCATCGATATAATTATACAGAGCAACCGGCTCAGCGTCACTCTTGAGTTCTCTTACACAGACGTTTTCAAACACACCGTCGTAAACATCATCATAAATGTTTCTCTGACTGAAAGTATCGTGCTGCACGGCGGCCTCCAGCCAAAGTGAGCCTTTGCCCGTTACATTCACCTTTTGGTCAGTCAGCACGGCTTTGTTGTCAACAAGAACCGACATTTTATCGCCGTTTAAAATCACCTTAAGCTCATAATTGCCAATGCTCAGCAGATCGGTTTCGGGTCTGAATTCGTCTCCGCCCTCCTGCAGTGTTGTCACATCCTCATTCAGCAGCTCGGCTTTTTTTTGCTCCGCATCCTGCTTCGTGGTGGCGTTCGCGTCTCCCTTGATGATGGCATTTTGAGCCTCGATCTGACTTTGCAGCTCATCTTCTTCCAAACTGCGCTGCGCTTTGTTCAAAAAATCAAACAGATCGATCTGTGCGTATTTGGTTATGCTGCCGCTGCCGGATTCTTCAACTGTCAGCTGGTCGTTTTCAATACCGACATAAATAAAAGTTGAGAGCGTGTCGTCGGCACGCAGATACACCCCCTGCGAGCCATACATATTGCCTTTGAGCCTCAGGTTCAGCTCCACATTGGCCTCATTGATATTTTTTTGCTTAACCCGGCCGTGGCCAGACGGCATACTGGTGACAATAATGCTGTTCTCCTTGAATTCGGCGGCGCCTTCTTCAATGCTCCAGCTTGCCTTTTTCGATTCATCACCCGTAACAAATTTCACTTCCTGCTTGGTGTCGTCCCATACACGCATAAGCAAATGATTCGTATACCAATATGCCTGCGGCTGAAGACGTGTTAAATCAAAAGCGGTGTTTTCCTGATTGTTGATGCTGTAACCTTCCCGGTTAAAGCAAAGCGTAAAATAATCCTTTAAGTGCTTTTCGTTTTCGGCACTGACCAACTCGTTTGTTCCGTACAAAATCTTTGAGTTTGCATGCATCAGACAGTATGAAGCGGGCAAAAATCCGAGCTGTGACGAATAAATGTCGTTCATTTTTATATAGTCCAGCTCAATACGGTTTTGCATTTCCGAGTAATCCTCAAGCGCAACGCCGTCTCGGTCTCTGATAAAGTCCATTAAAAAATGGTCATAATCACGCTGGATATATTGCGATAAGTGTGAAAACCCGACACTATTCAGCCTTCCGATAAAATGCTTGTAACGGTCGTAAACGTTGATGTACTCCAGCCGATACCCGTTGGTGCCCACATCCCAAAACGTGCTGCTTATCAGTTCCTTCAAATCGGATGCGCTTAAAAACATGTTGTCGTACTTCTCGAGCTTGTCGGCATAGGTAAACATCATGCCGTGGCAATTGTAGTCCTCCAGCACATCTGAGGCAAAGATAGCCGTATCGCGTCGGCCGTCTTCAAACATTAAAAACAATGCTTTTTCGGGTAGCGGCGCTCCGTTCAAATAATATTCTTTAATATCTTCTTCGGTAATCGTGGTGTAGCCGGAGGCCAGCAGCGCGGCGACCTGCTCATTGAGCCGTTGCTGGCTGATCAGATTCTGTTCGTTGTTGCCGTACCGGTCTACACCCACATAAGATATCGCAATAAAACCTGTGTCCGCAGATGAACTCATTTTTACATCTGTGGGTTTCACATAGTATTTTGTAACGAAAAGCACCTGAATCAGCACATAAACCAATATAATAACAGCAATGATTTCAATGATGGTTCGAACCTTTTTTTTCGATTCATGTCTGTTTAAAAAGCGATCCGCATCGTTCATAACGCCACATCTCCCGCATCACTTTTTGTTTCGGTGCTCTTGCTTTTTTTGCTCTGCGCTTGTACGTCGCTCGGTGTCATGCGCGTGCCCCATGTTGATTTCCAGAAGGTGAACCACGCGACAGGCATCTGCCAGAGCAAAATAAACACATAGTAGAAACAGAATATGAACCCGTAAAACCATAGATTGCTCTTCCGGTAAAACAACTGTGCAAAGCTCATCATTGCGGCGAGCAGCACCAAGCCTGTTAAAAAGGTTAACGGGAATATACCGTAAACAATCGGAAAATAGATCATATTGTATATAACAACCACAGGGGCAAGAATCGGCATCACAAAGCCCATGTAAAAGAACAACGACATGAACGGTTCTTTTTTCCAGATAAATTTCGCCGCAATCACCGACTCACGCAGCCACGAACGCTTCCAGCGCATTTGCTGCTTGAGCAGCATTTTATGCGTGTTCGGCACAACGGTTGAACAAACTGCGGTATCCTGATAAACCGTGCGATGTTTACGAAGTATGAAATTCGTCATGCTTCTGTCGTCACCGAAGGTGGCTCTCTGTCCCAAAAATTTCTGATTCAGCCAAGCGTCGAGATTTTCCATCACAATTGATTTTCGGTAACAGGCGAGCGGCCCGGATAAACAGGTGACCGCATCGAAATACGAC
>JAEZIW010000024.1 GCA_023436525.1 Bacillota bacterium | reverse complement strand
ATTACGTGCCTTGCCTACAGATTGGATATCAAACGCGCCGGTGTATTTGACATTCGTCGAGCGAAGGAGCAGCATATTCCCATGGCTTTTTGGAAAGCGCTGCAAAACGGAGAAACGATTGAAGACGGCAGCAGGCATTATGAGCCCGGTATGGTGCTCGGGCCGCCCCGCAGGGGCATCAGCGTGGCTTATTGCACCGATACAAGGCCGGTGCCTGAACTGATACCTTTTTGTTCGGCATCCGATCTGCTGATTTGCGAGGGCCTTTACGCGGAAGATGAAAAACGGCAAAGCGCACAAGAAAAGCAGCACATGATATTCTCGGAAGCAGCTGAGATTGCGAATGCAGCCCACGTAAAAGAGCTTTGGCTGACGCATTACAGCCCGTCACTGAAAAACCCGGAAGATGATATAAACGCATTAAAGACTGCCTTCGCGAACGCCCATGCGGGTTTTGACTTAAAATCTAAAACACTTCGATACCCGGATTAAAAATGCGGCTTCGTTTGTTTGCCTGTGCCGCTGATTTAAGGTATGATATGGTGGAAAAGGAGCAGGCATATGATGAATTATGAAACAGTGGCGCTGGACGAAAAAATGAGCGCGCTGGTGATTATTGACCAGACGAAGCTGCCGCATGATGTTGTCACGCTGGTATTGACGGAGCTGCAGGAAATATGGGATGCCATTTACCAGCTGAAGGTACGCGGTGCGCCCGCCATTGGCGTGGCGGCAGCCATCGGATTGTATGTCGTCGCGCAAAGAATAAACGAAACGGATTATCAAGACTTTTTAAACGCGTTTATTAAGGCAAAGGAATTTCTTGCGTCGTCAAGGCCGACAGCGGTCAATCTGTTTTGGGCGCTTAATCGCATGGAAAGAATCATTTTAACCAACGCTGATAAAACGGTGCCCGATATCAAAATGCTGCTGCACGACGAAGCGATTGCCATAAAAGATGAGGACATTCGCGTTTGCCGGGCAATCGGCGAATACGGCTTGAGCCTGATTAAAGACGGCGACGGCATATTAACGCATTGCAACGCGGGCAGGTTGGCTGCCGTGAAATACGGCACAGCGCTTGCGCCGATCTATATTGGTTTGGAAAAGGGTTTTCACTTTCGGGTTTTTACCGATGAAACGCGCCCGCTGCTGCAGGGGATGCGGCTCAGCGCGTTTGAGCTTGTTTCGAGCGGCGTTGAAACGACGGTGATTTGCGATAACATGGCGTCTCAGGTGATGAAGAACGGGTGGGTTCAGGCTGTCTTTGTCGGGTGCGACCGCGTGGCCGCCAACGGAGATGTATGCAACAAAATCGGCACATCCGGCGTTGCCATACTCGCGAAGCATTACGGCATTCCATTTTACGTTTGCACCCCGACATCCACGATAGATATGGAGATTGGGAACGGCGAGGACATACCGATAGAACAGCGCCCGGCTGAAGAAGTGACGGATATGTGGTTTCAGGGGCGCATGGCTCCCGAAGGCGTTAACGCATTCAACCCGGCATTTGATGTGACGGATCATTCGCTGGTGACGGCAATCGTGACGGAATACGGCATCGCCAAAGCGCCATACATGCAAAGTTTAAAGGCGATCATGGAGAATAAGGGCGAGGGAAAACTGCATTCCCCAAAATAGCAGTATAATATTACGTCTTAAATTATTCGCTTTCGTCGTAAACGATTTTCCAAGTGGCGGAGTCTGTCGCGGCTGACACTGTCCAACATAAAAAGATGACCGAATTAGTGACTTTCCAAGGCATTGACATACATTTATCAAGACTATAAGACAAGCCATTAACAGCTTGTCTTTTTCTTTTCTTAAACAACGCATTCGCATTATGACTGCACACATTGAGCGATAATTCATACGATAATATTAAGCCATATATGGCATGAATGAGATGGAAAAGAGGAAAAAAGTATGATTACAGATTTCCCAATGGATATGAATATGCTGGGTGCAAACAGTTGTGTACCGCAGGAAACAGTGATTAAAGATGTTAAACTGGCACATGCGTATGTGCCCTTTCAAAAATTGTGCGCCACGTATATGCCTCTTGAAGGTTTGAAGCAGGGCACCATATTCCCGCCGTTGGTTGGGCTTTATAGCTGGCAGAAAAAGGGGATGGGAGATGATATGAATGACCAGGGATGAAATGCTGAAAAAGCTCAGCGCGCTTGACTTTTATTTGATTGATCTTCATCTCTATTTGAATACGCATCCGGATGACAGGGAAGCGATTATGAAGTACAACGCCATAGTGAAAGAAGCGATGATGCTTCGGCAGGATTATCAGGAGCAATTCGGGATGCTGATGGCCGGGAGTTCGCCGAGCAGGGTTCCGTGGCAGTGGATTGATAACCCGTGGCCATGGCAGTATAAATTTAATTTTGATTTGTCGGGAGATGATAAATAATGTGGATGTATGATAAGAAACTTGAGTATCCGGTTAAAATAAAGAAACCAGACCCAAAAATGGCAAAGGTGATCCTTTCTCAATACGGCGGACCCGACGGAGAATTGGCGGCATCTTTGAGATATTTGAGTCAGCGTTTTTCTATGATCACGCCGGAAGCAAAAGCCACGCTGAACGATATCGGCACGGAGGAGCTTGCTCATCTTGAGATGATCGGGACGATGGTGAAGCAGCTGACGCAAAACGCAACAATAAAAGAAATTGAAGCAGCGGGTATGTCCGCATATTACACCGATCATGACAAGGCAATTTATCCGGCAAACGCGGCAGGGGTGCCGTTCACGGCGGCCTATCTCCAGTCGAAGGGAGACCCGATAACGGACCTTACAGAGGATATGGCAGCGGAACAAAAAGCACGCTCCACATACGAATATCTGTTGAATCAGGCGGATGATCCGGACGTAATCGGCCCATTAAGATTTCTGCGAGAGAGGGAGGTTGTGCACTTCCAGCGTTTCGGCGAATCGCTTCGGATTGTTCAGGAGTATCTGGAGAACAGAAAGAAATTCAGCATGGGTAAAATGGTGTAACTTTTTGAAAGATAGGGATGCAAATGTGGCATCCTCAGGCATCAAAAAAATTACTTGCGTCATTGCGTTGGAGCGTAAGCGATCGACTGCGCAGCGGGTATCCCATATTATTCTGCTTCATAGTCGCGTCGCTTAGCTCCTCAGCATGATATAGGGAGCGCTTTATTGATGCTCTGAGGATGTATATGACTGCATCCTTTTTTTATAAAATCCTCAACAAAATAAAGCGTTTGCGTATGATAAAACAGATAACCTACCAAATGCTTGAACTTAGTTTTAGGAAGGTGGTGATACGATGACCAACAACACGAATATGAATAGCCGCAGCCGTACATACTCAGAAGAAAAGAGTCATACAAATCTCACGCGAACATCGGGGCAAAACATGATGAATGCTTACTCGGTTCCGCCGATAGACGAAATAACGGGGGAGAGTGTAATGCCGTCAGACTCCATGCTGGTGCCGATGGTTCCTGCGGCAGCGCCGAAGCAGACGATTAACAAAGACCCGAACTTTTCACAAGGATATCTGCAAAAACACATCGGACAGTCGGTTCGCGTTGAATTCTTAATCGGCACAGACGGTGCGCTGATAGACAGAACGGGGATTCTAACAGAAGTCGGCGAAAACTTTATCGTTCTTAACCCGTTCGGTACCGACGATTCCTTAATGTGCGATTTGTTTTCAATCAAATTTGTAACCATACGCAAGTAACGGTATGAAGCCTATAACGAAATGGTTGTAGGCTTTTATACTTTGTCCGATTTGTAGATAATTTTCCCGTTTATAATGGTATAAAGGCAGTTGGTAAATGTGTTCATCGGGTTCCCGTCAAAAACGGCGATATCCGCATCTTTGCCGGGGCACAAGCTTCCCAAACGGTCAGAAACACCACAAATCTGCGCAGCATTAATGGTTATGGCTTTTAAACCTTCATCAATGCCAAGGCCTTCCTTAGCGGCAAGCCCGGCGCAAAGCGGCAGATACTGAATCAGCGATACCGGATGATCCGTTGTTACGGCCACCTTGACGCCGGCATGATGCAGCTCGCCTGCCGTTTTAAAATCGGCGTATTGAATCTCCACCTTGTTTCTGGAAGCGAGACCGGGGCCGACAATGGCGGGAAAACCGGATTCCTTAATATGCGAGGCAATGAGATGACCTTCGGTGCAATGGTCAAGCGTCAGGTTCAAGTCGTATTCTTTAGCGATACGAATGGCTGTCAAAATATCGTCAGCGCGGTGCACATGGGCTTTAAGCGGTATTTCTTTTCTGAATACGGGCAGCCAGCATTCGCGGCGGGGGTTAACTTCAAACAGCTCATTCTTCGCTTCCGCAGCTTTTTTTTGCTCAAAATATATTTTTGCATAGAACAGCTCTTCGCGCAGCATGGCCCCAATCGACATGCGTGTTGACGGCATCAGGTTGTTGCTGCCGTAGTTTTTTTTCGGGTTTTCCCCGAAAGCTATTTTCATTGCCGCCGGTTCTTTTACGATCATATCATCCAGCCTGCGCCCGTCTGTTTTGATGAATACAAACTGACCGCCGACCACATTCGAGCTTCCGGGGCCGATCATGGCTGAGGTGATTCCCGCCTTAATTGCGTTGTGAAATGCCGCGTCCATCGGATTGATGCCGTCAATGGCTTTTATGTACGGCGTTACCGGCATGGTGATTTCATTGCTGTCGTCACCGTCAGCGCCCGTTTTTTCTGAAGATATACCGATATGGCAGTGAGATTCTATCAAGCCCGGGAGCACCCAGCAGCCGCGCGCATCAATTTCTATGCCGTCATCGTTTTTTGAAGAATCAATAAATTGGCCCGTCTGCGTTATGCTGCGGCCTTTTGTTAAAACGAAGCCGTTCTCAACAGTAATCCCATTCATTATGAAAATTTTACCGTTTTTAATTAACATAAAATTCACTCCATTTGAGATTAATACTAAGCAATCATTGAATAGCGTGCCCCCGAACGGAAAATAATAATCTTAAGAAAAAGAAAAGGAGAAATGATAATGGACAATATGCAAAATGACCAAAACTGCAAAAACAATCGGCAGAACAACAACCGGCAGAACAACAACCAGAACAACAACCGGCAGAACAACAATCAGAACAACAATCAGAACAACAACCGGCAAAACAACAACCAAAGAAACAATCAGAACAACAACAACCGATAAAAGAGGCAATAGGTATTTGTTATGTCGGGATGCTGCATAATGCAACATCCCGATGTTTTAGTTTGGATTTGTGAATTGCGGCGGCTGCGGATTGCTCGGCGCAAAATACTGTCCGCCGGGTGAGGATAAATCAAAATACATTTTTGAGTCGCCTGTTACGCCCCAGTCTTTTAACGACCCCGTGTCCTTTATTCTGTTGAACGCTTCGCGGAACATTGTATTGTGCGCTTCTTCGCGGTTCAGCAAAAAGTCAATGGTCTCACGAACGCCCTTGTCGTTAATCTGCCGATAAAGATACTGATACACAACCTTGGCTCTTTCCTCTGCCGCAATGTCAGAGAGTATATCTGCGGCGAGATCGCCTGTTGCTTCAATATAAGCGCCTGTCCATGGGTACCCTGACGAATTGGTGAGTGCCGGCGTTAACCCCGTTTGAACATGAGCTTCAATACTGCCGATATCGGCGTTTGCCGCGTCCAGCGTGTGTCCATTCAGCAAATTGACGGTTGTGGCAACCATCTCCATATGGCCCAGCTCTTCTGAAGCAACATCTAGGAAAAGATCCTTTATCTGCGGATCGTTGATACGAAAGCTTTGCGACATATACTGAAGTGCCGCTTTTAGCTCGCCGTGCGGGCCGCCAAGCTGTTCTTGCATCATGGTTGCGTAGTTTGGGTTCGGCGCGTCGACTTTAACGGGGAAGAGAAGCTGTTTTTCGTGCTTGAACATGAGTTTACCTCCCAAAATGAATTGTTCGGTTTTATTCTCTTCAACAAAAAACAGCTTATTCATTCAAATCATTAAAACGACTGTTTGTTTTAAAGAAAAACAACAGAAATCGCCATCGCATGGCCTGCAATATGGCGAGTCAATTCTATTTGCGCGCTTTCATATGCGTCAGTGAGCCGCCGTTTTTTACGAGCAGTATTTCGCTGATGATGCTGAGAGCAACCTCGGCAGGCTGGCCGCCGCCAAGAGCGATGCCGATGGGGGTATACACCGCGTCAAGATCACATCGCGCTATGCCCTTTTGCTCGAGACTGTCCATCATCACCTTAACTTTGTTGCGGCTGCCGATCACGCCGATGTATGTCGGCTTTTTTTGTATCAGGTGATAAAGCGCAATCTCATCGTGCTTATGACCGTGGGTCGCGATAACCACATACGTGTTATCGGGCGAAAACTGAAGCTTTTCGCATTCCTTGCCGATATCGCCGACGATGACGGCTTTGGCTTCGGGGAAGAATGGCGGTGCAGCCACATCGGGCCGGTCGTCAATCACGACGGTATCGTAACCAAGTATACGCGCAAACTGATACACAGCCCGGCCGACATGTCCCGCACCCACCAGCACGAGCAGCGTCGGCGGGGAATACACCTTGATGAAGATATCCACCTGGCCGCCGCATTCCATGCCGAGATCATTTTTCAGATCATACGAAAAGAAACCGCTTAAACTCCGGCTCAGGCTCTCCTTTGCTTTTTCAATGGCCACATGCTCAAGATTGCCGCCGCCGATCGTTCCGCCGATGTTGCCGGATGCGTCGACCAGCATGTCTTTCCCAACCTCGGCGGGGGTCGACCCTGTGGCGGATGTTACAGTCACCAAAGCGACTGTTTTGTTTTGCTTGATCAGTTCGGGTATGCGTTCAATCAGCATGGTTTATCTCCTTTGTTAAATGATTGATGGCAAAGAGCGTACCAAAACCGATCATACGCGCTTTGTCGGATATTGAAAAGCAGTGGTCATAAACGTCCCTTGGGTCTATATCCGCTGTTTTAAAGCCTTTTATCACCGCGTAACCGTCGCGAATCAGGCCACGCAATATGCCGCTGATTTTTGCGTTAACAGGTATACCGCTTACCTCAGCGATGGTTTCACCCTGCTGCACATGATCCCCGATGTTTTTGCAGCACTTGACAATACCGGCTGCAGGTGCGTAGATGACGCGCTCGTGCGAGTAACCGCCGATCATGCCGGGAATGCCGGTGTTCGGCTGGGCGGTGCCGTTTAATATCATGCGGCCCAAATGGTGGCCGCGCGCCGTTTCGACCACCGCATGAACATCCTTTCCGGCGGTAAAGCCCGGCCCAAGGCCAATCACCACCGGCGCCATATGTCTATCTGTGCCCGTATTTTTTTTGGCGATAATCGCGTCAACGACGATGTCGGGTTTTAAGTCTTTAATGATTTGACACTGAGGATCAATCACAATCGGCACAAAATCTTGATGCTGCGCCTTTATTATCTCTGACATGTTATCGCACAGAACCGCCGTAACACCCTCAACGGTGGCGGTGCCGTCGTAAACGGCTTCGCAGAGCGACACCGTGCGCCTGATGGCCGACGGCTTGTCCGTTTCCGTTGCAATCACGGTGTAATTAAAATGCTTGAGTATGTATATCACGCCGGTCGCAAGGTCTCCCGCGCCTCTGATGATAACCAACTTTTCGCTCATACCTCTCCTTCCTTCATCCATGCATAGAATTCGGTGAACCAGGCTTCTTCGCGGCTGGTAAAAAGCATTGGAACAGCACTCTTTTCC
>JAEZIW010000166.1 GCA_023436525.1 Bacillota bacterium | reverse complement strand
ATTCGAACACCGCAGGATATGGTGGGGTTAATTGGGATCGAACCAACGACCTCTACGATGTCAACGTAGCGCTCTAACCGGCTGAGCTATAACCCCCCAAAGCCGTAACTCATATTATACACAATCGAGCGGTGAAATCAAGGGCTTTTTTTGGTTTTTTAAACTGTTTTTCCACCCCAGGGGCATACCGCCGCACAGATACCGCAAACGCTTCCGCGACCGATCATAATGTATTTGTCTTTCATAAACCGCGAACACAGCGCCGCATCCACAATGTCGTCTCGGCTGCTCTGCCGCGTCCAGCTTTGGCCGGTCAGCGCACCGCACGGGCATGCATCCACACAAGCGCGGCAATCGCCGCACTGCGGTGCCATCATCTGCGCATCCGGCAGCGGGCAGTCGGTCAGCACCGTGGCCAGCCGCACGCGCGGGCCAAAATCTTTCGAGACGAACAAGGCGTTTTTGCCGATGAACCCAAGACCCGCGAGATTCGCCGCCGTCTTGTGAGGAAAATCCCCCGCGATGCCGGGCGTGCTCGTCGTCTGTGAAGCGGGAACCGCCACGGCTTTATATCCGCTGCGCTGCAGATAAAGCGCGCATTTGAGCGCACACATATCCAGAAACGCGTTTGCGGACCGGTAATGATTAAAATAAAGCTTAGTCGGGCCTTCGGTGACCTCATCCATCACGGCATCCAGCAGCCTTATCCCGATGGTAACGGCAAACGGCATTGCCGCGAACCGCTTTGGCAAGCAGTTCGCCACGTGCGCCGTCCCGAAAACGTCCGCCCCTTCGCTTCTCACCAGTGTTTCAAGTTTGTGTATCATCAAAGCATCCTCTATATATAGTTTATCCCCAAATATTAAATACTATATTTGCTGTACTATATCAAAATCTATGGTATAATACTATTGAATACTTAAGTTTGGAGGACTGTAATGCATATTGAAGCAATTGCTCAAAATAAACTGCTCATCTTATACTTGCTTAAGTCCATTAACATACAGCTTTCCGAACTGCAAATACTGCGTATTGTGTCCGAAAACAGTTGGCTCAATTACTTCGACTTGAAGGAATGCATGTTTGAGCTTATGGAAAGCCGCCTTGTGGATCAGCGCGACACGCCCAACGGCCTTTTCTATTCTATCACCGATCTTGGCAGCGAAACCGTGTTTTACCTCGAAAAGGAACTGCCTGCCTCGGTGCGCAAAGCCGTGGAAACATATTGCGTTGCCAACAGAGACGAGCTTCGTCTTGAGACGGAGCTGTTCGCCGATTACTTAAAGATCGACGAAGGCGAATACAAAGTGATGCTTAAGGTGCTGGAGAATCAGGTTCCGGTGTTTGAGCTGAATCTCGTCACGTATTCGCAGACATCCGCTGAAACGTTCATTAAGAAGTGGAAGGATGTCGCACCCAAGATATATAAGAGCACCTACGATAAACTATCCGAGTAACTCAAAGCGCCTCAGCCGGGCGCTTTTTGTTTGCTCGAAGGCTCCTTCCATCTATTGCCCGATCAATCCTCAGTCAGCTTGCTGACAGCTCCTTTTCAGCAAAACAAGCACAACCGCACAAATGCCTCCTTTTGAAAGGAGGTGGCACGCGTCAGCGTGACGGAGGATTGCTTTTGTTGTTAAATGAACAGATGTGCGTAGCACCCAAAGCTCCCTCCGTGAGGGCTGTCGCCGACAAGCGACTGAGGAAGTTTTAATCAAAACCGTTTTTGTTGCGAAATCGGCGCAAACGCGCCCAACAGGGCTCTTTTTTATCGATTCTTTATTCGCAAATTCTAAAAAGGCACTCCCTCCGTCAATTGCCTGATCAATCCTCAGTCAGCTTCGCTGACAGCTCCTTTTCAAAGGAGCCTTTTCAGTAAGACAAGCACAAACGCACAAATGCCTCCTTTTGAAAGGAGGTGGCACGCGTCAGCGTGACGGAGGATTGCTTTTGTTGTTAAATGCAACGATGTGCGTGCACCCAAAGCTCCCTCCGTGAGGGCTGTCGCCGACAAGCGACTGAGGAAGTTTTAATCAAAACCGTTTTTGTTGCGCAATCGGCGCAAACGCGCCCAACAGGGCTCTTTTCTATCGATTCTTTATTCGCAAATTCTAAACAGGCACTCCCTCCGTCAATTGCCCGATCAATCCTCAGTCAGCTTCGCTGACAGCTCCTTTTCAGCAAAACAAGCACAAAAGCACAAATGCCTCCTTTTGAAAGGAGGCGGCACGCGCCAGCGTGACGGAGGATTGCGGTCCTTTATCTTTCGAAATCGACAGTGGCAGATGCTTCGATGATGCTGCGCATAAACACCCTCACCGGCTGGTGCAGCTCGTGCTGATCGTAAATCTCATAGTCCGCGCGCGAATCCGTATCCACAATCAGCGCAATATCAAAAGAACGTCCGCTTTTCACCTCATCGAGCCCCACTTCCACGCTGCGCACCACCGGCACCGCCGTTAACGACTTCAGCTTATCCACCGCTTCGGGGATTTTATGTTGTTCTTCCTGCTTTATCTTGAAAAAAACGATGTGTCTGAACATGGTGTCTCCTCCTATATAAATGTTATTTGTTGATATCCACAAGTTTGCTCGCATCGATCTTGGCTTCCTCAAACGTCGCCATGTTTTGCAGCATCGCCGCGCTCGCATCAAGAATGTGCATCATCAACGGGCAGCCGCTGCCCTCTCCGAGGCGCAGGTTCAGCTTGAGCGGTGCCTCCATTTCCAGCGCCTCCATCACCACCGAAAAACCCGGCTCCGCGCTGTGATGCGAGGCAAACAGATACTGCGTTACAAGCGGGTTCAGACGGCTCGCCGCCAGCGCCGCCACAGCCGAGATGAACCCGTCTATCACCGCGGGCACCTGACGGTAGGCGCAACCGAGAAAGAACCCGGTCATTGCCGCGATATCAAACCCGCCGACGGCGCTTAGCACGCCGAGTGCGTTGTCCGAATCGGTCTGATTGATGGTCAGCGCGCGCTGCACCGCGGCACGCTTCATGGCAAGCTGCTCATCCGTCAGCCCTGCCCCACGCCCCACAACATCTTCGGAGTCGGCCCCCGTCAGCGCGCAGAGCACCGCCGCCGCCGTCGTCGTGTTGCAAATGCCCATTTCGCCGCACCCGAGCAAGCGGTATCCCTTATCGGCCAGCGCCTCGGCAACGTCAATGCCATGAGAAATGGCCTGCATCGCCTGCGTGATATCCATCGCCGGGCCCTGGGCAATGTTATTCGTGCCGTCGCCCAAGCGCTTGTCTTGAATGCCCTTCGCGCCCTTAAAGCCGCGAATGCCCATATCATATACAAATACATCCGCACCGGAGCACGCTGAAATCGCACCCACACCCGTGATGCCCTTTGTGATGTTCACAGCCTGCACCGCGGTCACACTCTGCGGTACGGGCGTATAGCCTTCGTCCCACACGCCGTTGTCCGCGGCGAACACCGCAACGGCCTTTTTCATCGGCGCAAAACCGGTTTTTCCGAATATGCCTGACAGCTTCACCGCATAGTCTTCCAGCAGCCCGAGGCTGCCAATCGGCTTCACAAGGTTCTTAACGCGCTGGCGCGCCTTGTCCTCTGCGGCTTCCGATACACCCTTGATATCAAATATTCTTTTCACAATTTATCCTCAACTGTGTTTTTTACCATTCTACAACAGCGGTTTGCGCTTTTCAACAATTGCGGCCTAACCGATTCATAATATAATTGCAAAAGATTCCGAAAAAACTGTTGCCTTTCATATTTGTTTGTGATATTATTCACACAAGATTCATAAGAGAGTTAAATCTTTTGTGCGTCATGTATCATTCATAGACTGAACCTAACGGCAAAGATTAAATGTCTACGTCGGAAGGCGCGTTGCAGAATACTCAAGCGGTATTTATTGTTTGTTTGCGCAACCTGCCTTATCCGGCAGGTTTTTTTGGTTAGCAGCGAAGAGCAGGAGGTTTTATATGAAAAGGATTGCGGTGATCACCGCCATACTCGAAAACCCGGAACGTGATCAGGCAGCTTTCAACGCACTGGTGGCAGATTTTAAGGGGCTTGTTAAGGGGCGTATGGGGCTGCCGATGCATGAGCACGGCGTCACGGTGATCACGATCACGTTGGTGGGAGATTTAAACGAGATCAACAGCCTAACCGGCAAGCTCGGCCTGATACCCGACGTGCAGGTGAAAACGTCCATCAGCAAAAAAGAGGTGTAGAGGCAACAATCGTCTGATTGGAAACTCCCTCCGTCAATTGCCGGATTAGAAATCCGCCAATTGCCACCTCCCTCCAAGAGGGAGGCTTAGGTGCGAGTCAACAAATCCGCAAATGTTTTGCGAAGTAGCACTCGTGCCTCGAATTGTAGGGAAGGGGCGCTTGTGCCCAGAATGGGCTATGACCCTTCCACGATAACTTAGTTTAAATTATTTACGATAAGGAGAAATGAAAATGAAAAGATTACTGACTGTTTTAATGGTGCTGGTGATGGCACTGGCGATGCTGACAGGCTGCAGCACCCCCGCTGCGCAAACGGAGTCCCCGTCTGAATCCGCCGCACCGAGCGCGACAGAAGCCCCGAGTACCACAGAAGCACCGTCTGCCGCACCCGAACCGTCTGCCGCTTACGGGCAAGACAACCCGCTCAGCGTCGCTACGCTTGCAGGCCCCACAGGCATGGGCATGATTCAGCTGTTTGACAACCCCGCTTACAATGTGAGCCTGCTGACTGCGCCGGATCAGATCAGCCCGAAGATCATCAGCGGTGAAGCCACCGTGGCGGCTGTGCCCTCCAACCTTGCCGCCGTGCTTTACAATAAAATGAAAGGCGGCATCAAAATCGTCAGCGTCAACACCATGGGCGTGCTGTATATCGTGGAAAACGGCGACACCGTGAACAGCCTTGAAGACCTTGCGGGCAAGACGATCTACGCCACCGGCCAAGGCGCAACGCCCGAGTATGCGCTGAACAAAATACTCAAGGAGAACGGACTTGACGACGTGACTGTGGAATACATGGGTGCGCATGCCGATTTGGCGAACGCGGTTGCCGCGGGCGATGTGAAGCTGGCGCTGCTTCCCGAGCCTTTTGTATCGGCGGTGCTGGCGCAGAACAAAGATGTGAAAGTGAAGCTTGATATCAATGCCGAATGGCAAAAGATATTCGGTGAAGATGCCGGCATGCCGATGGGTGTTACTGTGGTGAGCAGCGCGTTTGCCGAAGATACAGCGAGCATGAACAAGCTGATTGCCGACTTCACCGCGTCGGTTGATTACGTGACCTCCGACCCGGCCAACGCGGCCAAGGCGATTGTTGACAAGCAGATTGTGGGCGCAGAGCCTGTTGCCAAAGCAGCCATACCGCGCTGCGGCATATCGTTCATCACGGGCGAAGACTGCAAAGCGATACTCGATGATTATTTTAAGATGATGTTTGAGAGCAACCCCGAATCGGTCGGCGGTGCCGTACCGAGCGATGACATCTATTACATGCCGTAAACTTCAGCGGGCAATGCTTTGTATTAGCTGAAAATCTATAACCCTTGGCCCCCTCGAGAGGGGGCTGGCACCGAAGGTGACTGGGGGAGTAAAGATATCAGCCGATTGATAACTTTCTTTTAGGAATAGCAACACAAAATAATCAACAACGAGGCCGAAGCGCGCATAATGCCTTCGGCCTTTTTTATGCGGTTCCACCGTTATTTTACACTGTCGGTAACACTAACGTGATTTGACTTTTCAAAATATCTGCTATAAAATGAGCTTTGAATATTGTTTATGATTAAATACGTTTTGCTACAATAAGGAGGTAAACGTTTTGAAAAAGCATATATCCCTGATTCTCGTTTTAACACTGGTGCTCACTGCCCTGTTCAGCTTTGGCAGCGTGGCGTATGCATCTACTTTTACTGTCACACCGCAAATCGCTTCACTGCCGGCAGGCGCTAACGTGACATTCACTTATGTCGTGTATAACGACAGCGGAGCAACGATGAATGGGCAGATCATGTATGGGGCGACACCTGTCGCCGATGTCAGCGTTGCCAATACTGAAACCCGTGAGAATACTTTCACGATGGCTGTAACCGACGCCATGCTCGGGCAGCCGCTGACATTTACGTTCAATGGCATGCAGACGACGGCAAAAGTCGATAAAAAGGTGCTGTCCACTGTACTCAAAGGCTCTGCCGTAACGCCGTATGCGCTGTACGGCGAAGGCGAAACCGTCAAGTTTGAATTCAAGCTCGAAAACCAGGGTGAATCCACAATAGACAACATCGTGATCACCGCGCCCGAGCTGAATGGCGGTAAAGCGCTGAACGATCCCTTCTCGCTCGCGCCGACACAAGCCCAAACGAAGAAATTTAACTTTACCATGGCGAAGGACATTGTTGTGAACCCTGTCGTGAACTACACGGTGGGCGGCGTGGCACAGGCTCCGCTTAAGCTCACCCCCGTCACGCTCACAAAAACAAAGCGCGATGTGAAAACTCAGTTCACCGCCAGCAATATGAAACCGGCGCCGGGTGAGGAAGTCACCTTTACGCTGACGCTCACCAACGGCGGCAATGTGCCGTATAAGGATGTCAAGGTGCTTGTGAACGGCGAAGCCAAGGAATACCCGGGCACTCTCGAAGCGAACGGTACGCAGACCGGCACGTTTAAAATGACGTTCCAAACGACCACACAAGTATCGTGCTCTATCTCGCTCAAGGATCATACGGGAGCGATTAAAAATATCAACAGCGATACGCTAACCATCGATCTGCCGGTGGATTCCACCACTGTGGACAGCAAGCTCGGGTTCACAATGTCGGTAGACCGCCCGCAGCTCACCGCAGCCGGTGCCATCAATTTCTCAGGGTTAATCACCAACGGCACTGCCTATGAGCTTACCAATGTTAAAGTGACGGAAGCCACACTGGGCGAGGTTTTCTCTGTCAGCACACTGGCAGCCGGCAGCACGGCCCCTGTGGAGGTCCCTGCCAATATTGACGCAACAACGTCGTACAGCTTCGTGCTGACCGCCACCGATAAGGACGGCAACGCCTATACCAAAACAGCAGAGCCTGTTACCGTAACGATTCAGTCGGCCGAGGCTTCGGCTACGCCCGGCTTTGAGGATGCCGCCGACGTAACGGATTCGACACTGCAGCCGGACGGCAATTTAGGAGCGGGCTCCATCGGAACGCTCGGCATCATCGCCATCATTCTGGTTGTGCTGATCATCGGCGTCGGTGTTGCGCTGGTGGTTCTTTGGAAGAAGGGCCAAGGCCCCAAGGGTCCGTCTACACCGGGACGCAAAAGGCCGACAACAGCGCCTGCGCGCAAACGGCCCGTGCCGCAAAAGAGTTACCGAGACAGAAACAACTTCTAAACAAACATGACCAAGCGGAGCTGCAAGGCTCCGCTTTTTTGTGCACTGCATCACATATGTCATACGTGTGTTAAGGCTTCCCCTGCGAGGGGAAGCTGGCGCCGACAGGCGACTGATGAGGTGCTCATTTTGGCAGCTTTTTCATTAACACCTCATCCGGCGCTTCGCGCCGCCTTCTCCTCAAAAGAGAAGGCTTATTCTGCGAAAACCTGATATACGCAGATGGTATTGCTGCTGTATTGCAGCACCTCATCGGCGCTTCGCGCCATCGTCTCCTCAAAGGAGAAGGCTTATTCGCCGATGATCTGAAGAATAGCAGCTTTTTTGCATAAACCCTTGCTTTTCATCATCCATTATTGTTAGTTCCCTGTTAACAAAAGCATTTGTCAGGCACACTCGAAAACACCCGATTTTTGTGCTGCAAACACTGAAAAAACGTTTATAAGAATATTTATTAACCGTTCATGCATTTTCAAAAAAAATTAGAGTTATCCACCAAACCATGTGGATAACCCACATATTCCGGTGGATAACCTGCCCCGCCTAACCAATTTTCGCGCTTTTTCCGCATAACAATGCTGTTTTATACGACGCGTGCGCGCTTCGCGAATTGTGGATAACCCACTTTCACGCAACGCGGCACAATCAAAAAAAGGGCGCTTTTTAGCGCCCCTTTCGTACCTGCTTTACATAAGCTTAACATATGCCGCATAAACATACGCGGTTGATGATTTGTACTTGATTTTGTGCCACGATCCGCCCGATTGTGCTATCTCCACCACGTCACCTTTGGCAAGCTTGCCAAGCACCGACGACGATGTTGACCCTCTGCTGCGCACATTGATCGAGCCTGCTGTAATCGTTCCGTATTTGGCGGCAGAAGCTTTCAGATACGACGACGACATATACCCTTCGTTGCCGCCGTATTTCACCTTTGTCCATGTTCCGCCCGACTGCAGCACCTGAACAACCGCACCGCGAGACAGCGTGGTAATCACGGCACCGTTCGTGCTCGCCGTTTTTCTAAGATTGAGCCGACTCGCATTAACGGTGGCGTAGCTTGCCGTTGTACCGCCGCTGCTTCCTCCGCTGCCGCTTCCGGTATTTCCGCCATCTATCTTTACATAGCTGACGTGCACATAGGCCGCGCTGCCGTTATACAATATCTTATGCCAATCAGCCGTTGCCTTCACCGTCAATATATCCACCTTGCTGCCTTTGGTCAGCGTACTTACCTTTGCGTACGACGTCCCCGGCCCGCTGCGAACATTGAGCACCGACGAGGTGATGACGCCTTTTGCCGCCACCGTCTGTTGCGACGGCAGCTTTACATAATCGGCGTACACATACGCAACTGTATTC
>JAEZIW010000125.1 GCA_023436525.1 Bacillota bacterium | reverse complement strand
CGGCGGCACCATTCAGGATGCGACAGGCAACAACGCCAACTTGACGCTGAACAGCGTCGGCAGCACGGCGAGTGTGCTCGTTGATGCCGTTGCGCCGACGGTGGGTTCAGTCACCGTCCCCGCAGATGCCACGTATACAGCGGGTCAGAACTTAGATTTCACAGTCAACTTCAGCGAAGCGGTGACCGTTACGGGCACACCGTATCTGACACTGGCGGTCGGTTCAACCTCTGTTCATGCCGAATATGAGTCTGGCAGTGGAGCAAGCGCACTCCTCTTTCGGTATACGGTCGTGACAGGTGACTTGGATACAAACGGGGTAGCGCTCTCTTCAAACATCACAGCTAACGGCGGCACAATAAGGGATGCGGCGGGCAACGACGCGACGCTGACGTTTACAGGCAGCACCTTAACCGGCGTTTTGGTAAAGAAGACGCAGACCATCACGTTTACGAACCCCAGCGCGCAGAATTTCGGCACCAGCCCGACGCTGAGCGCGAGTTCGGATTCAGGGCTTACGGTCACCTTTACAAGCGGGGATACTGATGTGGCGACCATAACCACTGACGGCCTGCTTACATTCCATAAAGCAGGAAAAGCGGTTATTCACGCAGATCAAGCGGGAAATAGCACCTATATCCCCGCGACGCGGGTGACAAGAAGCTTTGATATTAACGCTGTTGCCCCCGGAGCGCCGACCATAGGCACGGCGACGGCGGGGGATACGCAGGCCACAATCAGCTTCACGGCCCCATCCTCAAACGGCGGTGAGACAATCACGGGGTATACCGCCACGGCATATCCGGGCGGAAAGGCGGAAACAGGGACGGGGAGCCCAATCACAGTAACGGGACTCACCAACGGTGTGGCGTATACGTTTACGGTGACGGCGACGAACGGCGCGCACCTGACAGGCGCGGCGTCTGCGGCGTCCAATAGCGTAACACCAAAAGCGGCGCAGACCATCACGTTTGCGAACCCCGGCCCACAGAACTTCGGCACCAGCCCGACGTTGAGTGCGACTTCAGATTCAGGGCTGCCGGTGACCTTCACAAGCGATACGCAGGATGTGGCGACCATCACCAGTGACGGCGTCCTCACATTCCTCAAAGCGGGTGAGGCCACCATCAGCGCCAATCAAGCGGGGAACCAGGAGTTTATGCCTGCCACGACGGTGAAACAAACCTTTACTATTAACGCTGTTGCTCCCGGCGTGCCGACAGGTGTCGTGGCAACGAAGGGTGATGGTCAGGCGAGCATCAGCTTTACGCCTCCGGCATTTACCGGCGGTGCCGATATCACGAATTATACCGTCACGTCCAGCCCAGGGGGATTCACGAAAAGCGGAGTGTCAAGCCCGATCACGGTGACGGGGCTGACAAACGGGGTGTCCTATTCCTTCACGGTGACGGCTAAGAACGGCAAAGACCTCACAGGCCCGGCATCCGCTGCGTCGAACAGTGTGACACCGGCACCTGTACCGACGGTGACGGGCATATCCCCCGCAAGCGGCACCATGGCGGGCGGTACGAGCGTGACCATCACAGGGACAAACTTCACAGGGGCGACAGCGGTAAACTTCGGCAGCACAGCCGCGACGTCTTTTACGGTTGACTCGGCTACACAGATCACGGCGACATCTCCGGCGCACAGCACGGGAGCGGTGGATGTGACGGTGACCACGCCGGGCGGCACAAGCGTGACAGGTGCAGCGAGTCGGTTTACATTTGCGGATATGATCGCGCCCACATTAAGCGAGCAGAGCGCAAGCGCTGTGACGTCCTCCGGTGCAACGCTGAATGTCACGTCCGACGAAGCGGGAACATATTACTACCTTGTGTATCCGGCTGCGGACGCGGCTCCGAACGCGGCAACGATAAAGGCACAGGGCACGGCATTGGCCAAAGGCACAGGAGCCGCCACGGCATCGGCCAATGCCATAAGCGTGACCGGATTATCTGCTTCCACCGCGTATAAAGCGTATGTGATTGTGGCGGATGCGGCGGACAACTTGTCGGCGGTCAGCACGATTTCATTCGCAACGAAAACCAAGCTGTCAGCGCCGACGGGGCTCATGTGGGATTCTGCGGTTCCCGGCAAGGCAAAATGGAACGCGGTGACGAACGCGAGCAGCTACAGCATACGTCTGTTTAAGGACGGCAACGCGAAGGGCAGCGCGATCAGTGTGGCGGCGGATACACCTTACTACGACTTTACCAGCGCGATTACCATGCTGGGGACCGGTACATATTCGTTCGAAGTGATGGCGAAAGGCGACGGTCTCAGCTTCGAGAACAGCATTGTTTCGGCTCAAAGCAGCGGATACAGCTATACCGCGCCCAGCCCGACGCCGGCACCGACGGCCGCACCGACACCGACAGCGGCACCGGCGCCGACAGCGACACCGAAACCGACGGCCACGCCGAAACCGACGGCCGCTCCGGAGCAGACGGCCACGCCGTCTCCGTCGGCGACACCCACGCCCACCGCAACACCCGCACCGTCTGTCTCACCGAGCGAATCTGTGTCACCGACACCGTCACCGTCTGCCACACCGTCTGAGACGGCAAACGGCAACACACGCACGATAACCGGCACACTGCTCGATGCAAACGGTAACCCGTTGGCCGGGTATTTAGTGGAACTACATTCCGATCCTGTGTCAACCGTGACGGATGCAAACGGACGTTATGTGTTCTACGATGTGGATTACACGAGCCACAACCTGATTGTGAAATCACCCAAGGGCGAGGAAATAGCCGCGTTTGAGCTGGAATTCGTGCAGGGCGATGAATTCGGCACCGATATGACGGGTGAGGGTGTTAACATCACATACACCCACAGCACGGCGACGGTTACCATTGATGTCGCGCTGGAAGCGGATGAGAGCGGCGCAGCCATCGAGAAGGTGGCAGGCTCGGATATACCTCAGACAACCGTCAGTTTGAACGCAGGTAATTCTGCGCTGCTGTGGATCGGCATCGGAACACTTGCCGCATTGCTGATTGCGGTGCTGATTATCCTGTTGGCCAAGAGAAAGAAAAACGGCGAAGGCGTGCAATACTAAGCAAATATCAAAAGAGGCAGTGCGTGAATCAACGCACTGCCTTTTCTAATGGCTCTATATCTGTGGTATTGGGGAACGGGAACATTCCATTCGGTCGAATTCATATTGTTTTGCTGCAGAAACACTTATCGTCGCACCCCTTGCCTCCTTCTGGAGGGAGGTGGCAAATGGCGGATGCAATTCGGCTTTGACGGAAGGAGGTTTTTGAAAACTCATATATCTCTTTTTATGCTTCAGTTTTGTTGTAGGGAACGACCTCCGCTTGTGCCCCGAATGGGGTATGTCGTTCCGCTTTTATTATTTGAGGCAACCACAGAGTATACCCTTTCAGGGTACAGGCATCTCTTTTTTTATTCTGTTAATTGTAAGGATGGGGTATGACCTATCCGCGAGATAGTGTGAAATTGCATGCCTTAATCATACGCCTTCGGGATACCGGTATTTCTTTTTAAGATTTTGTGAGTTGAGAAAGCTCTTAAATATTGAAAAAAGAGTCCTATTGGCGGCGTTTGCCGCGATTTGCGTTGTATTTCTCTAACAGACAGCCCCGTTTCGTTGATGCCCGATCTTTGTATCGCTCTGCGTTATTGTATACAGCGATCGCTGCGGCCATACCCCTTCGGAGTACAGGAATCTCTTATTTTTATTCAATGAATTGAAACTTCACGCCGGTCTGTATCCCAAATCCTTGGATATCTGCTCGGCGGCGCTGCGCACCAGCTCCGCTGCGGTCTGAAATTCTTCGCTGGATGTGCGCCGAAACATACCGATCACACCCAAGGCATACCGCGGTTCACCGTGAATGTTGAATACCGGTGCGGCGGCACCGCGCAGCCCGATGCGATGCTCGCCGTCTTCCACGGCGATGCCACGGGCGCGTATTTTCTCGATTTCCGTATCCATACCCCCGGCTGTGGCTATTGTATGCGGTGTAAACGAAACCAGTTCACCTTTCAGCAAACTCTCTGCCTGCACCTTGGGCAGGTAGGCCAGCATGGCCTTGCCTGCGGCTGTGCTGTGCACAGGCAGCCTGTCGCCCACCTCGGTCACCACGCGAAGCGAACTGTTGGTGTCTGCATAGTCCACAATCAGCACCTCACCCTTATCAATCATGGAAAGCTGTACCGACTGGCCGGTCTGTATCGCGATGTTTTGCAGATGCGGACGCGCAAGCGGCACGATATTCCACGACGCGCTGACGATGCTGCCAAGCTCAAAAAGACGGATGCCCAAGTGATACTTTCCGTCGGCAGCCTGGCTGATCATCCCGCTTTCGCGTAACGGTGCCAGCAGCCCGTGCACGGTGCTTTTGGGCATACCGGTTACTTGCGCAAGCTCCTGCAGCGACAACGGCCGCCTTGCCTCGGCAAAATAATCGATCAGGCGGATCGCTTTGGCGACCGATTTTACATGATTAGGCTGTTCGAGCATAGCTTTCTCCTTTTTTTCAATTCTAGCACACCACCGTGCTTTGGGTAAAGTATTATTCGAAATAGCCGAATTATAATTCGGGAATGCCGAACAAAACAGCTTGTATAAGGTTCGTTCATCCCATATGATGAGAATAAATCACTCGAAAGATGTCATACATGCAGAACAAAAAGACTCCGGTTATATCCGAAAAAGAATGGCAGCATGCCAATCTGTTGTATGCCCGACCGAGACGACGGCTTGTTATTCTCGGTTTTGTTTTAGTGGCTTTATGTTTGGCGTCATTTTGCATCGGCCGATACGGCGTTCCTTTAAGTCAGCTGCTCAAAATATTAGCAAACCTCATATTTGATATACCCAAAACATGGACAGACAACATGGAAACCGTCGTGTTCAATATACGTTTGCCGCGTATACTGCTTGGTTGTCTGGTGGGCGGCTGTTTGTCTGCGGCAGGCGCATCGTATCAGGGTGTGTTCCAAAACCCCATGGCCGCGCCGGATATACTCGGTGCGTCGTCGGGGGCCGCGTTTGGTGCGGCGCTGGCTATATTTCTCGGCGGCTCCGTCAGCATGATTACGGCAATGGCCTTTGCGTTCAGCCTGCTGACGGTATGCCTTGTTTATCTGATCGGTCAGCGCGCGAGAGGCGCCCGCGTGCTCAATTTGATACTGGCGGGCATTATGATCAGCTCGCTGTTTTCGGCAGCCACATCGTATATCAAGCTGGTGGCCGACCCGAACAACATACTGCCTCAAATCACCTACTGGCTGATGGGCAGCCTCGCAGGCGCAAGAACCCAGGAGGTGCTTTTTGCCGTCATTCCGATGGCGGCTGGCCTCATTCCGCTCATTTTACTGCGATGGCGCATTAATCTGCTGACGCTGGGTGACGACGAAGCCAAAACAATGGGCATCAACGCCAGCTTGCTGCGTTTTGTCATCATCATTTGTGCCACATTGATCACCGCCGCCAGCGTGTCGGTAAGCGGGGTGATCGGCTGGGTGGGGCTTGTTATTCCGCACTTAAGCCGCCGCTTTGTGGGCAACAACTATAAATTTCTGATGCCCGCCAGCATCCTGTTCGGCGCAGCTTTCATGCTGGTGGTCGATAATGTTTCGCGGAATCTGCTGGCGACCGAAATACCCATCGGCATACTCACGGCATTTGTGGGCGCACCGTTTTTCATCTATTTGATGATGAGGAGAAAAGGATGAATATAGACGTTTGTGGGCTCGGCTTTTCATACGGTTTGCATACAGTGCTGCAAGATATCAGCTTCTCGGTGAAAGAGGGTGAGCTGCTTTCGGTGCTCGGGCCAAATGGCGTCGGCAAAAGCACGCTGTTTAAATGTATGCTCGGCTTGCTCGCGGGCTATACAGGCAGCGTGCGCGCGGGCGATAAGGACACAGCCAAAATACCGCCGCGTGAGCTGGCGCGGCTGTTCGCGTATATACCACAGGCCCACCATCCAATTTTCAACTACGCTGTGCTCGATGTTGTCATAATGGGTATGGCGCATCAATTGGAGACCATCGTTTCGCCCGGCAAAAAGCAAATAACCGCTGCACACGCCGCGCTGGAGCAGGTTGGTATCGGCAGCCTTGCGGCGAAGAACTATTTGAATCTGAGCGGAGGCGAGCAGCAGCTGGTGCTTATTGCGCGTGCGCTGGCACAGCAGGCCGGGGTGCTGCTTATGGATGAGCCAACCTCCAATCTCGATTTTGGCAATCAGCTGCTGGTGCTGCAGGAAATCCGGCGGCTGACACATAGCGGTTATACCGTCATCATGTCGTCGCACAATCCGCAGCACGCGATGTTTTTTTCCGATACAATTTTGGCGCTTAAGGACGGACGCATCGCGGCATGGGGTGCGCCTGATCAGGTGATGGACGAAGCGCTGCTGCGGCTGCTCTATGGCGTGGACGTTAGAATCACGCAGACCGAGCATGGCCGCATCATCGTTCCGGTATTAAAGTAAACGCTGATGAATTCGGGGTGCCGCATATGGCTATTCCGCGCCCGTCATTCCTCACTGAATCAATATTTACAAAAGGAGAAAAGGCGAATGAAAATGGCGCAATACACCGACGATATCATACGGTTTATGTGCGAAGCGTCCGAATACGGCTCGTATCACCGCGAGCTGGCTGCCAAAATCGGTGCCTATGTTTCTCCGGGTGCTTTTGTTTGCGATGCGGGCTGCGGCCTTGGGTACCTGTGCCTTGAATTGTCGCCATACTGCAAATCTGTGAATGCCGTGGATATAGCGCCCAAGGCGCTGGCGGTGCTGAAACGCAACATCCGGCGATACGGCTTGCGGAACATTCAAGTCATCGAAGGGGATATCGCTTGCTGCCCGCCCGAAAGGCCGTACGATGTGATGGTGTTCTGCTTTTTCGGTGAAACACGCGAATCGCTGCGTATCGCGAAAGCACAATGCCGCGGCAAGGTTATTCTTATCAAAAGAGACTGGGCTGTTCATCGGTTTTCGCTGACCGAGAAACCGATTGGGCGGCACACGCTGAAGCTGGCTTGTGCAGAGCTCGATTTGCTGAAGATTCCTTATCGCTGTGAGATCATTGAAGCCGAACTGGGGCAGCCGTTTCGCAGATTGGAAGAAGCCGTTACATTCTTTCGCGTATACAGCAACGACAGCGATGAACATATCGCCGAAGATGACGTCAAAAAGCGATTGATTGAGCAGCCGTCTCATGAGTATCCGTATTATCTGCCGTCGCTCAAACGCATGGGCATGATTGTGATTGATACGGGTGATATTCCCGAAACAGAGATTTTTAAGGAGTGAACAATGAGAAAGAATTTGATACGGCTGATTGCTGTATTGATGCTGCTGTCAGCGCTGGCGGGATGCACGCCTGCGGTATCTGTTCAGCCGTCTGAGGTGCCGTCCGCAACAGCGGCGGTTGAACCGTCTGCAGCCGCTGAGGAACAGCAGCCGTCTACGGTTGTGTTTACCGATTCTGCCGGGCGGGAGGTTGAGGTGCCGGCGAACATCACCAAGGTTGCCATATCGGGCCCGATGGCGCAGATTTATGTTTTTGCGCTCGCGCCCGATAAACTGGCGGGCATCGCGGAAGAATGGGACGCAACGGCGGAAGAGTTTTTGGCCACTGAATATTATAACCTGCCGCTGCTTGGCCAGCTCTACGGCGGTAAGGGCGAGATGAATCTCGAAACATTGCTTGCAAGCGGTGCCGAGGTGGTTATTGATGTCGGCGAACCCAAGAAAACAATCGTGGAAGACCTTGATGCCTTGCAGCAGCAAACGGGCGTTCCGTTTGTGCACATCACCGCCACCACATCAACGATGGACGAAGCGTACAGGAGGCTCGGCGAACTGCTGAATATGCCGGATGAGGCCGAAGAACTCGCAGCGTTTTGCGACGATGTGTACAGCCGCATGCAGCAGATATCCGAGGATGTCACGAAAACCAAGCTGCTTTACTGCCTTGGCGATAAGGGCCTGAGCGTAATGGCCAATTCGTCTTACCACGCGGGAGTGATCGACATGCTTTCCGATAACGTGGCCGTGGTGGAAGACCCATCCTCCAAGGGCTCCGGCAACGAGGTGGATATGGAGCAGATACTGCTTTGGAATCCCGACGTGATACTGTTTGCGCCGGACAGTATTTATAGCACGGTGGCCGAGGACAAAGCATGGCAAAAGGTGAACGCGATTTCCAGCGGCAAGTATTATGAGGTGCCGTCGGCGCCGTATAACTGGATGGGTTTCCCGCCGTCGGTGCAGCGCTGCCTTGGCATGCTGTGGATGGCGAAGCTGCTTTATCCGGATGCGGCACAGTATGATCTGTATGAAGAGGTGACGAAGTGCTATAAGCTCATCTATCACTGCGATATCACGCGGGAGCAGTACGACGCACTGGTTGCAAACTCGATTGGAAAAACAGTGGAATAACAAGTAAACAGCATGGAGCCGGCCTTTGCGCCGGCTCTTGCCATGTTTGCGAAGAATGGCAGAATGCAGTAAACTGAAGGTGATTCAAAAGCAACATGGGGGTGAAATGGTGCGGCATATATTGATTTGCGGCGATGTCGGCGTGGGCAAAAGCACGCTGATACAAAAGCTGCTGCGCGAAAGCACGCGCCCGCTGTGCGGATTTGTAACCAAGCGGCTGCACGGCAGCCTCAGCGGCACGCACGAGGTGTATATTCATCCCGCAACGGGGGAACAGCACTGCACCGATAATAATCGTGTCGGCTTAATTGACGGGGCGGGCGCACACCCATACCCGCAGGTGTTTGATGGTTACGGCGCTTCGCTGCTGGACGTGCAGCCGGGAACTCTTGTGCTGATGGATGAGCTTGGGTTCTTGGAGAGCGGTGCGGCAGCTTTCTGCGGCAAGGTGTTGGCAGCACTGGCGGGCAGCGTGCCGGTGCTGGCGGCTGTAAAAAGCAAAGAGACGCCTTTTTTGCAATCGGTGAAGCAACATCCAAACGTAAGGGTTTATATTATTACCGAGGAAAACAGAGACGCATTGTTTGCGGACCTGCTGCCACAGATAGCGGCGTGGAACACTGAGGAGGAAGTACCATAGAGGAAATATTTCTGAAATTTTGAAAGGGAGAGATGGTTTCAATCCAATTTTCATGTAATTTGATTGCCGCGTTTTCTGATTTTGCGATATGAGTACGCCTAAAATATAACTGAAAGAGCCAGGGTCACAGCGGCTAGCTGCCGAACATCAATTGTGATAAATAAGGGGTTTAAAGTCAAGAAAACGCCTAAGACAAGCCCTCAAGGCCTAAAATCGTCAGAGCGGCCACTTCATCAATAATCAGCACATTAAAAAATTTGCCTCTGGCACCGGCGATAATGGGAATCGCTTTATTTGTTCCGGCAGCAACCGCCACAATTTTGGGGATCCGCTTCATCTGCTCGGGTGATATGCTGATCAGTCTGCCGGTTAAAATGTTGGGCCGTATCGACCCGTCAAGGAAAATACGGTTGCCGCAGATATCGGCGGCAAAGCCCGTGTTCACAAGGTTTTGAGATTGCTCGAGTGTGATATAACCCGCTTTGTACGGGATCGACTCTTCGGGTATCATCGACCCGATGCCGACGAAAGCCATATCGAGTTGATCGAACCTTTCAAAATGGCTTTTTACCTCCGGTTCTTGAAGCAGCAAATCACGAATGGTGCTGTTGGTCACAATCATGGGCATCTGCAGTATTGAATACGTGGCGTTGAGCTTTTGCGCGAGCGATCGAACCAACTCCCGGCTGTCCAAATCAAAGCCGATCGAGTGGATGCCTCCGGCCAGCTGAACAACATTCACATCGCTGAGACGCTTTTTCAGCTCGAATTGTTTGATCATGGCATGCAGTGTTGTTCCCCAAGAGATGCCGATCTGCATGCCGTCTTGCAGCACGGTGTTTAAGTATTCGCCCGCTTCTTTGCTGACGCTCTGCTTTGATTGTTCGGGCGTGTTGCCCGAAGCAGCAATGATAACCCTGGATAGCCCGAAATGCTGCTTTATCTTCTCGGCTGTTTCTTCGGCCATCATCGGAAAATCCTTAATCTTAATTTCCACGATGTTTTGAGAGCGCGCCTGTGAAAGCATACGCGAAATTTTCGGGCGGGACACGCCGAGCGTCTGCGCAATTTCAGATTGTGACAGATTGCCAAAGTAATAAAGCTTTGCGACCTTTATTAAATCTTTTCTGGAATGTCTCTCGTCCATGCATTAACATTCTTTCCGTTATATTTGCTTGTATTATGACACATTTGATCATTTTCGTACAGCTATTATTGCATATTAAAGAAAATAAATGAATCACGATAATTCAAAAACGGCTGTTTTTGCGGATAATAAGCCGAAGAGGCATCACTTATACCAGATGATACACAGCGCATAGTGTCGTTCATTCCCAAAACCAATAAAAACAAAACAAGTGAACAAGTGTGCAGTAAAAGGCGTTTAAAACATTGACATATGACCAGTATTGCGCGATAGTGGGGGTGTGATTCAACACATTAGGCGATAATGGCGAACAGAATGTTAACAATAGAAGCCCGCACAAAGCCGACGGTGTTGAATATAACAAGCAAATTAAAGTGAGAGTAAACAAAATGAAGCTGACACGTGACAAAATGAGGGATATGTATTTAAAGCTTTGGCAGTCCCGCCTGTTCGAACAGAGCGTCAACGAGATGTTCATGAAAGGCGAGATCAAGGGCACAACGCACTTAAGCATAGGCCAGGAGGGCGCAGCCATCGGTGTTATCACCGCCATTGCCGAGGATGACTTGATTATGAGCTGCCACAGAGGCCACAGCCACTGCATTGCCAAGAATGCTGATTTAGGGCGAATGATGTCTGAACTTTTCGGCAGGAAAACCGGTTTTTGCAAAGGCCTTGGGGGCTCGATGCACATCGTTGATATCGATTCGGGAAACTATGGCGCAAACGGCGTGATCGGGCCGGCCATTGCCATTGCGACGGGTGTTGCGCTTGCGCTGAAGAAGGATAAATCGGGCAAGATCATCGCCGACTTTTTCGGCGACGGCACCTCGAATGCGGGCAATTTTCATGAATCGCTGAATATGGCGGCGCTTTGGAAGCTGCCGATTATCTACATCTGCGAGAATAACCAATACGGTATGAGCACGCCGGTGGAGAACAGCGTCTCCATACCGAATATCGCAGACCGCGCGTCGGCATATGGCATGCCCGGTGTGGTCTGTGACGGGAACGACGTGCTCGCGATCATTGAGGTGATTGAAGAAGCGGCCAAACGGGCACGCAGCGGCGAAGGCCCCACGTTGGTGGAACTGAAAACGTATCGGTGGCTGGGGCACTCCAAGAGCGACAGGCGTGCTTACAGAACGCGTGAGGAAGAAAAGGAATGGATGGATCGCTGCCCGATTAAGCGGTTTGGTGCGCATATGCTGGAAAACGGTTTTTCGCAAGAAGAGCTGGAGGCGATCAAACAAGAAGCGGAACGAGACGTGGAAGACGCCAAGAATTATGCGCTGGCGCAGGACAGCCTCACATTGGACGAAGCCAGACAACTGGTATTTGCGTAAGGGGAGCGAATCATGAGTACAATCAGTTTTTTACAGGCGATATCTGACGCGCTGCGCGAAGAGCTGCGGGCGGATGAAAAAGTGTTTTTAATGGGCGAAGACATGGGCGTATACGGCGGCTGCTTTGGGGCCACGCGCGGTTTTCTGGAAGAATTCGGTCCGGAGCGTATCATTGATACGCCGATATGCGAAAACAGCTTTTCGAACATGGCTGTGGGTTCCGCCATGGCCGGGTACAGGCCCGTTGTGGAGTTCATGTTTTCTGATTTTGTCACCGTGGCGTGCGACGCGCTGATCAATCAGGCGGCCAAGCAACGGTTTATGCTGGGCGGGCAGGTGAAAATTCCGGTTGTTTACCGCACGCCCGCAGGCAGCGGCACGGGAGCGGCGGCACAGCATTCGCAAAGCCTCGAAGCCATGTTCTGTCACATCCCGGGGCTGAAGGTGATTATGCCGTCAACGCCGTACGATGCGAAAGGGCTGCTCAAGGCAGCCATTCGAGACGATAACCCGGTGCTGTTTTTCGAGCATAAGCTCGGCTATGCCGTGAAGGGTGAGGTGCCTGATGAGCCGTATGTGCTGCCGATCGGCAAGGCGGATGTGAAGCGCGAGGGCAAGGATTTAACAATCATCAGCTACTCATATACGGTGCACAAATGCCTTCAGGCTGCTGAGATGCTGGAGAAGGACGGTATTGACGCCGAGGTACTCGATTTGCGCACGCTGAGCCCGCTGGATACGCAAAGCATTATCACCAGCGTTAAAAAAACGGGGCGTGTGCTGATCGCGCACGAGGCGGTGCAAAAATTCGGTGTGGGCGCGGAGGTTGCGTCGGTCATAGCGGACAGTGACGCGTTCTTTTATCTTGACCGCCCGATACGGCGGTTCGGCGGTGAGGACATCCCGATACCGTATCCGCCGCATCTTGAGCGGGACGTGGTGCCGCAAGCCGAAAGCATATACAGCGCCGCAAAGAGCTTGCTGGAATAGGGGGGCTTATGAGATATGCCATGACACCCGCTGCCAGACGGGAAGCGCTGTTGCGACAAATCAAGCCGGAGGCGATTCGGCCAACCGGAAAAGGCGGCTATATTCAGCTTTCCGACGTGATCAGCGGTGCGCAGAGACAAACAACGTTGCGCGTGACGGGCCTTGCCAGGGCCATCGCCAAACACAACAATGTGGCATTGCGTGAGATTGCCCCTTCCGTCGGCGGCAGAATCACAAAGGCCGATGTTCTTGCACACATAAGCGGCCAAAGGCGCGGCAGAAGCATTCCGCACAACGAGATGCGCAAGGTTATTGCCCGGCGTATGGTTAGCAGCATGACAGAAATTCCTCAATACAGCTTGTTTGCGGAATACGATGCCACCCAATTGGCAGCGTTTATGCTGGCCTATGCGCGGGAAATGAAAGAGACCGGTGACTTAAAGCCTACGTACACGGATCTTTTGGTTAAAATGGCGGCGATGGCGCTGAATAAAAATGAATGGCTCAATTCCACGTTCTATGACGATCGCGTGGAGATCCATCCGCATATCAATATCGGCATTGCGGTGGCGCTGGAAAACGGACTGATTGTTCCTAATATTAAGGATGCCGATAAGAAAACACTCAACGACATCACGCGGGAAAGAAGGGCGCTGGTGGATAAAGCGCGCAGCGGCAGACTGCTGCCGGACGATTACACCGGGGGTACGTTCACAATCACCAACCTCGGACAATACCCGGTTGCGTTCAGCACGCCGATTATCAATCAGCCCGAAAGCGCCATATTGGGCGTGGGCGCGTTAACGGATAAGGTGGCTGTGATTGAAGGCGGTATCGGTATCCTTAAGATGCTCGGGTTCAGCCTGACGTGTGATCACCGCCATATCGACGGCGCGAGGGGATCACAGTTTCTTGCCGATATCAAAGCGCTGTTGAACGAACCGAACAAACTATTGTGACAGGAGCATATCTATGGGCAATTTTATATTGATGCCGAAGCTGGGCATGACCATGACAGAGGGCCAGATTATCAAATGGCTGGTCACCGAAGGGCAGCAGATTGAAAAAGGGGATTTTCTGTTTGAGGTGGAAACGGACAAAACCACACTTGAGGTGGATTCGTTGTATGAGGGTGTGATCAGAAAGCTCTATTATGACGCGCCGGTTGTCGTTCCCATCAATACCCCCGTTGCGTATATCGGCGCGCAGGATGAAGAAATTCCTGAGCCGCCATCAGCTGTTTTTGAGACGCCGGCACCTGCCAAGGAGGCTGCTGCCGATAACAGCGCGATGAAGAAAGACATCGTTGAAGCGTCGCTGTCCCAAAAACAACCGTCGTACGATTACGATCTTGTTGTAATCGGCGCGGGGCCCGGCGGATACGTGTCGGCCATACGCGCGGCACAGCTGGGGGCAAAGGTGCTGGTCGTCGAAAAGGATTCCTGCGGCGGCACATGCCTGAACCGGGGCTGTATTCCCACCAAAGCGCTTTACTATAAGGCCAAGGAATGGACGGCGCTAAGCTGTGCTGAGCAAAGCTGTTTTTCTGTCTCCGGTGCGACTTTCGACTGGAAAAGGATCATGGCGTTTAAAGACGATACGGTGAAACAGCTGGTCGGCGGCGTCAACTTCCTGCTGAACAAAAACAAAATTAAGCTGATCAAGGGAGAGGCCGCCGTTAAAAAAGCGCACGAGGTAACGGTCGGAAATGAAACCATATCCGCCGGTTCCATCATTTTGGCAACCGGCAGCTGCCCGCTGATGCGCGTTGCCGCCGATAACACGCTTTACAGCACAGATGAGCTATTAAGCCTTGATCAATTGCCCGAAAAGCTGGTGATTATCGGTGGCGGGGTGGTCGGCTGTGAAATGGCGTACATTTACAATGCGTTTGGCGTGGATGTGACGCTGATAGAGATCATGCCGCAGCTGCTGCCCGCTATTGATAAAGAGCTGTCAGCCGTGCTCACGAAGCGCATGCTGGCTGACGGCATCAAGATCATGACTCAAACGCAGGTCGATAAGGTGTCGGGGGCTGTGGGCGCGTACACAGTGCACCTGTCAGACGGGCGCACCATACAAAGCGACGCGGTGCTGGAGGCGATAGGAAGGCAGGCTGATAAGTCGGCATTTTCGGAAACTGGCCTGAAGCTGACCGGGAAAGGATATGTCGCCGTGGATGACCGGTATGCGACAAGTTTGGAGGGGCTCTATGCCATCGGCGACTGCACGGGCATCTCACAGCTTGCGCACAGCGCGTCGCACCAGGGCATACAGGTGGTGGAGCGGCTGTTCGGTAACTCGGTAAACGATGAAACGCAGCCGATTCCGGCGTGTATATTCTCCGCGCTGGAGATCGCCACAGTCGGCAAAACGCTGGACGAAGCCAAACAGGCCGGGTCCGATGCGATGGAATTTAAGGTGCCTTACACCTCAAATGGCAAAGCGCTGGCCATGAATGCCAAAGAGGGTTTTGTTAAGGTGGTGGCCGATAAGCGTTACGGGGAGATACTCGGTGTTCATATCATCGGCGAGCAGGCATCGGTGCTGATTCACGAGGCGGTTATGGTGATGCGCGGCGAGATGACGGCATCCGAAGCTGCGCATACAGTTCATGTGCATCCCACGCTTAACGAGATGCTGATTGAAGCATACCTTGGGTGCAGCACGGGGGCCATACACGTTTAATGAAAGATGTTCGTTGTCACGCCCATGGCAAAACGCATATAACATGAGATTCCTCTGCGTAATCGATCGCTGATGTGCCAACGGAATCATCATGAGCTAACCTAATATAATAATATAATAAACGAAAAGTGACATAGGGATCATTTTTTCCACTGACAAAGTGACTACTGAAAAGAATCTGTCGCAGATACAAATACACTTCGCAGTCGTCGCTCTCTCCTCGGGATGACTAGCGGCTTCCCATAGCGATGACATAAGTCGCTTTTTCAACAGCCACGGGGCGGGTTTTATACTCGCCCTGTTCTGTTGTATGAAGAATAGCAGCTACATATAAATAAGGTGGTATACAGCAACGGATGAGGGGTTAAGTGAAACTTGAGCATTCGATCAGTGATAAGCTGGTGATAACCCGCGCTTCGTTATGGCTATTTAAAGTCATTGATTCTATATTCATCCGCTTTGCAGTCAAGTTGTTACACTCGTTCGATTCGACAACGGATATGAATGACCGTATTCGCAGCTTATAGCGTGTCGAAGTGGTTGCCCGAGGGCTGACCGGACTCGCCCTGTATTTTATCGTTTTAACGATGGCTTTATGGCTGTGCTTGCCACAATCTTGAGGGCTGAGATGTAGCGGGTAATATAACGCTAAAAAAAATGATACCCAAACACTTAGGTAATATATACCAATGCATGATGGTTCTTCTCAACACATTATATTCTTCGCAATGAGCACGGTTTTTTATCTGCAGGCTTGTCTGCGTATACCCGATGACAGCGGGTAAATAGACCGTTTTAACCAGCTGCAATATTGTTTGTTTTATACATATTCGTGTTTTTTTGTACAGAAAGTTAGAGAAATCAAAAGAATGAAAAATGGAATAATCCAATTGACATGTGTAATAACATATGTTAGACTTATACCATGAAATATGTTAATGTTATAAGGGGGAACGGCTATGTTTGAAAAAGAGAAGAGAGCAGTTATTGACACTGCACTGAAAATTAAGGAATACGGCCTGATAGCTTTGGCGGGCGGAAATGTCAGCCTGCGTATTGATGATGAGCACATTTTGGTTACACCATCCGGTACCTATTATGAAACAATGAAAGACGAAGATGTCCTTGTTATGGATATAGACGGCAATATTAAAGAAGGCACGCTCAAGCCTTCGGTTGATACGGTGGCCCTTTTATATATCTATCGCAACATGCCCGAAGTGAACGCAATAATCCATACGCATCAAACCTATGCAACGGCCGTCGGCCTCATCGAAGACAAACTGCCGGCTGTAACAACAACACTGTCTAATGT
>JAEZIW010000073.1 GCA_023436525.1 Bacillota bacterium | reverse complement strand
CTGTTTGACAATGCGATTGAAGCACTTGTCGCCAGCCGAATCGACGATAAGTATATCAATTTCACCATTGGCAGTATCAAAGGTTTGTTTGTCATCGTATTCGAAAATCCGTATCGTCAGCCCGTTTTGAACAATGGGGGCAGTTTTCTGACCACAAAAAGAGACCCAAAAGATCACGGATTCGGCCTGATTAATGTGGAAACCATCGTCAGCAAATACAACGGAACGGTACACATTTCCTATGATAAAAACTTCGTTGTTGAACTATCAATGATCAATAAATAGTTTTCATGACATTTACACTTGATTTCATGACATCTTTCACCATTATTCGATAATGATGTGCTATTCTGGTGTCGAAAATAATATAGGAGGTAAAGGACAATGAAGAAACTCATTAAGTTCGTAGCATGCTTCGGATTACAGACAGCCAAGCTTAGCGCAAATACAGCCTGTATTCTTTGGTGGCACCAGCCGACGCTGCCGGAAAGTGTCAAAAAACTGCGCACATTCTAAACGATGATTGACAGAATTACAGACTATCTTGTTAAGAGCCAGACGATTCGGGAGGAAGACAAAGACATATACTCCTATGGTTTGAAACAGGGCGTGACAATGTTGCTGCAGACTGTATCCGTGTTGTTGATCGGCGTCGTTATGGGGATGTGGTGGCAAAGCGTTCTGTTTATTTTTTCCTACACGCCGCTTCGTTTGTCATCGGGAGGAATCCATGCCGGTAAGCCGTGGCTTTGTTACATTTTCACCGCGGCACATGCGGCGCTTGTCCTGCTGGTTATCGGTAACATCATGTTATCAAATTTGCTTCTTGCCATTGCTATTGCCGTCTCCACGCTTGTTGTATGGGCAATAGCGCCGGTTGAGGACAAAAACAAGCCTTTTGATGAGGCGGAGCGGAAAACATACAAGAAGAGAACGATCATTGTGCTCGTGGTTGAACTGGTTGCGGTGTTGGCCCTTATGGCGCTCGGCCTAAGCGAAGCCGCCAAATGCGTGTGCGTCACTCATGTCAGTTTTTCGGTTATGGTGGCAGCGGGGGCGGTGAGCAACAAACTGCGGCATAAAGTGAAAACGGCCTCAGGTGAAGTGAAATAAGTTTTGTGATGACATTGCTTTATATATGATAAACCGCTTTGTCATCATAAATGCAAATAAAATATAAACTCAATCCTACATCTCCCACCGCATGTATTGCGGTCTTTTTTTTACCGCCAAAAAAGCCGGAGAATCGCATTTAAAATCCTGCTGATTGGGCGTATGTTTATTCACCCAAATTGAGCGGCTAATTTTTGTGGAAGCATGCAATCGTCATTATGCGCTTGTCGTCATAAATCGCTTCTTATCATCCTTGCAGAGCAGCTGTACGGCATCGCGGCCGGTTTTAAGCGCGTTGGGTACGCCGCCGCCCGGCACCAGCCATTGGCCGCACATATAAAACCCGGCAAGCCCCGGAAGCGTTTTGCTTATGCTCTTGCTAAAATTGGCCGTGGTCGGCAGCCAGCTCATCGTTGCGCCCTTCCATGTGCCCGTATACCGCACATATGTGGCGGGTGTCGCCACATCGATGACATCAATATCATCTTCTATGCCGGGATACAGCGTTGACAGCACGCTGATCACATCCTGGGCAAGCTTTTCTTTTTCCGCTTTGTATCTCTTGTTATCCGAATGCAGCTGCATCCAGTAATCGAACTGCGTGAAGAATCGAACAGCGAGAGATGTTTTGCCTTGCGGCGCCAGTGTTTTGTCGCACGCGTAGTTTTGAATGATCATGTACGGCACGAAAACGCCTGCCGCTGTAAAAGGCTTCGGGAGCCGCTTGTGCGTAAGCTTTGGCTCGTTGCTAAAATCGCGCGCAACACCAAGAGAAACCTGCACGTATGGCGGGAAAGTCGGGTGCGACGCATACCATTCCTTGATCGTTTCTGTGACATACCGATTGCCCAGCATCCGATTCAGCGTGGTGTAGCCATCCGCCGCTGAAATGATGACATCTGCCCGGCGTTCCGTTCCGTCAGCCAGCTTGATGCCGACAGCGCTGCCGTTTTCCACGATGATCTCTTGAACTTGGCTTTTGTATTCAACCTGTCCGCCGAGAGAAAGATACCTTTTTTCCATGGCCTGCGCAACCTTAAGCGAGCCGCCTTCGGGGTAGCCGGCTGTTCCGGCGGCGCACCAAGCCATGGTGGCCGCAAACATAGAAACAGGGAAACCCTCACCCCAAATATTTATAAGCATGGAGCGTAGAAGCGGGCTGTTCATTTTAGCGGCAAGCTCACCCATCGTCACTTTCCCGAATTTTAAGAAGGTGCGGTACTGTGCGGCATGTGACATCATTTCTGGCATCATTTTCATATAGTCGATAAATGTAAAAAGCTCCTGCGGTTTTTGCACATAGGGCTTAAACCCGATAAACGTGCGGATGAGTCCGCACAACTCTGTAATAGCGATTTCATCCTCGGGGGCATGGCGCATCAGCTCCTGCTTGAGCCGATTCGGGTCGAAGTAAAACCTGATCGTTTCGCCGTCTTCGCTTTGATAATCGCAGTAAGACTCATGGTTGATAATGCGGCTGCTGCCGATGACGCCGACTTCGTTCCAGATCGGGTAGAACATACCGTCCGGGGCGGACCCGGTCAGCCAGTCGAGGCAGCCGTCAAAGGTGTATTCACCGCGCTTCCATGATGTACACAGCCCTCCGGGTATTGTATGCATCTCATAAATCGCGCTCTTGTATCCGTTCATCTGCGCATAACAGCCCGCCGATAATCCTGCAATTCCCGCACCGATAATAATGACTGAAAGCCGGTTCATAATCCCCATCCTTGTATTAATATTTGTATAGTGAAGGTTTTATTGGAATCTGAATTCATCATATCATCGGGCGATGGTTCAATCAAGCAAATCGTGAAAACGCATAAAAACAAGCATGATATGACTGTAAAAATGGACAAAAAAATGCGGCAGGAGTTAACGCACCTGTCTCGAATATGTTATACTGAAAATATGTGCAATCATTCTCAAAAGAATCTCAATAAAAACAATAAAAGGAGAGCTAAAGCATGATCAACATCCCTGAAGTCAAAATCGGCATTGTGGCAGTCAGCCGCGACTGTTTCCCGGTTGATTTGTCTGTCGAGAGGCGCAAAGCCGTGGTAGAGGCTTGCCGTAAAAAGAACATCGACATCGTTGAGATTGAAACAGCGATTGAAAACGAGCACGATACGATGAAGGCGCTGGAGGAGCTTAAAGCAAAAGACGTTAACGCGCTGGTTGTGTTCCTTGGCAACTTTGGCCCCGAAGGCCCTGAAACCATGCTGGCGCAGGAGTTCGGCGGCCCGGCCATGTTCTGCGCGGCTGCGGAGGAAAACATTGCGGTACTCTCTAGCCGCCGCGGCGATGCCTACTGCGGCATGCTCAACGCAAGCTACAATTTAAAGCTGCGCCATGTGAACGCTTACATACCCGAAAAGCCCGTGGGTACGGCAGCGCAGATTGCTGGCCTGATTCAGGAGTTTATACCGATTTCTCGCGCGATTCTCGGCATCAAAGGGCTTAAAATCATATCGTTCGGGCCGCGCCCGTTCGATTTTCTCGCGTGCAACGCGCCCATCGCGCCGCTGTTTAAGCTGGGAATCAACGTGCAGGAAAACTCTGAGCTCGATCTGTTTGCGGCGTTTAACGCGCATAAGGACGACCCGCGTATTCCCGCTGTGCTTAAGGATATGGAAGAAGAGCTGGGCGAGGGGAACCTGATGCCGGGCATACTGCCCAAGCTTGCGCAGTATGAAATCACGCTGCTCGATTGGATCGAGCAGAACAGAGGCGCAGCCAAGTATGTGGCGCTGGCGAACAAATGCTGGCCCGCATTCCAAACGCAGTTTGGGTTTGTGCCGTGCTATGTGAATTCGCGCCTGACCGCCAGGGGCATTCCCGTATCGTGCGAGGTGGATATTTACGGTGCACTCAGCGAGTACATTGGCCTTTGTGTGACGGGCGAATCCGTGACGCTGCTCGATATTAACAACACGGTGCCTGCCGATATGTACGAGCAGTCGATCAAGGGGCAGCTGCCTTACGGCGATAATGAGGTGTTCATGGGCTTCCACTGCGGTAACACGCCGATCAGCCGCCTGAAGAAGGGTGAGATGAGATACCAGCTGATTATGCACCGCTGCCTCGAGCCGGACAAAGAGCCGGATATCTCGCGCGGGACGCTGGAAGGCGATATTGCGCCGGATAAGATCACGTTCTTCCGTCTGCAGGGCAATATTAACTCTGAGCTGCAAAGCTACATTGCCAACGGGGAAATACTGCCGGTGGATACGCAGTCGTTCGGAGGCATCGGCGTGTTCGGCATCCCTGAAATGGAGCGCTTCTACCGCCATGTGCTGATTGAAGACGGGTACCCGCATCACGGCGCGGTGGCGTTTGGCAATGTGGGGCGGCAGATATTCGAAGTGATGAAGCTGCTGGGCGTTGGCAAGATATCGTTCAACAGACCCAAAGGGGCCTACTACCCGACAGAGAATCCGTTCGCGTAACAGATATAGAAATAACGTGGCTTTACAGAAAGACCGTCTCAATCAGGCGGTCTTTTGCTTTGCCTCGGCGTACGTGCTATTTTATACTAATATAAAAATGTGGAAGGACAGAACGATGGTTGGATATGTGGCTCAGATCATCACAATTGCATCGTATGGTAACGAGTTCTTGAATGATGGAATAGAAAAATTGGATAGTAGAAGTCATTCGAGTTTCCATGCTATTGGAGATCCGGCCTTTAAAGATAAAGTCAGCCATGATTTTGATGATGTTTTGGATACAAACGAATGGTTTCACTATCTTAAGGATCATGGATGCAGAAAGATACGTATCTTCTATAACGTCGTTGATGAATCAATATCAGGAGTTATGATAGATGAAAGCATAGAATGGCTGCTTGAGACTGTCTTCGATGATTATTCTGATTTTTGGACATATGATTTTCGTTACGGATCAAGCGGATGGTGGGCAAGGGTAATTAAGACAGCCAGTCATCAACCCATCATGAAAAGGCATGATGACTTAGAGCTTAGGAAACGTGATTTGGATGCAAAACTTGAAGTTATGATAGAATATGCAAAAATATTGGGTTGGGGAAATGGGCCGCGAATTTTCCGTAATATGAAAACCAATCTCTATGAAAAAATCCCAGTTCTGCCTGAGTTTCATAGTCAGTTAATTGTTGAGAAAAATTATAGTCTGACAGCCAGACAAGTTCTGTATGCCGCTGTTTCAGCATGGTGTTTCACAGGTATGGGGTCTTGGAGTGATAATTGCGGCTCATCGGAAGAGAGCAGAATTACGCGCGATCTATTTTACTCTGTCTGTAATGCCTATGTGGCAGCGGTCAATTCATATTAATCATTTTTTGTAATCTAATCTATTGTTTTCGCTCTTTGACAAGCCGTTTGTCTAAGATTATAATAAGAACTGTCTTTACTGACAGCGAAAAATGCTGAAACGACGTGTTTACTTAAAATAACCGCGGAAAGCATGGGAACAACGATGACAAAAAAACTTAAACTACTTTCGTTCATACTGGCGGCGGCGCTCTTTGTATCGGCGTTCGCCTTTGATTTGCCGCAGGCACACGCTGCGACTGACCCGACCGGCACCGTGAACCAAAACGCGAACCTGCGCGAGCAGCCCACAACGGCCTCGGCGGTGATTGCCCAAATGAGCCAGGGCTCTGCCGTCAGCGTGCTTGAAAGCGCAGCCGGGGGCTGGTATAAGGTGACGTATCAAACGTTCACCGGCTATGTGCGTGCCGATTATCTGGATGTGGCGGTGACCGGCCTCAATGAACCGGCAGTGATCATCGGCGACGCGGCCATGACCGATCAGCCGGGCTCCGGCAACACGCTGGCGAACTTAACATACAACACGCAGGTGACGCTGATTGGCAGCTATGGCGCTTATTATCAAATTACATCGGGCGCTCAGAGCGGCTATGTGTTAAAAAGCGTTGTTCATAAATACCGCGTGATACCTATCAACTTGAAAGCAAAGCTCAATTCGTCTAACGTGAACGTGAGAAGCCTGCCGAACACGAACGGCGCTGTGCTCGATGTTCTCAAAAGCGGCACCGAGGTGACGGTGCAAAGCGTGCAAGACAAGTGGGTCAAGATCAGCTATTCGGGCAAGGAAGGCTATGTTCGGGGCGATTTTATCACGTATGTCGTACCGCCCGGGTCTCACATCACCACGATGACGCAGGGCATGAAGTGTCAGGCGGTGACGCAGCTGCAGATTGCGCTGAAAAACAAGGGGTTTTTCTATCCGGCGGCTAACGGGGTATTCGGTAACGCCACCAGAGAAGCACTCTCAAAATTTCAAACGACCGTGAGCCTGGATGCGGACGGCATCGCGGGGCCGCAGACGCTGATGGTGCTGCTCGGCAAATCCGGTGCGATGAACCTTTGGAACAATTACCGCACGGAACTCCCGACGCAAAAAACACAGAAAAGCGGCCGCGTTTACCTTGAAGACTGGTTCGGCGGCATGGAAAAGATGAAGAAGATGGAGCCTTTTGAAGTAATCGACGTGCGCACAGGGATCCATTGGAATATGGAGCGGTTTGGCGGCTGGTGGCACGCGGATGTGGAAACCATGACAAAGGAAGACACCGCCGCGATGACGAAGGCATGGGGCGGAGAGCTGACCCCCGTCAGACGGCCTGTGTGGGTGAAGATTGGCGGCAAGTATTACGCGGCGGGCCTGATGGGCTTTGTGCACAACACCGATACGATCGGCTCGAACGGCATGGACGGACAGATATGCCTGCATTTCAGGGGCAGCAAAATTCACGGCTCGGGGCGCGTTGACGAAGCGCATCAGGCGTGCATTCAGGAGGCGTTTACCAAGTCGTACAAGCTGGATGCGTACATAAAGGACGGCAAAGTATGAAGAAGCTAATAGGCATATTAATGATCACGGCGCTTAGCATGGCTTTGATGAGCGGCTGCGGCGCGGCTCCGGCCACGGCATCGCCGTCGGCAGCACCGTCAATCGAGCCGATAGCCACCACGCCGCCGGATGCGGCACCGACGCCCGAACCGGCCTCGGCCGACCTCGATGAGGACGCAATGCCGACAACGCTTAATGGGAAGGTTTATTATCTGAATATCAAAGACCCGGCGGTGACGGATTTTAACGAGGATCCGCCGCTGTGTGTGATGAACGAAGACGCTTCAGAGAATCAAGATCTCGGCATACGCGGGTTTCAGTTCAGCATTATCGGCGATTATATTTATGTGGATGCCAACGACACCGATGTGGATGCGAGCGGTACACAAACGTGGGGCACCACGCGGATGGGGCTGGATGGCGCGAACAAGGTAAAGCTTGAGTATGCAAGCATGTCAGCCCGGTTTGTTCCGGAGGGGGAGCAGAGCTTTTATTTCACAACGGCGGGTGACTGCGCGATTTACGTTTCAGACTTTGGCTGTGAGAATGTGAAAACACTGCCGGTGACGCTGCCGGACAAATCGGAGCTGGACAGCAGGATCGGCACGGACAACGTGCTGCAGCTCACGATCAACAAGATAGAAAACGGCACGGTTAATTTTGACGCGACCTTCTCGACCGCGGACGGACTCGCGAAGTACAACGGCAACTATGATATATCCGAAGACGGTACGACGATAAAGAAAGTGAAGGGGACGTATTACAGCTACGGATCGCAGGAAAACGAGTAAGAATAAGACATTTGATATCTGCCCCAAAATCGCTTGATCAATTCAGGCGATTTTTTAATTCAGATTTATTCTCCTGCTATCGGTTCAACTCAAAATCATATAATCATTGGCCAAAACTGAGGCTTGTCGAAAACTTCGGTTTTTCGCTCATGTGTCACGCGTTATGTATAGAATCAGTCTGCAATACCTGACAAATGAATTGAAACATAATAACAGCATAGACGAAAACAGCAATATCAACTATAATTTTATCATTAAACAGCCGATCGGCAGGTTTATCCTTTGTTAAAATCCAACGGCATTAAGCTTACACAGACGATATCGTCTGCTAAAACAAGCAATCATACGGAGTGCTATCATGAAAAATAAATTCAATTTTAAAATCTTCACTGGGAACTTAGCGATCATCATTTACATCGCGCTAGCCACAACCATCTGTCATCTGATCATAAGCGAAAATTACGGCTATTTTCTCGATGAGATGTATACAATGGCCTGCAGCCAGCATTTAAGCCTCGGGTTTGTGGATATCCCGCCCGTTGCACCGGCGCTGCTATGGCTAATAACAACATTGTTTGGAAATTCACTGTTTGTAATCCATCTGCTGCCGGCTCTTTTCAGCGGTGCAGCCGTTGTCGTTGTTGGGCTTATGGTTAAGGAACTTGGCGGCGGAAGGCTGGCTATGGGGCTTGCGGCGCTGGCTGCGGCGTTTGTGCCGGTCTGGATGGCGGTTGGTTCGCTTTACACCTACGATTTTCTTGATCAGTTTATAATCATGCTGTTGTTTTATTTTCTGATAAAACTGATAAAAAGCGAAAACAACAAACTGTGGCTTGCGATAGGCGCTATAGCAGGAATCGGGCTGATGACAAAGCCGTCCATGATCTTTTTTATTGCGGGGTTGGCTTTGGCCGTTCTTGTAACGAAGCATCGAAAAATGTATGCAACGCGCTGGCCGTGGATGGGAGCGGGCATCGCATTGATTATTATACTGCCCGCATTGATCTGGCAGATGGGCAACGGCTTCCCGATTGTCGAGTATTGGGGAGCCTATTCTGCGGGCAAAGCCGTTCACGCGAGTGCTGTCGAGTTTGTTCTCATGCAGGTGGTCGGAATGAATGTGTTCCTGCTTCCGTTATGGCTGATGGGGCTTTATTATGTGTTGTTCGACAAGGAAGGAAAGAAGTATCGGCTTCTGGGTGTCACGTTCGCGATCCTCTTTTTCGTTTTTCTGGTGACCGGAGCTAAAATGTATATGCTTATTCCGGCTTATGCGATGCTGCTGGCCGGTGGAGCGATATTTGTTGAAAGATTCGCTTCAAAAATCATTAAGAAGATGTTGATTGCCGTCTATGCATGCCTGATTATGATAACAGGTGTGATTCAGGCACCAAATTTCATGCCGATACTTCCGGTTGACAGCCTTGTCCAATACTACGATACGATTGGCGGGCTATTCGGTACCAAATCAATCAGGCTTGACAATAATACACAGGTCGAATTGCCGCAGTATTTCTACGACCGGCTCGAATGGGATGTGCTGGTTGATGACGTGACGGAGGTTTATAACAGTCTATCAGGGGAGGAGCGGGCAGATACAGCCATCGTCACGCAAAATTACGGGTGGGCCGGCGCAATCGACCTTTTCGGCGCGGATAAAGGCTTGCCGAAAGCGACATGCGGTCAGCTGAATTATTACTTTTTCAGCATGGAGCATATCGGCCGAAAAACATGGATCACGATTGGTGAATCACAGGAAGAAATGCAAAAGGTGTTCGACAGTGTGACGGCTGCCAAAATTTCAAGAACGGTTTACCGCAAGCCCGGTGAAACGCTTATTTTAATTTGCAGAGGCCCGAAGTTTACGGTGGATGAGGCACTGCAAGCCATAAAAAAGTTTGAGTAAGTGCAATTGCTAACCGGGCCGTTATCTAAAGTCTATGATCGGGCGGTTTTGCGACTGCCCGTTTTGCTATTCGATCATATCGTAAAATTCGAATAAAATGTAAATTAATCTCTTTTTTCCGCCGGAGGTGTTGAAATCGCGTCCGGATGGTGCTAAAATACATTTAGCACTCAAGGCAAAGGAGTGCTAACAACAATGCGAAAAAGGAGACGGACTAAATGGCCAAAAAGCAATTTAAAGCCGAATCAAAGCAGCTGCTGAATCTGATGATTCACTCAATTTATACGCACAAGGAGATTTTTCTGCGTGAGCTGATCAGTAACGCGAGCGACGCGATCGACAAAATCTATTACAAAGCGCTCACCGACGAATCCATCAGCTTCAACAGTGCGGATTACTATATCAGGCTGATTCCGAACAAAGCGAGCCGGACGCTGCGTATCATCGACACCGGCATCGGCATGACCAAGGAAGAGCTGGAAGATAACCTTGGCACCATCGCCAAAAGCGGTACGCTGAATTTTAAAAAAGAGCACGAAATCAAAGACGGCTACGACATCATCGGCCAATTCGGTGTCGGTTTTTATTCCGCGTTTATGGTGGCCGATAGGGTGAGCGTGGTCAGCCGCGCGCTTGGCAGCGACGAAGCTTTTAAATGGGAATCTGAAGGGGAGAGCGGCTACACAATTGAGCCGGTTGCCAAGGAAACCGTCGGTACGGAAATCACACTGCATATTAAGGAGAACGCCGAAGACGAAAACTACGATGAGTTTTTGGAGGACTACCGCCTGCGTGCGCTCGTGAAAAAGTATTCCGATTTCATCCGCTACCCCATCAAGATGGATATATCCGAAACGCGCCCCAAGGAAGGCGAGAAGGACGAATACGAGACCGTGGTGGAAGAGCAGGTGCTCAACAGCATGGTGCCGATTTGGCGCAAAAACAAAGCCGAGCTGACCGATGAGGACTATGAGCGGTTCTATGCCGAGAAGCATTTTGGGTTCGACAAGCCCGTTAAATACCTGCACATAAAAACGGAAGGCACGGTGCGCTACAACGCGATACTGTTTATCCCCGAAAAAACGCCGTACGACTTTTACACCAAGGAGTTTGAAAAGGGGCTGGAGCTGTATTCCAGCGGCGTGCTGATCATGAACAAATGCGCCGATCTGCTGCCGGATTATTTCAGCTTTGTGCGCGGTATGGTCGAGTCAGACGATCTTTCGCTGAACATCTCGCGCGAGCTGCTGCAGCACAACCGCCAACTCAAGCTGATTGCGAAGAACATCAAGAACAAGATCAAATCGGAGCTGGAGAATCTGCTGAAGAACGACCGCGAGAAGTACGAAGCGTTCTACAGCTCGTTCGGCAGACAGCTCAAATTCGGCACATACAACAGCTTTGGCATGGACAAAGACGATCTTCAGGATCTGCTGATGTTCTACTCGTCGTCCGAAAAGAAGATGGTCACGCTGCAGGAGTATATTGACCGCATGAAGGACGACCAGAAATACATCTATTACGCGGCGGGCGAATCGGTGGATCGCATCGGCAAAATGCCGCAGACCGAAATGGTGCTCGACAAGGGCTATGAAATATTGTACCTGACCGAGGACGTGGACGAGTTCGCGATTCAGGTGCTGATGAATTACAAGGAAAAGGCGTTCAAATCCGTCTCCGCGGCGGATGTAGGCCTTGACACAGAGGAAGAGAAGAAGGAAGCTGAGTCGCAGGCCAAGGACGACAAGGCGCTGTTCGACAAAATGAAGGAGCAGCTTGCGGGCAAGGTTAAGGATATCCGCCTTAGCAAGCGGCTCAAAAGCCACCCTGTGTGCCTGATCAGCGACGGCCAGGTGTCCATCGAGATGGAGAAGATATTGAAATCAATGCCGGGCAATCCGGACATCGCCGCAGAAAAGGTGCTGGAGCTGAACCCGGCGCACAGTGTTTATGCATCGCTCAAGGATGCGTTTGAGCACGACGAAGAGAAATTCAAGCTGTATACCGATCTGCTGTATAATCAGGCGCTGCTGATGGAAGGGCTTAGCGTGGAAGACCCGCTTGCATTCAGCAACAACATCTGCAAGCTAATGGGCTGACACGGCAATGAGACTGTTTATCGGCGTGAAAACGGGCATTGAAGCGCATCTTACCAGCCTGCAGCGAGAGCTGAAAAAATCGGGCAAGGGCAACTTCACCCGTGAAGCGAACCTGCACATGACGCTGAGGTTTTTAGGTGAGGTGCCGCCCGCAAAGATTGCGGCAGTCAGCGACGCTATTGCGCAAGTGAGGCCGGGTGCCGTTCAGCTTTATTGTGACGGCTTGCAGATTTTCGGTCGCGATATTATATCAGCCAAGGTGGGCGGGGAGCTTGATAAGCTCTCCGCCCTTCATCAAAGCCTTGAGGCCGCGCTGGACCGGTGCGGCTTTGAGAGAGAACCGCGCGCGTTTAAGCCGCACATCACGCTCGTGCGTCAGTTCCGCCCGTTCGGCGCGTTTGATATCGCGGCGGTACCGGCGGCGCGCCAGGACTTCACCGTGGATGAGGTGATACTGTTTGAAAGCACGCGCGAGGATGGCAGGCTGGTCTACAAGCCGCTGTTTGTACACCGGCTGCAGACGTAAGTCTTGTGTCAGCCCTTTTGGCTGTTTGATGACTGTTGAGCCCGGTTGTTTGGAGTGCTCCGTGGGTTTGCAAAAAGAGTCGCTTAAAAAGCGGCTTTTTTAAATTAAAAAGAAGATGCAAACGCAAAACAAGCTCTTTTCGCATACGATAAACAAACGGCGAAAGGGCTTTTTGCTATGGCGCTGAAGGTATATGACCGGGATGCGGCGATTGCGTATGCGCGGCAATGGGCAATGGCGCGAAACCCGCAATATTATAACTACGACGGTATCGGCGGCGACTGCACGAATTTTGCGTCGCAGTGTCTTTATGCGGGCAGCGGTGTGATGAACTATAAGCCCACGTTCGGGTGGTATTACATCAGCGCGAATAACCATGCGCCGTCGTGGACGGGCGTGCCATATCTTTTCAACTTTCTGACTCGAAAATCGGGCCCGGGCCCGGTCGGCGAGGAGGTTTCGATGGACGCGGTGCAGCCGGGCGATTTATCGCAGTTTGCGGAAACGTCCGCGCGTTTTACGCACACGCAGGTGATCGTCAGCACGGAAAAGGGCCTTGGGCTCGATGGGCTTTTGGTGGCGACGCACACGTTCGACAGCCTGGATCGCCCGCTTTCCTCATATCAGTTTTTGAAGCTTCGGTTCATCCATATTCTCGGCGTCAGAAAATAGGCGATAGAATAACAAGGGTGTAGCAAAAGCTCTTTCATCAATGAAATGAGAGAGCTTTTGCGTTAACATCAATATGTATCTGCATATTTGAATGTCCGTACAGCCAGCAAAAGGGTTGCGATGCAAATACCCGTTAAAATCAGTATGCTGATGATAGAGCTCTGGGCTTGACAGTCAAGCGCACTTCTCAGCGCCGTTACAAACCACTGAAACGGATTAAACCGGCTTATTGTCTGTATCCATGCCGGTGCGGAATTTAGAGAATAAAACGCATCGCTTAAAAACATCAGCGGCAATGAGATCAAGTTGGTCATCATGCTGATGCCACCCTCGGTGCGGTTCAAACCAGCCACAAAAAAGCTTAAAAACACATAACCAAGGCAAGCCAATATCGCGCTGGGTACTAAGCCGACAAACGAAAGTACTTCGATTTGAAACTGAAACACGATAACGCCGGATATCAGCACCAGCAGACCCGATAACACAGCAGTGAGTGTCCATGCGGCTGATACGCTGAAAATGTATTTCCACAGTGGCATGGGCGTTACACGCATGAGGCTGTAAACGCCTCTGCGACGGTGGGACAACACCGTATACGATGTTGTCATGAATGCATAAAACATCATACTTACCGCCATCATGCCTGTGAGTATTTGTTTGGGATATTCAGGTGTTTGAATCAGCAGCCCAAGTGCCACAGTGCCTCCGATCGGCAGCAGCAATGACCAGAACAAAAGGTAGGGATCGCGCGTGGCTGATTTCAGTGTCAGTGCAAATATCGTTTTCATATGAAGGCCCTCCCGTTTTCGTTAGCGGTAAGCTGAATATAGACGTCTTCAAGGGTTTCTGTCTGATGCTTTAAAAGCAGCTCATTTGGGTTTCCCTCTGTTACGATCACACCTTGGTGAACCAGTATCACGCGGTCGGCGGTTTTTGCGACTTCTTCCATGTCATGAGAGGAGAAAACCACAGTCACATTTTGGCTGGTGAGACTGCGGATCATGCCGCGGATGTCGTGCCTTACAACCGGATCAAGCCCGGCAGTGGGTTCATCAAGCACGATAAGCTCAGGATTATGCACGGTTGTGATTGCAATGGCCAGGCGTTTTTGCTGCCCGCCAGACAGACGAACGGCAGGTGTGCGTCGAACGTCAAACAAATCGCAATCTTTAAGCGTTTGGGCAATCTTGTCTTTGCTCAGCTTAACATGATAAAAAGCTGCAAAAAGCAACAGATTTTCTTCCGCGGTGTAGCCTTCAAAAAATGGGGTAGACTGGAGCTGCACACCGATATGCGCCTTGTAATCGGCCCGCCAGCGATGAATCTCTCCGGCATCCGGCTGCATTATACCAAGCAGCATGGAAAGCGTTGTAGACTTCCCCGCGCCATTCGGGCCGATTATCGCGAGGATTTCTCCCCGTCGTATCTGCAAATCAATGCCCTTTATCACCTCGCGGGTTCTGAACGATTTTTGAATTTGCTTTGCTTCGATCAAGTTCATAGTAACCTCCTTATTTTGATAACGATGTATAAACAACGTTGAATATACGAGCTATTTTTTTGCTCCGTAGGGAGCATCATTGTTAAATCAATGTAGTATAAACAACGTTGAGTATATGCGCATATTATAACTCCCGCTTGATGGGGAGTTGGTTCTATTGTTCTGTATTTATAATCTCAAGCGCTTTATCCACAAAATCCTGCTGTAAGCGGACAACAGCGCGCATGTGATCCAGAATGAGGCTGACCATGGGTGGAAAGTGGTTTTTCATGGCCTGACTCTTGACTTCAAAGCCCTCTTCCTGCGCAGCAAATTCCTCGTCCAACCTGCGACGCTGAGTTTGTAACGCTGTCCGCGCGCTATCTTTATCAAGCTTGTCATAGAAAGACAGCCCTGAATAGATTGTTGAGGGGTATATCACCGACGATTCCATCAAAGATTCACGCACAAGGTCTTTCAAATGCTGCCTGCCTTTTTCGGTAATGGTGTATATTGCTTTTTGCCTGTGCCCGGTTTGCTCAATACTGTGAACAGCCACATGCCCTTCCTGCTCCATTTTTTTAAGCGCGTGATAGATGGAGCCGAGCAGTACACCGCCCCAGCGCTCGGCGTTTGTGATTTTCAGTGTCTGTTGAATATCGTAACCGGACATGGGCTGCATATCCAGCATGCCCAGCACAAGCAATCGTGTCACATGAATACCTCCGCATAGTTTACGTTGAGTATTATAAGTTGACTATACGTTCGTGTCAAGGTTTTTTTGTTTTGGATGGTCGTGAGTCCCTGTATAGAAACTGATGGTATTTCTCTTACTCGTTTTTGCTTATCTCCTCAGCAGGACCTAAAGATACCTGTCTGTAAATATATTTGATATCAGAGCGTGACGCTTTTTCTTTTTTTGTACCGATCAGCACCATGCCGCCTATCACCAGCGCGCCGCCCGCCCATTGCGCGGCACCTGCCTGCTCACCGAGCAGCAGCACCGAGAGCATTAGCGATGTGAACGGCATCAGCCCCGTGAACGCGGCGGCTGTGCCTGCGCTGCAGCGCTTTATGCCCGCATACCAGCAGATAAACGCAAGCGCGGTGACAACCACGCCATACCACACAAGCGCGAGCCACTGCGTGAGGCCGATGGCACCGAGTGCGGCCAGCGGCTGCTCAAAAAGCATCGGCACAATGCAGAATATGAGTGCGAGTGCCGAGACAAGCGCCGTCTGCACAAACGGATCGAAGGGCTGCGACGTCGTCGCCTTAACGGCGCTGATGCGAGACAGGATGTTAA
>JAEZIW010000006.1 GCA_023436525.1 Bacillota bacterium | reverse complement strand
CTGCACGAGTATGCCGTGTATTGCTTTATCATCGTTGAGGCTGTTGATCAGTGAGATCAGGCTTTTCTCGGAAGTCTGAGCACTGAGGCGATGCACCGCCGAGCGTATGCCGATTTCTTCGCACGCTTTTTCCTTGTTGTTCACATACACAGTCGAAGCCGGATCGTCACCCACCAGTATCACCGCAAGCCCCGGCACAGTGCCTTGAACCTTAAGGGCGGCAACCTCCTTTTTCAGCTGTTCTCTTATTTCTGCCGAAATGGCTTTTCCGTCAATAATACTCATTCTCGTTCTCCTGTTCCGTATAGCTTCTCTGCCGCAAACGCGAGCCCGCAGGCGTTGTCGCTGCACAATTCTTTTTGCGCAAATAAAAAACTAAGGCCCTTATTCACGCACGCTTTTTCTAAATATTCTCTGATAATGGTATTACAGATTACGCCGCCTGTAAATAAAAAGCTTTGCAATCCCTTCAATTCTGCCGCATTAACCACCAGCTTTGCCAGCGTTTCAGCCGCACAGTCTATCGCGCTGCTGCAAACCGATGCCGCGTCTTCTCCGTTTTGCAGCCGCCGCATTGCCTGAGTTTCCGCACCCGAAAGGTTAACCGAGAGCCCCTCCACGTGCACAGCCAGCTTGGACGTGCCCGGGCGGTAATCCTTTTCTATGGCTGCACCCGCCGGAAAAGGAAGCCCGGCTGCCACGCCCACTCTGTCGATCAGTTGGCCGCAGGTTAAATCGAGCGTACCGCCAAGCGGTGTGATTTCAACAACAAGCCCGTTTTGCACTGTCACACGAAGCAGATCGAGCGTGCCGCCCGATACATGCAAGGCGCCGTAAATGCCGTCGGCAATAGCATTGCCTAAAAAGCAGGCATAAATATGCCCGTGCTGATGCGACAGCGCATAAAGAGCCGCGCCCGACGCGGCAGCGACAGCAGCCGCATGTGACGCGCCGACGCAAAAAACCGGCATGTACGACCCTTCCTCCGGGCACGGTTTTTCACTGAAGGCCACAGCTTTTATAATTTTCTGCTCGCAGGAAATATCTTTAAAAAGCTTGGGGAAATTCTTGATATGCGCAAAAACAGCGTCAGACTGCCTCAGCCCGCGCTGGCCCTGCGGAACGCTCAACATTATTCTTTTATCGAAAAGAAGCTCACCGCCGGAAACAGCGGCGACAGATGTGGTGTATGCGCTGGTATCAATACCGATAAAAACGTCAGACCGGCTCATCGGCAGACTCTTTTTCACCGATCACCGCAGCCAGCACACCATTCACAAAGCTCGAAGATTTGTCTGAAGCATACCTTTTTGCAAGCTCCACACATTCGTTGACGGTGACGCTTTCGTGAATGTCGTCACAATATTTCAGCTCGCATACACCAAGACGCAGAATGGACAGCTCAACCTTGGCCATATGCGATATGTTCCATTTCTTTGAGTTGGCCTGAACCAACGCGTCTACATCTTTATCGTGCGATTTGTATATATCAATGAGCCGATTCACATACGTCCACGCATTATCATTCATGCCCTTATCAAAACAATCCCGCATCACATCCATAGTCGCGGGATTGAATTCACCATTTATTGAGTATTCGTAAAACAGCCGAAACGCTGTATCTCTTGCCGATCTTCTGCTCAAACCATTCCTCCGCCTGTCTTATCTGAATAAGTCCGGTAATATCTTGTCCAATATTTCAAAAAGTTTTTTGCGCAATTTGTTTTTTGTACCTAAAAAAGCGCCGATACCGACGCAAACGGCCAAAAACAACGTCTTAAAAAAACCGATGGCGAGTATCAGCACACCGATCAGAAATCCAAGACCGATGCCCGTTATGATACCCCGATGTTTTTTTATGAATTCAAAAAAGCCGATTTGCTCGTTCACTATTCCACACGCGCCTTTACAACCTGCGCCGTTTTATCGACGAACAGTGTAATCTTATTCACCATGATGCCGGACAGCGTTTCGATATTCTCTTTCAAGCTCTTTTGAAGGCTGCTGAGCACCTCGGGTATGCAGGTGCCTTCCACCACGGTCATTCTGGAAACAAAGCAAGCCTTGCCGTCTCTCACAGCAACGCGCACATTAACGCTTTTAACGGCGCTGTTGGATGCGATATGGCGTGTCGCCATCTCTTCGAGCGCGTTCAGCGTGACAAATATGGTGCCGCCCTCCGAGGTTGCGACTTTGGCCGTTTTGGGCTTACGCTTGCGAATGCCCGAAAACATCAGCATCAAGCTGACAATAGCCACCACGATACAAACTGCGGATACAATCCATATCACTGTCATATCGCTGTACAGCAAATTCAGCCAGTACTGCGGGAATGCTACATCAATCAGCTTCCACGCACATCCGAGGGTGATCACCACCACAAAAAGCACCATCAGTATGTAGAGTGTCAGCAATAGTCTCGTTACAAACCGCATTATCTTTTGTTTCCCCCAATTCAGTGAACGCGTTTTAAATCTTCGGGCGCGTCTTTTTCTACCCTCACACCTTGAATATGAACATTGATTTCAACGGCACGCAGGCCGGTCATCGTTTCCACGGCTTTTTTAACATTCGCTTGAATTTTCTCGCACATCGACGGAATCTCAACACCGTAATTGACGACAACAAACAAATCGATCGCGCATTCTTCACGCCCGACTTCCACCTTGACGCCTTTGGTTAAATTTTTGATTCCGAGCAGCTCGGCAAGGCCGCCTGAAAAACCACCGCTCATACCGGCTACGCCTTCAATTTCAATTGTGGCGAGCCCTGCAATCGTCGCGACCACATCGTTTGCAAAAGAAATGCTGCCGTTCTGTTCTTCCCGCATATTGATATCGTTAGTGCCCAAATATCTCACCTCTTCAAATAATGCTTAAATTATAACAGAAAGGGCAGCGCAATTCAATCTGCTTAAAAAGACTTTAACACTTTTCTACAGTTTCGTTATTCCTGCAAGATAACCTTAATATTTTGAGCAGATTCGCCAGTTTCTGTACGCACAATCTCTAAAACCTTGGCCGCGTCTTCCTTGCTGATTTGGTTCGCTTTCAGCACCACGTTAACCGAGCCATCCTGCACCGTTACAATCGCGTCTTCAAAACCTGCTGCCATCACAAGGCCTTCAATTGTCAGCTCCGATTCCATGCGCTGCACAATTTCTATTTTTTGATCTTGCGCGTCCTTCATGGTTTCCGCGTCACTTTTTTCATTCGAAATGATGCTGTCAAGATAGGCAACCTCCGTGTCTCTGACGCTTTCTCTGTTGGCTTTGTAATCCTCGAAATAGTT
>JAEZIW010000032.1 GCA_023436525.1 Bacillota bacterium | reverse complement strand
GCTATGCCCAGCGCTGCAATAAGCGCGGGCCCCACCAGATACGGATAGTATTCCCTCTGGTCCATGTTTTTTTTACCGCGCCACATGATAATAAACGAATAGCCGATATAAAACAGCACGGCGGCCGTCAGCGTATGAAAAAGCGGCCCACGTTCATTTTTATGCGTCAGTACCATCTGGTTGTTCACATTATACGCAAGCAGTACGGCCACAGCCAGCAGAGGCAAGCTTATCACAATCAAACCGCGCGTTTTTATCCTTCGGCCGCTCCGGTATGTGCAGAATGCCGCCCACAGCTCGCAAAAAAGCACACACAAGAACAAAAAAACCGTGTTTAGATAAAACCTAATCGTCATGCTGTCGGCGTTTTGTTTCAATATGATGTCAGCCGCGTTAATGATGATTAAAAGCATATCAAAAACAACCAGACAACGGAAAAGGCGCTGACGCGACCTGTTATCTGTACCATTTTTGATATTATTGAATAAAACCACAGCAAGGATTAACAGCGATATGATGTGAATATCATATTGCTCAAGCATTTATAACCCTACCTTTTTATTCAAACTGTTTTTTATTATATATGTGTTCACCTTAATATACAATAAGATTTATATTTCGCGCACATTCATTATTGACACAAATCCATAACAACCTTATAATTGTTATTGGTTGCATTGTGTTGGTATTCGTTTGACTTGGAGGATGTGATGGGCGATCTTTTGACACAGGACAGACGGGATTATATTGAAAAGAAGCTTAATACAGAAGGCAGCGTTAAAGCATCAGAGCTGGCCGAATTTTTTTCGGTTACGTCCGAAACAATTCGCAAGGATTTTATTTATCTTGAGCAAAAAGGTGTTGCCAAAAAAACTTACGGCGGCGCGGTATCCTCCAAAACCACATACGAACCCAGCTTCATTGAAAAATCAGTTAAAAATCTCGAAGAAAAGAACCGAATTGCTTCTCAGGCGCTCGAACGCATTGAGAACGGCATGTCGCTGATTATTGACGGCGGCTCCACCGCTTTTGCGCTTGCGCGACTGCTCGCGATTAAAAAAGACCTGACAGTGTTTACCGTCGGGCTCAAAGCCGCGCAGATACTCGATGAATACGGCATCACCACCTATCTGCTGGGCGGCATGATTCGTCACAACAGCAATACCATTGTTGGCGGCTGGGCACTGCGAAATCTGTCTGAAATTCGTGTGGATCTAGCCGTGCTGGGAACCAGCGGTTTTTATGACAGGCAGGGCCCGTGTGTGGAAAACTTTCATGAAGCCGATTTGAAGCGCGCAATGATACACGCAGGCAACCGCGTCATTGTGCTCGGCGATGCGGAAAAAGCCGCCACACAAGCCGTTATTGAGTTTGCCAAATGGCAGGAGATTGATGAATTTATTACCGACAGGCGTATGGACGCGCAATTACTGGATACAATACGGCAAAGCACTACGGTGACTGCTGTTTAAAAAACTTATAAGGAGACGCATATGAAAACCAAAGCAGTCAGAATTCACGGGGCTCATGATCTTCGCTTGGAGACGTTTGAGCTGCCACCCATCAAAGACGATGAGATTCTCGCCAAAGTCGTTTCCGACAGCCTTTGTATGTCGTCGTATAAGGCGGCGCAAATGGGCGCGGCGCATAAGCGCATACCCAACGATGTGGAACAAAACCCGACCATCATCGGGCATGAGTTCTGCGGTGAAATCGTTGAAGTCGGCGCAAAATGGCGCGATCAGTTCGCGCCGGGCGAGAAGTTTTCGATTCAGCCCGCAATGAACTACAAGGGATCGCAGGATGCACCCGGTTACTCTTACCCGTTCATCGGCGGAGATGCCACGTATGTGGTGATTCCGCAGGAAGTCATGACACAAAAATGTCTACTCAAATACGAATCGGACGCGTTTTTCTACGGTTCGCTTGCTGAACCCATGAGCTGTATCGTCGGTACATTCCATGCGTTTTATCACACACGCATTGGAGAATACGTGCACCACATGGGCATTGTGGAAGGCGGCAACATGGCGATACTCGCGGGCGTGGGGCCGATGGGCCTTGGCGCTATTGATTACGCGCTGCATTGCGACCGCCGCCCGAAGCGGCTGGTGGTCACGGATATCGATGATGTGCGCCTTGCGCGCGCGCAGCGCATTTACACGGTGGAAGAAGCGAAGCGCTGCGGCGTTGAGCTGCATTACATCAACACCAAAGAACCGTCATCGTTCGATACCATCATGGCGCTCACCGATGGCAAAGGCTACAACGATGTGCTCGTGATGGCACCCGTCCGCCCCGTCATAGAAATGGGAGACCAGCTGCTCTGCTTTGACGGCTGCCTGAACTTTTTCGCAGGGCCGACTGACACGTCATTCTCGGCCGCGCTGAATTTCTATAACGTGCATTATTCTTACACGCACATTGTGGGGACATCCGGCGGCAACACGGATGACATGCGCGAATCACTTGAGTTGATGTCGAAGGGACTGATCAATCCCGCATCGATGATCACCCATGTGGGCGGCCTGGATGCCGTGGTGGATGCCACGCTGAATTTACCCAAGATTCCCGGCGGCAAGAAGCTGATTTACACGCACATTTCGATGCCGTTAACCGCGATAGACGATTTTGCAGCCAGCGATGACCCGATGCTCAAAAAGCTCGCCGAAATCACCTCGGCCAATGGCGGGTTCTGGTGCGCCGAAGCCGAAGCATATCTGCTGGCTCACGGGAAACCCATCGAATAACTTTGGATAGTCAACCGAAGCGCTGTCTGGTATAATATACTCAGACAGCGCTTTTTTTTCTAGCTGCTGCGTTTCATTTATTATAGGAGCGTGTACGTTTTGCACAGAATACCATTGAATTTACCCAACATCATCACACTCTTTCGGTTTGCGCTGGTGCCTGTTTCTACCATACTGATTTATTTTGATATGCTGATTCCCGCGCTGATTACGTATATCGTCGCCTGCGGAACTGACCTGCTGGACGGTTACCTTGCGCGCAAGCACAAGCTGGTGACTCAAGCGGGCATGCTGCTTGATCCGCTGGCGGACAAGCTCATGTCGGTCTTTGCGGTTATCGCGTTTGCCGCCACCGGCGTGCTGCCCTGGTTCGTGCTGATTGTGATACTTGTTAAAGAGCTGCTGATGATTTTCGGCGGTGTGTTTTTGTATTTTAGAAACATTGTGGCCCCTGCCAACACCTTCGGCAAAATCGCGGCTTTCATTTTCAACACGTCCGTCGGGTTTACGTTTTTGCATAAGTTCGTGGCACCCTGGCACATTTATTTTATCTGCTTCGCGCTCGTGATGACGCTGGCATCGCTGGGGCAATATGCCTACTTCAATATGTACAAAAAGCTTAAGAAAAAGGCCTGAAAAACACCATTCATGCGTATATGAACCGGCCATCCACCTACGATGACCGGTTTTTTTGTGGAGTAACGAGCTTTTGAGGAACGATGCAAAGTGCCGGATAAAATAAGAAGTTCTGCTCGCACCTCACGAAATCGCCAGTCGGCGACAGCTTCTCTGAAGGAGACGGCCATCTCAATGGTGTTAATGACATTGTTATTGAAAGTTACTGATTACACTGATTCAGCATGGCAAGAAGTTTAGAGTTCCAAGCCACCAAGTAAAGGCTGTTCAGACACATACGTCTATTCTGAATTTGCTTGGATCAATATAATATGGTGATCTGTTTCCGGAGGT
>JAEZIW010000019.1 GCA_023436525.1 Bacillota bacterium | reverse complement strand
CATTCGGGAAGCATTCGAACCAGCCTCCCGTATACCAGTCGGTCAGCATTTGGGCGTCTTTCGGGGATACGGCCATCTTGGCTAAACAGCTTAACCCCAAAGGCGATCTCCAAACAAAATCGATATCCCTTTCCTTTAAATTGAATTCTATGATTTCCGCACCCTTATCGGCAAGTATGCAAATGCGGAGCTTTTCGTTCTCCAGCGCGACCGCTCGCAGCCCCATCAGTGAATACTCAGTAAACCGGCAGCCGAAGTTTCTTTCGCTTTGATAAAGCATATTTACCCACCTCAATGCGCGTCATACCTTCTCAATCAATACGCCGTCCACAATCCGTCGCGCTTCGACCAGCGCTTCCGCACGGACGGTATATTCCGAGGCATACAGCAGCTTACCTCCGCATGCTGCTATCGAGCTGACGTCTCGCGACTGTTCGATCATTGAAATGGCAAGATCGGCCTTCTCCCGCTCCTCGTTGTCTGCCGAAAGCTTCATGGCAGCGGCTTTCTCAAGAACAAGCTCCTGCTGTATGCCAAGTATCTCCCGAAGCGTCTCAACAGCCTTGTCAGGCAGTCTGCTTCTGTCCACGCCACCGGCCAGCATTTCGGCCTTCAGCAGGTTATCAAAGCAGTAGCCGTAATTGAATGGGTGCACAATATGCGGTGCATCCGGCAAAGTCGGCGGCCATTGGCCATCCGAATTGTATGAGTTAGTCAGATGGTACCACGCTCTTTTCAGTGTATCCTTATTCATGGAAGACCCGATGGCATTCAATTTATCCCGCACAAGATCCTGCCAGGCGCGAAGCATTCTGGCCATGGGCGTGTTTGCCCAAGTGGATGCCTTCGCGCCATGCCATGCACAGTCATCATCGAAATAGATGGTATCAGGGATCGGTTCGAGCCCGTTGCAGGCCTGATCAAAATTGATGAACTCCCCCATCTTGCTGACCTCGGTGATCAATCGGATCAGATTGTCTTTCGATTCGGGCGTCCTCTCAAAAACGTTGTCGGGCTTATTCTGAAATTTAAGCCGGAACCAGCCGTTGGTGCCCACATATTCCGCATCGTCAGCGAATATAATCAGCGCGCCTTCCGGCTCTCCGGGCATTTGTTCGGAATATTTGGAGATAAGGCTCATATAGTCTTCAAAGCTGTAGCCTTTCATGCCCATGAAATACCTGACCGCAAACTGCGCGACACGGTCGGTTCTCAGAAACATGCGGAGGCTGTTGTCTTCCAGCCCGTCAATTTTGTTAAACGGAAAATGAATCGCCTTTTCATGGCCGGGCAGATCATATTTAAACGCAAAATTATAAAAGGCCGGTTCCTTGCTGAATTCCTTCTCGTATATCTCCGGGCGCTGAGGCGTGCCATCCGCCATGCATGAGCGGCTGTAGGCCTCGAAGTCTCCGATCAGATTCTTGTAGCCGCATTCAGTAACCTGCTGCGGCACATAGCTTCTCCAGCCGCATTCAGGATTCCAGAAACTTTTCGGCTGCATTCCAAGATGCTGCATGTAGACTTCATTGGAAAACTGGATTGACCAGATGCCGTCTTCCTTCGGGAAATTGGGCAGCATGGGGTGAGCATACGGCGACCCCATAAATTCGCACATGCCGGATGATATGGCTGCTTTCAGTTTATCCAGAACATCAGGGGTGAGCATCGCGATTTGTTCAATGGTGTAGCCCGAGGCTTCGAAAACATACTTTGTGTCCGGAAAGTATTCTTTCATTGTATCCAGAATCAGTTCATAGCTTCCGCGGATGACGAATTCGTATTTATCGGGCGTCAGATAGGCGTAATTCAAATTTGCATGGAAAATTGCTATATACTTCATTGGTGGCTCCCCCTCATATTCGTTGATTTTATACTCTATTTATACTATTTGTATTCAATAAGTAAATGGAAATTTGCGTTGCGTATATGGTATAATGTTAGATAGTAATCCGCGCGCAAGGAGGCTTTCATGTTCGAACTTGTATGGAACGCAAAGAAGGAATGCACCGACCTGAATGTTTGTCAGTTCGGCATTGAAAACTGCGAACCGCTGCATGCCTATGGCCCCGCCGTCAGAGACCATTTTCTCATCCATTGTGTGCTTGACGGCAAGGGGATTTTTCATAGCGGCAACAAACACTATCAAATAAACAAAGGCCAAGGGTTCCTGATCTATCCCGACACCGTTACATTCTATCAAGCGGATGAACAAGAGCCGTGGTCTTATGCGTGGATTGGGCTTCAGGGCGTTAAAGCCGAGTACTACCTCAAAAGTGCCGGGCTCAGCGCCGATTCACCTGTTTTCAACTTTCAGGATGCGGAAAGAATAAACGGTATCATCACAAGAATGCTTTCCGTCAGCATTATCGATACGCATGGTGAGCTGGTGACGCTCAGCTGTTTGTACGATTTTCTGGCGCTACTGACTCAAACGGGGAATGCCGGCACAAACCAGAAATCGAAACAAAATCGCAGTGAATTATACATACGCAAAACGATTGAGTATATGGAAAAGAACTACTCAAGACATCTGGAAATCGACGATATTGCGCAGGCTATCGGGCTGGACAGGAATTACCTTGGGGTGATATTCAAAAAGGGCGTTAATATGACGATGAAAGAGTTTCTGACGGCTTTTCGTGTAAACCGGGCATGCGAGCTGCTGGAAGACAGCAAGCTGACAATCGGAGATGTTTCCCGATCAGTCGGTTATGATGATCCGTTGCTATTCTCTAAAGTGTTTAAAAAAATAAAAAGTGTCTCGCCGTCTATGTTTCGTGACTGCGTTCCATTTTGAGCAGTCCATTCTGATTGATAACATCGTAGATGCTCCATATGACAGACTATCGGGGTCATATTTTTATACGCCAAACCAAACTCGTGGCTGACGATACCCTTCACATCTATGGCACCACTCGCAATGGCGTTGATTGCCACCGAATACAGGCTGCGGATAACGGAATATCGTTTTAAAGCTGGCCTTTCTTGCCCATCAGTTTCATGAAGCTATCACCTGCGTCATCTTGAGGCGTCATACAAGCCAGCACAATCGTTCCGCCGCGGTCCCCGTCTGCTTAACGGTGCTTAATCGGCTTCATCAACAAGAATTTCCGCCATTTTCAACACTTAAAATAAAGCATTGACATATTTGATTCACTACTATATATTCTATAGTAGTGGTATTAATACTGTACAGAACAAGAGGTAGCTGATGAATATTCAATACAAGAAAGGCGTGCTCGAGCTGTGTGTTCTTTCGCTGCTGAGCAAGCGGGATTGCTATGGTTACGATGTTTCCGAATACCTGTCTCAGCACGTTGACATTTCGGACGGAACGGTTTATCCCATTTTGCGCAAGCTGAAAAGCGACGGCATGGTCACCACCTACATATCCGAGGTAAGCGGTGGGCCGCCAAGAAAGTACTACACGTTAACGGATCTCGGCCGCAAGGAGTACGCGGCAGCAAGGAGCGAATGGCTCAGCTTTGCAACAACGATTATAGGCCTGCTGAAGGAGGATAGCGATGAATAAACAGGAATACCTTGACGCACTGACCAAGGCGTTAAAAACGAACAAGGTTAACGAAATTGATGAGATTTTATCGGAGTATGAGGAGCATTTTGCGTATAAAATCGCCGATGGCTACACCGAGGAAGAGGTTTGTGCAAAGCTTGAGAAGCCGGAAATCATCGCAAAGCAATTTGTATACGACGACGGCACGGCTGCCGCCGGCAAACGGATAGGCAACTTTGCATGTTTTGGCATTTACCTGCTGGATATCATCATGGTCATGCTCGGCATTCTGCTTTACAGCTTCGTGCTTGTGCTCGGCGCAGCGGCTCTGGGGTTGCTGGTATCCGGAATCTATTTGCTCGCCGGCGGTGGAATTGCTGCTCTGCCCTTGCCCATGATGTCCGTTTCGGGCCGACTGTTGCTGGGCGTTTCGATGATTGGGCTGGCGGTGCTCGCCGCAGCCGGAACGGTTTACTACACACTGTTTGTAAACCAGCTTGCGCGTGCCTATCGCCACTGGCATAAAAATGTTATGACGGGCCGCATCAGCCCTGCGCTTTCCACATCGCCCAGGCTCAGCGGCAAAATGAAGCGCAGGCTCAGGGTTGTCACGCGGGTTTCACTGTTCGTGTTTATCATCGCGTTTATCATCGCGTATGTGCTCATGAGCATCAGTGCCAATTCAATGGAGTTCTGGCACGTCTGGCACTGGTTTAAATAGAAAGGCAAAAAAATGATGAAAAGTATCTCAACCGCCGCGAACAGCCGATTCGGCCTCGCTCTGTTTGGTACACCCTTTAAACGTCCGGGTATCGGCCATTTCGTGCAAACACAATGGGGTTCGGGCAAATTCGGCACCGGTTGGATCAGAAAGGACCATCGAATGAATACAGTGATCATCACAGGCGCAACGAGCGGCATCGGCCTTGCGGCGGCCCGCGCCCTGCTAAAGCAAAGCTTCCGTGTGATCGGCATCGGCCATTCACAGATAAATTGCACAAACGCAAAAGCGGAGCTGCTAAAAGAGTTCCCCGCTGCCGATTTAACCTACTATTGGGGCGATCTCATGCAGCAAAGAGAAGTCAAGCGTATTGCCGAATGCCTTGCGGTTCATCTTAAAGAACACTGCGAAGGCCGGCTACATGCGCTGATCAACAACGCCGGATGCACAAGAAGCTGGTACACCACAACCGAAGAGGGCTACGAGCAGCAATTCGCGGTGAATCATCTTGCGGGCTTTATGCTGACCCATTATATGATGCCGTATTTGAAAAACGGCGGCCGCGTGATTATGACGGGCAGCGGCTCTCATAAGCACATGAAAATTCATTGGCAGGATCTGATGTTTCAAAAGCGATATCATCCCCTGCTGGCATACAAGCAATCAAAGCTTTGTAATATGCTGTTCGCCCAAAGCCTCAATACGCTTTACGCGCCGTTCGGCATCAAAGCGTATGTGGTCGACCCAGGGCTGGTGGCAACGGATATCGGCTTTAAGCAAACGGGCGGGCTCGTGAGCCTCGTATGGTCTATCCGTAAAAAGCAGGGTGTTGCCCCGGAAGTTCCTGCAAAGACGTATGCATTCCTTTGCAGCGCTCAGCCGCCCGAAGACCATTTGTACTATTATCTATGCAAAAAGGCACCATACAGCAAACAGGTGACTGCCGCGAATGCAGACCGGCTGTTTGCGCTCTGTGAAAAGCTCTGCAACATCACTTTCGGAACGGAGAAATCGATATGAATGTACTAATCACCGGCGCAGCGGGTGGCCTTGGCAGGGCGTTCGCGGTAGAATGCGCAAAACGCGGCTACAACATGCTGCTGACAGACATCAACGGCAGCGGGCTCGAGGCCATAAAGCAGGGGCTGCAGTGTCAATATGACGTAGAGGTGCATACCTTCTCATGCGATATCACCCGCGATAACGCCGTTGATAACATGATGGACTTTGCAAGGCAGAATAATATCTGTTTTGATATGCTGCTCAATGTGGCCGGTATTGATTTTGAAGGCGGGTTTACGGTCCGTCAATCCAAGCAGATTCTCGATATTGTGAAGCTCAACATCGAAGGCACGCTCAGAGTCACCCATGCGGCGCTTAATCTGCGGCGCAAGCACAGCCGGTTCCATATTGTCTTTGTATCCAGCCTGGCGTCTATGTACCCCATCCCCCTCAAGGCCACTTATGCCGCCTCCAAGCGTTTCCTTTTGGATTTTTCCATTGCGCTGGGATGCGAGCTCAAGCCACAGAAGGTATCCGTGATGACGCTGTGCCCCGGCGGGCTTTGTACCACCGATGAAGCGATGAGCGGCATCATCTCACAAGGTTTTTGGGGCAACGCCACAACAAACCGGCTGGAAGCCGTCGCGCATCAAACCATCACGCGCGTGCTGCGCGGCCGTAAGCTGTATGTGCCGGGTATCGTTAACAGAACTTTCAGTGTTCTCGGCAAGCTCGTTCCCGCAAGAATCGTCGCAAAACTCCTTTATGGAAGGTGGATCAAGGCGCAAAAAAAATGGCTGGTGACTTAATATGAAAAAAGCCCACGATAAGCATGAGCAGCCGGCCCAAATCTCGGCAGCGTTTGTAGACTATATAAACTCTTGCTCGCAAGATGAGCAGACGCAGCTGTCTGCGTTTTTTGCCGAGATCGCGTTATGCATGGATATGCCCGCGCATGAAACGTGCGCGATGCTGCACGACTTTCAAAACGCGATACTGTACTATCATGCCATCGGGTACCCTCTGAGAAAAGCGCTGCGGCTGATAGGCTCGGAAAACCTTGGTGATTTTTACTTAAGAAAGCCGACTGAATGGTATCCGCTAGATAACGCGGCCAAGGTTTACCCGTTCTCGGTGAGCAAACGCTGGATGGCGATGTTTCGGCTATCCGTACACTTAACGCAGAAAATTGTGCCCGAAATACTCCAGCTGGCATTAACCTTCACCATCAAGCGCTTCCCGCATTTCGCCGTAACCATTCGCGAAGGCTTCTTTTGGCACTACCTTGACAGCGTGAAACGGCGCCATGCGATAGGCGCTGACCCCGGTTTGCCATGCGTCACGATGGACGTATCCGATTCTTCCAAGCCGTTGTTGCGCGTGCTGTATGCGGGCAACAGCATCAGCGTTGAGTTTTTCCACGTGCTCACCGACGGGATGGGCGGGACGGTGTTTGTGAAAACACTCACAGCGGCGTATCTGAGGCTGATCGGCTATCATGTGCCCGCAGACGAACAGGTATTGGATGTGAACGCACCCCCCTGCGCACAAGAATCCGCGAACGATTTTGTGAAGGCCGAGAAAGTGAAAAAGCTTTCGGGGCTTGTTGACAAACCGGGGCTGCAATTGGGCGGAGAGCTCACAAAACCGAACCATCATTACGTGCTGAAATGGGCGCTTGACTGCGGGCGGTTGAAAAACCTTGCGGCAAAGTACAACACAACGGTGACGGCATTGATGCTCGCAATGATTTTCCTTGCATGTAAAGCATCCATTAAAACCAAGCGCGGGCGGCTGCAAATTCAGGTTCCGGTTAACATGCGCAAATTTTATAATTCGCGCACATTTCGAAACTTCTCGCTTTACTGCCTGATTCACGAGCATGCCGATTCGGGCCGTACCTTTGAAGCGTTGATAAAAAGCGTGACAGCACAGCTTAATCAAAAAGCGGCAAAAAAAGCGATGAACGAGGCGATGCTGCTGACAAACAAAGCGATGCGCATACTCGGCTTTGTTCCGCTCTTTATCAAAAATACGGCTGCCCAGCTGTTTGTCTCCGTGTTTGGAGACAGCATATTTACAACGTCACTTTCCAACATCGGTGTCGTCTGCATACCCAGCGAAATGGCTGCTCATATTGACAGCATGGATTTAACGCTGGGTCCGGCATTAACCGGCAAGGTGAATTGCGCGCTGATGACGTTAGGGGAAAAAACGATACTGTCGGTTACAAAATCGACAGCCGACCCAACCTTTGAGAGGCAGCTTAACAAAGTGATGATCTCGTTGGGACTAACCGTACAAGAAAGGAGTGATCTGCGTGAAAACAATTGCGCGTAGATTAATGACTCAACTCAAGGAAATGAATCCGCGAGAACCGAAAACCGTGACGTTGATCGCTTTCGTGATGATTGCGATTGCGTGCGTGATACTGAATCTGTTAACGTCTCCGCTGCTGTGGGCGATGGCTGTTATCGGCTTTGAGCGGCTTGTTTGGAAGCTGATATTCAGCAAACGGCTGTTTGAAAACTCGCTGCCCAACAAAATACAAGCGTTTGTGCGCAGTGTTTCCGTGATGCTCATTGGCTTAATGGTGCTATTGTATCAGTATCCGGCGGTCATCATTTCACTGTTGGTGATAAGCAGCGCTATGCAGCTGACAGCCGCCATACTTTATCTGCTTCAGTACAGAAAAAATGCTGAGCTATCCCCCGTTTATCTGGTTGACCGTTTATTGGTTGGCTTGCTGTGCTTCATTTTGGGGCTGATTGTCAACTCATACGCGGTCATGATGATCAGCGTCGCCGCCATTATGTTTATCGCTCCGGCACTGATACTTATTCAGGATACGCTGCTTTTCGAAAGCAAGAAAAAGCTCCATGTGTATTAACTCACCCACATTCTTAACAATCTATTAAGCCATTATTGTCTGACATTTCTCAATGAACGGTTGTCATCTTTCCAAAAAGAATATAGTATGAGTTTGGGCATGGGATTATGCTGTTAATAAAATCTTAAGGAATCCATAAGAAATTCGCTGCGCATCCATTAAGATTTCATGCTACATTGTTATGGGTGGATGCTGCAAGGAGTAAACATACGATGGCTTTAAACGTTTTGGTTGTTGATGATGAACAGGCAATTGCCGATTTAATAGAAGTGTACCTGAAAAGCGAAGACTACAACGTGTTCAAGTTCTATAACGGTAAGAACGCGCTTAACTGCATCGACAATGAGCGCATTGACCTAGCCATTCTCGACGTCATGCTTCCTGATGAAAACGGCTTTACGATATGCCAGCGTATCAGAGAAAAGCATCATTTTCCCGTCATCATGCTGACGGCCAAAAGCGAAGAAATCGATAAAATTACCGGCCTCACCCTGGGTGCGGACGATTATATCACAAAACCGTTTCAGCCGCTCGAGATGATCGCCCGTGTGAAGGCACAGCTTCGGCGGTTTACAAAATACAATGCTGCCGAGCCGCCAGCCGAGGAGAATACCATCGTCTTCTCGGGGCTGGTTCTGGATAGAGATACCCGCGAAAGCACACTGAATGAAAAGAAGCTGGTTTTAACGCCGACGGAATTCTCTATACTTTGGGTGTTGGCTTCCAATCGCGGGCGGGTCGTCAGCTCGGAGGAGCTGTTTCACGAGGTATGGGGAGAAAAGTATTACACCAGCAGCAATAACACGGTGATGGTTCATATCCGGCATATTCGGGAGAAGATGGGCGACAGCGCAGAGCGCCCAAAATACATAAAAACCGTTTGGGGAGTGGGTTACAAGATTGAAAAATAGCGATAGATTCAGATCCACACTGATGAGAAGCATGCTGCTTCGCTGTGCTGTTGCCGCTGTTATTTCCGCCTTCATTCTAACTGCGGGCTTTTATCTTGCTCAATATATTGCCAGCCGGTTTATCTGGCAGCCAAGCCCCCTATACAGCTTCATGCATAGCCTGGAAAATTACGCGCCGCTCGTGCTCATCTGCGTTTGGCTGGTGGTGCTGTGCTTCGTGATCTATCATTATTGGAATAAAACCGTTAAATACATAGAAGCGATTGTTGCCGCAAGCAGCACGCTTATTAATTCTGAGAACACACCGATTCAGCTGCCGTCGCTGCTAAGAGATGTGGAATACAGCATGAATCAAATTAAACAGGCAGCCATCAGAAACGAACGAACGGCCCGCGACGAGCTGCAGCGTAAAAACGATCTGATCGTTTATCTGGCACACGATATCAAAACGCCGCTGACCTCTGTGATCGGCTATTTGAGCCTGCTCAATGAAGCGCCGGAAATGCCGCCCGAACAAAAGGCGAAATACGTGGGGATCACGCTGGAGAAGGCTCACCGTTTGGATCAGCTTATTGACGAGTTCTTCGAAATCACACGGTTCAATCTCCAGCATATTGAGGTGAATACGGCGAGAATCAATCTTGCGTTGATGCTGCGCCAGATGGCGGATGAGTTCTACCCCATGCTTGCTCCGCAGAACAAAACAGCCAATGTTATAGCTCCGGATGATCTTATTATCTTTGGCGATGCAGACAAACTCTCGCGCGTATTCAATAATATTTTGAAGAATGCCATCGCTTACAGCGACAGCAACGCGGCCATCACCATCACCGCTTTTCGCGAGAATGCCAGCACCATCATCACGTTTGCCAATCAGGGCGATCCCATTCCGGCTGAACAGCTGGAGCGCGTATTCGAAAAATTCTTCCGTCTGGATGCCGCCCGATCGTCGAACACAGGCGGCGCGGGGCTGGGGCTCGCCATTGCCAAAGAGATTGTGGAGGCCCACGGCGGACGGATATCAGCCTCAAGTGACGCAAATCAAACCGTGTTTACGGTGGTGCTGCCCGGTGCGGCAGCGCAGCCGATGCCCCATCCTTCATAAAAATAATAAGCTTTTCATCATAGATTCTTAAGTTTTTCATAAGAGCAAATTCAAACACAGCCTGCCCGATTTTTGTAACATGATGTTGCAAAAGCCAAGCAGGCTTTTTGTATTGAAGAAAAGGGGTACGATGACTTGGAAAGAAAACGAATCACGCAGCTTTTGCCATTCCTGCTGCCCTTAAGAAAGGCGCAGCGTAAGTTCTGTTTCTACATGCGCATGAATTTTGATGCCAACCAATATGCCGCAACAAAAGCGGCAAAACATCTTCCTTACTGTGCGTTTAAAAGCGAGACGAACCTGTTAAATGAGAACACCGGCTTTGATTTGTGCTATCAGGTGAACAAAATATTCAATCTGCAGCTGGCCGCACAAACCATAAACGGCCTTTTGATTCGCCCGCAGGAAACCTTTTCGTTTTGGCAATTGGTGAGAAACGCCGAGCGCAGCACATCCTTTAAGCCCGGCCTTTCCGTGGAATACGGCAAGCTGACCACGGTAAAAGGCGGCGGCCTTTGTCACCTGAGCAACTTTCTGTTCTGGATGTTTTTGCATTCACCGTTGACAATCGTTGAGAGGCACCCTCATCGCCTCAAGGAATTCCCGTCACCGGATGCCAACGAGCCGGACAGCGTGGATGCGACAATCAGCGAAGGGTGGCTGGATTTGAAGGTGAAGAACGAAACCGATTCGACCTTTCAAATCGATCTGAGCTTTGCGGATACCGTTTTGTGTGGCAGGCTGCTCACAGACGATACAAAACCCTGCCGCTATGAAATCACCAACCGCGACAAGCTATTCTTCAAACAAGGCACAAAGATGTATGAACAGGTTTCGGTGTGGCGGCAGTGCATCGATTACGCATCGGGTCAAATTCAGCCGGGGCAGCTGCTTTACACCGATGTGTTTGAAATCGGCTATCCGCTCCCCGAAGAAACCGAAATGATGGCAAAGGAGGCCTGCAATGGATAAGAAAACAGTGGTGGTGGTGTTCGGCGGCTGCTCAGCCGAATACGAGGTGTCGCTGCAGTC
>JAEZIW010000245.1 GCA_023436525.1 Bacillota bacterium | reverse complement strand
CGGTGATTGCGCGCAAGAACAAAGTGGTGAAAACGCTGGTTAGCGGCGTGGAAGCGACGCTTAGGGGCGCCGGCGTCACGGTTGTGAAGGCGCAGGCCACGGTAACCGGCAAGAACATAGAAGGCTTTTCCGTGACGGATGGCAAGGATGTGTATATCGGCAAGCGGCTGCTGATTGCGGCGGGTTCCGAAACGGCGGTGCCGCCGATTCCGGGGCTGAAAGAGGCGATACAAACAGGTTTTGTGCTGACGAGTCGCGAAATGCTCGATATAACCGAGGTGCCGGGTAAGCTGATTGTGATCGGCGGCGGGGTCATCGGCCTGGAAATGGCGAGCTACTATTGCTCGGCGGGCGCAGACGTAACGGTTATCGAGATGCTGGACAGCATCGGCGGCCCGATCGACGCGGACATCGCGGCGCTGCTCAAAAAAAGCCTCGTCAAAAAGGGAATCAATTTTCAGCTTGGCTGCAAGGTGACCGCGATATCGGACAAGGTGGAATACCTCGATGCGAGCGGCAAAGCCGCTTCGCTGACGGCCGATAAGGTGCTGCTCTCCATCGGGCGGCGGCCTGTGGCAGACGGCCTTGGGCTGGAAACCATTAATATACAAACGGAGCGCGGTGCGGTGATCACAGATGCGCATCTGCAGACCAACATAGCGGGCGTGTATGCGGCGGGCGACATCAACGGAAAATCGCTGCTTGCGCATACGGCCTACCGTGAAGCCGAGGTGGCGGTGAACCACATGACGGGCAAAAAAGACGTGATGCGCTACGACGCGATTCCGGGCGTAATCTACACGACGCCTGAGGTGGCGGGTGTGGGGCTCACCGAAAAAGCGGCCAGAGACAAGGGAATGGATGTGACGGTGAAGAGCATCACGATGAATTATTCGGGTCGCTATCTCGCGGAGAACGACCGCGGCGACGGCATCATCAAGATTGTCGTGGACAACAAGTGGCATAAGCTCGTCGGCGTTCACATGATTTCCAGCTACGCGTCAGAGATCATCTACGGCGCGGGTCTGATGATTGAGAAGGAAATGACAATCGACGAAATCAAGCAGCTGGTGTTCCCGCACCCGACGGTGTGCGAAGCGCTGCGCGAAGCGATATTTCAGCTTTGATGAGCGAAGGCTCGTTTAGTAGAACTCATTGAAGATATGCTTTTCATGCTGCTGACAAGGTATTTCGTGTCATTGCTATGGTAAGTAACTCATACGGTCATCCTGAGGAGCGGTGCGACGAAGGATCTGTTGTGACAGATTCTTCACTTCGCTACACTCGTTCAGAATGACCGATACCCGTATTTTTTCATCAAGCTATGAAGCAACGCTTCTAAAATATTTTAACAGAATAATCAGGAGAGTAATTATGACGAAATGTTTAATGGTTGAGCCGGAAAAGGTCAGACAGCCGGGAAAAATCTCGTTTGAAGATATCCCGATGAACGTGTATCAGAAAACGGTGGCGGACGAAAAGAAAAACTTCTCCAAGGACGAATTTTTAAGAATGTACCGCGATATGCTCATCATCCGTGAGTTTGAGACGATGCTGAATCTCATCAAGACGACGGGCGAATATGAGGGCGAAGTCTACAATCATCCGGGCCCGGCGCATCTCGGAATAGGGCAGGAAGCGGCTTATGTGGGGCAGGCATTTGGCCTCTCCATCAACGACTACACCTTCGGCTCACACAGAAGCCACGGCGAGATACTCGCCAAGGGCTTAAGCGCCATTGCACAGCTCGGTGACGATGAACTGTTGACCATCATGAAAACGTTCTTCGGCGGTGAAACGTACGCGGTGATTGAGAAGACGACCAAAGCTGCCAGCGTGAAGGAGATTGCGATTGAGTTTTTGCTTTACGGCACACTTGCGGAAATCTGGGCGAGAAAAACCGGCTTTAACCGCGGCCTCGGCGGCTCGATGCACGCGTTCTTTATTCCGTTCGGCATATTCCCGAACAACGCGATTGTGGGCGGCAGCGCGGATATCGCGGCGGGCGCGGCACTCTATAAGCGTGTGAACAAAAAAGACGGTCTCGTGGTCTGCAACATTGGCGACGGCAGCATCGGCTGCGGCCCCGTCTACGAAGCGATGAACTTCTCGGCGATGGATCAGTTCCGTACGCTCTGGGACGATGAACACAAGGGCGGGCTGCCGATTATATTCAACATATTCAACAACTTCTACGGTATGGGCGGGCAGACCTGCGGCGAGACCATGGCCTACGGCGAGGTCGCGCGCCTCGGCGCGGGTGTAACGCCGAGCCAGATGTATGCGGAGCGCGTGGACGGCTTTAATCCGCTGGCTGTGATTGATGCCTACAAGCGCAAACGAGAGATTATTGACAGCCGCAAAGGCCCGGTGCTGCTCGATGTGCTGACCTACCGTTTCTCAGGCCACAGTCCGTCGGATGCGTCGGCATACCGCGCCAAAGAAGAAGTCGATCTGTGGCAGCAGGCCGATTCAATTATCGCCTTTGGCAAGCAAATTACGGATGCGAAGGTGGCGAGTACGGCTGAACTGGAGGCGATTGCGCAGCAGGTGAAGGCATGGGTGCTCAAAACTGTGAAGCTCGCCAAGGACGATACGCTTTCGCCGCGCATGGATTTAATCAGAGACCCGAACTGCATTGCCGACCTGATGTTCTCGAACGGCCATGTGAAGAGCATGGACGAAAAAAGAACGCCGGATGTGCTGCAGAAGAAGGAAGAAAACGCGCATGTGCAGCAACTGACCAAAAAAGAACGCTTCGCTTTCGATGCGAGCGGCAAGCCGGTATCCAAGAACAAGCTGTATCAGCTGCGCGACGGTATATTCGAAGCGATTATCGACAAGTATTACGAAGACCCGACGCTGACCGCCTACGGCGAAGATGTACGCGAATGGGGCGGCGCGTTTGCGGTGTACCGCGGCCTTTCCGACTGTCTGCCGTATCACCGTTTGTTCAACTCGCCGATTTCTGAGGGCGCGATTGTGGGCAGCGCGGTGGGCTATGCGATGGCGGGCGGCCGCGTGATTGCCGAGCTGATGTATGCGGACTTTTTGGGCCGCGCGGGCGACGAGGTGTTTAACCAACTCAGCAAATGGCAGTCGATGAGTGCCGGTATACTCAAAATGCCGTGCGTGCTGCGTATGTCGGTCGGCTCCAAATACGGCGCACAGCATTCGCAGGACTGGTCGGCCCTGTGTGCGCATATACCCGGCCTGAAAGTTGTGTTCCCGGCCACGCCGTATGATGCCAAGGGCTTGATGGCGGCGGCGTTAAACGGAACGGACCCCGTGGTTTATCTTGAAAGCCAGCGCATTTATGATATCGGCGAACAGTTCCATGAGGGCGGCGTGCCTGCCGAAAGCTACGAAATTGAGATCGGTGAGCCAGACGTGAAGGTAAAGGGCAGCGATTTGACGATACTCTCTGTCGGCGCGACGCTGTACCGCGTGATGGAGGCCGTTAAGCTGTTTGCCGCGCACGGCATCAGCGTGGAAGTGATCGACGCGCGCAGCCTTGTGCCGTTTAATTATGAGCCGGTGATTGAATCCATCAAGAAGACGGGCCGCATCATCATCACGGGCGACGCGTGTGAGCGTGGTTCGCACCTGAATGACTTTGCGCGCAATATCACGGAATTGGCGTTTGATTATCTGGATGCGCCGCCGGTGGTCGTGGGGGCGAAGAA
>JAEZIW010000250.1 GCA_023436525.1 Bacillota bacterium | reverse complement strand
TACTATTTGATAGTGCTGATTATTTTTTCAAGGTTCTGCTCCCGTGATCTCTCGATCGCGGACTTGTATATTAACAAACTTTTATCCTGTTTGTCAACACCGTTTTTTCAGGAACTTTATGCCGTTTCTTATACGCTTTTTCGTTCCCGTTTGCGCTCTCCCGTTTTTAGAGCGCTCAAATATATTACCAAACGCCCTTTCACTTGTCAACGCTTTTGTAACCCGTTTTTCAGAAATGTTTTTATAAGCGCGAATGTTTTTTGAATCTGTATTTGTTTTATCTATAAGAAGAAACCGGCAATGCCCTATATCATATAGCTGTCAGCCTTTGGCCAGAACAAAGCTTGTATTTGCATTTGTGTTCATGCCAGCCGAAAACATCGCAACACGTTACAAAACACAGTTTTTCTCGACGATACCATTTCGATATAACGTCTTGCGTCACCGCATACGCTGCTTATATAATAACCATAATTAAATCAGCGGAGGTCTTATGAAACGCATACGTTTTGATCAGGCCATCATCATATCGCTCGTCATATTATCTTGTGTTTTCTTTTTGCTGCAGCAGATTATCTTTCACAATCCCGAAGAATCAGAATTTTTAATACTGCAGGATTTGATTTTTCTGCCGCTTGAAGTGATTATGATCACCTTTTTTCTGGACCGTATACTAGCCGCGCGTGAAAAGCGCAAACGCCTCGATCAAATCAACATTGTGATCAGCGCATTTTTCAGCGAAACAGGCTCGGATGCACTCAATACGCTCAATAAAGTGATTGCCGATCGTGAGGCGGTAAGAGCGATTGTGGATATGAAGCCGGCATGGGCCGACAAAGCATTTGACGGCGCAGCCAAAGCGGCGAAACAATGCCCTGTTCATACGGTGCTGAGTGCTGATGCCATCGTGATGCTCAAGCAATCGCTTCCGATAAAAGAAGACATTATCAAGCTGTTCGCCAACCCGAATCTACTGGAGCACGACACCTTCACAGACATGCTGTGGGCGCTCTATCACCTTGTTGATGAGCTGTCGAGCCGAGTAGACGTGAACGCACTTCCCAAAGCGGATATCGAACATCTGAAGGGCGATATTTCACGTGCGTATAATCTGCTGGTTTTTGAATGGGTCATCTATTTGAAGCATTTGAAAGCGCGTTACCCATATCTTTGGTCACTCGCGGTGCGTAAGAATCCGTTCAGCGAACAGCCTTCAGTGGTTATTCAGTGAATATCGGCTAAGTCTTTAATAACCTCGCCCGCGAGAATCAACCCCGCCACCGATGGCACAAAAGCGATGCTGCCCGGCACCTGACGCCGCACATTGCAATTTCGCAAGGAACCCGGCGGACACACACAACCTGTTTTGCAGCTCAGCGCTGAATCTTCTCTTGGCTTTATCGCTTCTTCTTTTGAATACACAACCTTGAGCTTTTCGACGCCGCGCGCACGCAGCTCGTGCCGCATCACCTTTGCGAGCGGACACACGGATGTTTGGTAGATATCCGCCACTTCAAACCGTGTCGGGTCCAGCTTGTTGCCTGCACCCATGCAGCTGATGATTGGAACATTCGCCGCCTTCGCACGCTCAATAAGCTTGAGTTTGGACGACACCGTGTCGATCGCATCCACAATATACGAATACCGCGACAGATCGTATTGATCGGCATTGTTCACGGTATAAAAGCACGCGTTGGTCTCCACGCGGCAATCGGGGTTAATCGAGAGTATCCGCTCCTTGGCGGCGTCCACCTTGCTCTGCCCCACCGTTTCATGCGTGGCAATCAGCTGACGATTGATGTTCGTCACACATACCTTGTCGTCATCGAACAGAGCGATGCCGCCGATGCCGCTGCGTGCCAGCGCTTCAACCGTAAATGAGCCCACACCACCCACGCCGAAGACAGCCACGGTTGCGTTTTTGAGCTTGTCCATCGCTTCAGGGCCTAACAGCAGCTCTGTTCGCGAAAATGCGCCGAGCTTGGTCATGGGCACACCGCCACAGCCTCGATTTCGACGAGCACATCTTTTGGCAGCCGCGCCACCTCAACAGTGGAGCGCGCGGGATAAGGCTCGGAAAAATATTGCGCGTATACCGCGTTCAGTTTCGGAAAGTCGTTCATATCTTTGATGAACACCGTGGTTTTCACAACATTTTGCATCCCGGCGCCTGCCGCGCTTAAGACCGCGCTTAGGTTGTTCAGCACCTGCGTCGCCTGCGCCTCGATGCCGCCCGTCACGATGTCGCCTGTGTTTGGGTCAATGGGAATCTGGCCGGATGTGAAAAGGAAGCCGTTGACTTTGATGGCTTGCGCGTAGGGGCCGATGGCCGCCGGGGCTTTATCAGTGTTGATCAGTTCTTTGTTCATATTGCTCACCTCACGGATAACTATAGCGTATTCTATTTTTTGATGCAACGGATATGGATATGCAGAACAAAAAAAGATTATTAATCCGATTGATTTACTATAATATATACAATATGTCGTATTCTTTTTCAAACCAGCAGATTTCATTATGATAATGGTTTACTTATCCTTAGAATCATAATTTTTCTTTTACGAAATTGCGAATATGTCCATCGGTATCATTAGCAAATTTACTCAATTCGTCTATGTCATTAAACTTAACCAACAGCTTGCATGCTATTAATCTGATTTGTGCTTTTTCGTGATCTTTTGTTAAATCATATAGCAATCTCCAATTTTCATCTGTTGCAAGATTGAACAATATTTCTATTATAACTGATTCTAGCGATTTTTTAGATTTATACTTTTTTAGGATTTCCATGCAATCTTTAAAATCTTCCTCGTTTGCAACAACTATAAGAGATCTAAAATGATAGGCATCAAATTCTAAACCTTTTTGCAGCAAGACTTTAATAACTTTTTCTTTCGGGACTTTAATTTGTTCCTCATAAATCATTTTAAGCGCTGTTTTAACTACAAAAATATTGCTGTCTAATAGTTTTTCCTCCAACATGCCAGACAATTTATCTTTGTAACATGAATGACATATTGCTTCTAAAGCGCAGCGTCTTTTATATGGATCTTCATGATTAAGATAGCTGAATAGTAAATCATAAGAATCAATCTCAGCTTTTTGTGATAAGGCTTCACATCCAAGTGTGAAACTGACCATATCACTTCTTGAAAGCAATTCTTTCAATTCAAGAATGGATGAATTATATGGAACGATACAACCATTAACTGATTCTTTTCTCATGAAAATCTCGTTAAAATAGAATTTATTAGATTATATTATTATAGTTATCAATAATTGTCTATATAGTTAATCTGATGAACAGTCTAATAGTATAAGATTGGCTTGGACTAGATAAAACAAGTAAACCAATCATATAATCTTCATTAGCGCGGGCGTAAGCAACGATTCGATGAGTATCCCGATGAACCCAAAAGCATAAACAATCAGTAATTTTATAAAATACGGCTTCGACGTCATAATCTTATCCTGCGCTGTCATCGGTATATGACGCGTTTTAAACACCTGCAGCGCATTGTTAAGCCCCAATACCCCCGCTTTGCATATGCACGGTATAAATACGATGTTCGGTACGAATATGCAAACAACAATGGCCAAAAATCCGCCGACCGTTAAATTAAGCGCCAACACACCCGCCGTGAACCCCACACAAAACCCCTTGAATATCATCACCGCCGCAATAACCGGCAGCCCGAGCATCATCACCGAAAACACAGCAATCACGCCGAAAACCAGCGTGTGATACAGCAGCGAGTGAAAGAAGATACCCCAAAAATCTGGGTCTGCTGATTTGACAGACATGAACAGCGAGTTTTTAAAGCTCATCAACGCCTCACGGGTTCCCATCTGCAGATTACCGACAGTGACGGTTCCCGCCGTTATGCCGACCACTAAAAAAAAGACGATCAACAGATATTGCACTTTGTTATCGAGCACATCCGTGAAGATTCGTCTTTTTGTATCGTTCAGCAATCACACCGCCCCCGCATATCATCATGTACTGATAGATATGCGCGCTGACAACAGCGTATGCCGAGCATAACCCTTCTGCTTAATCCACGTATTTCAGCTCTGTATTGAGCTTATCCGCCAGCATGGCAATAAATTCGCCGTTGGTTGGTTTGCCTTTGGTATCGAGTATCGTATACCCGAAAAAGTCCTGCAGCACCTCAATATTGCCTCTGTTCCAAGCCGTTTCAATGGCGTGGCGCATCGCGCGTTCCACACGCTGCGGCGTTGAATTGTGCCTTCTGGCCACCGTCGCGTATAGGCCGGTTGTCAGGCGGCTCATCAAATCGAAATCGTCATGAACAAGCAATATGGCATCTCTTAAATAATGATACCCTTTAATGTTCGCGGTGATCCCCACCTTCTTGATATGCGACGTGACAATCTGGCTTGGATCCGCTTCCGATTTGCCTCCGAAAACGCGCATGCCCGCCGAATTGTAGACCATCAGCTCAGCAATGCGTCTTTTGAACACCTCTTTGTCAAAAGGCTTTAAAAAGACATAATTGATGTTGTAGCTTTCGGCCTTCTTCATCACAAAATCAAGATTGACGGCTGAAGTCATCACCACTTTGGTATTCTCTGCATAACCATCCCGGGCGAGTTCTTCGAGCACCGCGAATCCATCAAGAACCGGCATAATTAAATCAACAATTAATAGGTCGGGCTTATGGGTTTTGGTGAGCTCGTAGGCCTGTCTGCCATCAAACGCATAGTCAACAATATCGAACATATCCGTCTCTTTGAGAAATGACGAAACAAGCTTTAAGTAATCACGGTTGCTGTCCGCAAGGATCGTCCGGTGCTTCTCAACGTTATTCAATTTTCCGCCTGCCCTTCTATTAATAAGTGTATTTGGTGGCCTGAATAATAGCACTTAGCTATTCAACACGACAGCAAAAAAACCCTTTTAATTGTAACAATAAATTTACAATATCCCATATTGCTACAATTTTCGACAATTTATTCTGTTTGTTGGAGCATCCAGTCAGCAAACAGGCCGTAGCCCTTGGTGGGGTTGTTGACGAAAACATGTGTAACCGCGCCGACAAGCTTTCCATTTTGAATAATCGGGCTGCCGCTCATCCCCTGAACGATTCCGCCCGTTTTTTCCAGCAGTTCTTTATCTGTTACGCGAACAACCAAGCTCTTCTGCTCCGGCGTGCTCTGATTGTTGATTTTTATGATTTCACAGTCAAATTCCTTCACACCTTCGTGATCAATGGTAGACAGAATTTTGGCCGGGCCCAGCACCACCTCGTCGGGCCGGGCCACCGCAATCGGCTCGGCCAATTCATCCAGCTTGACGTTATCGTACAAAGTGCCGTAAATACCGTAATCCGTGTTTTTGAGTATCAATCCCATGTTGCCTGAGGCGCTGGAGAAATAACCCTTGATTTCGCCGGGGACGCCGTTCTCGCCCTTATTGATTTGTATCACTTCGGAGTAGTAGATCTCGCCTTCCTTAACGCTCAGAACGCTGCCGGTATCCAAATCGCAAATGGCATGCCCAAGCCCGCCGAACCACCGTTTATTCGGATCGATAAACGTCAGCGTGCCCACGCCTGCCGTGCTGTCTCTCACCCATACGCCAAGGCGCAGCTTTCCTGTCTTGTAATCGGTAATGGGTGATACGCTTAAATCGAGCTTTCTTCCTTCACGATCCACCACCACGTTGAGTGTCCCGTCCGATTGATCCACAATTTTGCTCACGTGATCGGCATTTTCCACCGTCTCGCCATTGATGCTGACAATCACATCTCCCGGCAGCATGCCGGCTTCGCGCGCGGGATTGGCCGTCGAACCGTTTTCCATTTCAATGCCCGTGATACCGACCACCAGCGCGCCGTTTGTATACAGCGTCACGCCGATACTCTGGCCCCCGGGAATCACCATCACCTCATCGCTGACGTTTACCTTAAGCGTTTTCACAGGCAAACCAAACAGCGACAGCTCAATGGTCGCGTCGCCGCTTTCAATCGGGTCAATCACGAGCGGGCTTTGCATGCCCGTCGCTTGTGCGAGCGTATCACCCGAGAGGCTGATCACGCCCGCCGCGTCCACGTCAGCGCGAACAGGAAGCCCAAGATCAATCGCCTTTTGCATCCCTTTTTGTATGTATATTTCATTCGGTATATTCGAATAGCTTCGCACGGCCGGTAAAAAATAAACCGCACACAACAAAGCCACAATGAGTATTCCGCATACTCTTATTATCTTCTTCAAAAAAACACCTCTTAACGACTTGCTGCTATTATTGTCGTTAGAGGCTCGTTTATTTATACTTTGAAATAATCTGCAGGGTTTGTTTTAATTGTCGTTTTTAAAATTACCGGCTTTTTTTATCATTTCGAATGCGTGCGCTTTAGACGCATCGGATTCTCCTCCCGCCAGACGCGCGACTTCATCGACGCGCATATCGTCATCCAGCGGCAGCAAATAGGTTCTTGTCGTTGTGTCGTCGCTTTGTTTTGTCACCAGAAAATGCCTGTCTGCCATGCTCGCAATCTGCGGCAGATGCGTCACGCAAATAACCTGACGACCGCGCGATATGTTTTGCAGCTTTTCAGCCACCACCTGCGCGATATGGCCGCTGATGCCTGTATCGATTTCATCGAATATCATCGTTGGAATGCCGCCCCTGTCGGCAGCGATGTTTTTGAGCGCCAGCATGATGCGCGACACTTCGCCGCCCGATGCAATTCTTTTCAGCGGTTTTAATGGCTCGCCGCGATTTGTGGAGAGATAAAACTCCACCGTATCAATGCCGTTTTTTGAAAAAGTGCAGTTTTCAATAACCGCCGTGTCTGCAAAATTCACCGAAAACACAGCGGACGCCATGCCAAGATCGGCAAGCTGCGCCGTCATGCGCTGCTCAAAAAGCCGTGCAGTTTCGCGGCGCTGCTCGGAAAGCGCGCAGGATTTTCGGTAAAGCTCGTCTTTAAGCGCCTGGGCCTTGGCCGCCAGCTGCTCTAAGAGCTCGGCACTGCCCAGCAGGTCATTCAGTTCCAGTTCGGATTTTTTTAAAAATGCCCCGGTTACCGTCGGGTCACCATATTTTCGCTTGAGTGTCGCGATCAGCGCGAGCCTGTCCTCCACACGTTCCAGCGTGTCGGCATCAAACAGATCGTTGTCCATGTCATCGCGAATCGCAGACGCAACCTCTTCAAGCATGTAATAGGCTTCGTCAACACGCGCGGCCAGCTTGTCGTAACGCTCGTCCACATCCGCAATGCTGCCGAGCCGTCTGCTGACATCTTTAAGTGCCGACAGCGCATTGGCGGGCTCTCTTTCGTAAAGCTCGTCATACGACGCAGACAGCGCGTCCATGATTTTTTCCGCCGAATTGAGCTTTATCTTCTGAGCATTCAGCTCGTCTTCTTCACCCTCGGCAATATTCGCCATCTTGATTTCGTTGATTTGAAAATTCAGCACGTCAATGCGGCGTTCTCTGTCACCGTCGCTGCCGAAAAGCGAACGCTGCCGACGCACCACATCGGAATACTGCGCATATACCGAGGAAACCTCGGCCTTCAAGCTTTCAATACGCGCGTCGAAGCCATCCAGCATCGCGATATGGTTCTTCTCGCTCAGCAGCGACTGATGCTCATGCTGGCCGTGAATGTCGACCAATCTGTCGCTTAGCTCCTTCAGTACGGCGAGTGAAATCAGCGTTCCATTCACACGGCACACATTTTTGCCCGCCGCGTTGATCTCGCGGCTCATCACCAGCTCCGGCCACTCCTCGATTTCCTGCGCCAAAAGAATGTCTTTCACGCTCTCGTTGATGCCGCTGAACCAAGCCTCAACCACCGCCTTGGGCGCGCCGGTTCGAATTAAATCCCTATCGGCACGTTCACCAAGCACCAGATTCACAGAGTCGATAATGATGGATTTGCCCGCGCCTGTCTCGCCGGACAGCACATTCATGCCATCAGCCAGATTGACCTCCAGCTCTTCAATAAGCGCAATATTTTTGATAACCAGTTTGTTCAGCATGGTAACCCCAACCCTTTTATCGTTTCGCGCTGAGCATACCGCAAAGAATCTCGACGATACGCTTTTGCATGCCTTCCTCGCGAACCGCCACAAATATTGTATTATCTCCCGCGAGCGTTCCCGCCACCTCGGGGATATCCATTTCATCAATCGCTTCGGCAGCTGCGTTAGCGCTGCCCGCCATCGTTCTCACCACAACCATAGACGCTGCAGTTTCCACCGACAAAACGGTATCGCGAAAAACGCGCTTGAAAATATCGAGCTTGCCCATTGTTTCACGCCCTGACGCGGCGTATTTATAAGCCCCGTTTTCAGACTGAACCTTGATCAGCTTCAGTTCTTTGATATCGCGCGAAATTGTGGCTTGAGTGACCTCATAGCCCTTCTCGCGCAGCCGCGACGATAGTTCGTCCTGGGTTTCGATATCATAGTTTTCAATCAGCTCGAGTATCACGCTTTGCCGCCCCTGTTTCATCGCTGCCTCCCACGTTTAGTTTATCGTCCCAATTAAGAAATTTCGAACGAAGCAATGGATAAAAATAGTTTTCGTGAAACCTCAAAAAACACGCCTTATATTTTGACCTTTTTATCTTGACCGTTTCTTCGTTATGTATTTCAGTCTGCTGCACGCCGTCCGCCGAAAGAACAATGCCGCCGGGTGCCGCCGGGCTGATTACAATCTCGTCATCGCCGGATACCACCAGCGTGCGCGAATGCAGTGAATGCGGACAGATTGGCGTTGTCAGCATGCAATCAAGCTTCGGGCTGAGTATCGGCCCGCCCGCGCTTAAGGAGTACCCGGTCGAGCCCGTCGGTGTTGACACCAGCATACCGTCGCAATCCACAAAATCGGCCAGCGCGCCGCCGATAAAAAGCTCAAGCCTCACCATGCGCGACATGTCTTTTTTGAGCACCGCGATGTCGTTAAGCGCTTCCACCTCGTACCGTTTTTCACCGTCTGCATAAATGCTGCCGTGCAGCATGGTGCGCTCTTCCACATAACAGGCACCGTCTTGAATGAGCGTTATGGCCTTGGCGATATCGCCAAGCTCCACCTCGGTTAAAAAGCCGAGCCGCCCCAAATTGATACCGAGTATACAAACGCCGTGAACGCTGGCGGTCTGCGCCGCCTTGAGCAGCGTGCCGTCTCCGCCCAGCACAAACAAACAGTCGATTTTTGAATAGTCGATGAGTTCCCGTTCGCCTTCAGGTATGGCCCCGGCATCAAAGCTGACATGTATGCCGCTCTCGCGCAGCAACTTCGCCACCATTTTGGTTCCCTGCATATTAACGTCTTTGGACGGGTTGGCGTAAATGCCAACGTTCTTCATCTCCATATATTTAGTATTATAAATAACAATGGATAATTATACAACATGTAATCAAACGTTTTTCGCAATGTTCAATTCAGTTTTTATGTAAAAATTTCTGATTTAGTGATGTATCTTTGTCATGGTAACAGCACATTTAGTCGTGAGAAGCGGAGCTGCGATAGCGAAATAACGGTCTCTTTAACAAATTACAGCTTATTGCGGTATGTCAGGCTCATGTTTGATATATCGATAATTGAGCGACATCAAACATGAGAAACGCAGGCAAGGACAAATTTTTACGAAAAGAATCAGTGTTTGTTCAATGTTTTTATTCGGCTTTTTCATGTGCGGCTTCCACCACCCGGGCGATGTCCGGTACCGCCTCCTCACCGCTGTCACGAAAACAGGCGAGGTATTCAATATTGCCTTCCGGGCCTTTGATGGGGCTGAAATCGAGCCCGCAGACGTTAAGGCCGCTCTGCGCCGCATACTCAAGCACACTTTGTATCACGTCAATATGCACCTTTTTATCGCGTACCACGCCCTTTTTGCCGACAAGATCGCGTCCCGCTTCAAACTGCGGCTTGATCAGCGCCGTGATGATAAACGGCGGCGTGAGTATTCTTTTTACTGCAGGCAATATCAGCTTTAACGATATAAATGACACATCGATGCTCGCAAAGCCGATGGGCCGATCAAACATCTGCGGCTCCAAGTAGCGTGCGTTGCAGCGCTCCATCACGCATACGCGGCTGTCTTGCCGGAGTCGCCACGCCAACTGCCCATATCCCACATCCACGGCGTATACAAAATCAGCACCTTCGCGCAGCATGCAATCGGTAAAGCCGCCCGTGGACGCACCGACATCAATCGCAGTCACGCCTTTCAAATCAAGCCCGAAGCTCTTAATGGCCTTTTGCAACTTTTTACCGCCGCGGCTCACAAAAGCATCATTGGACTTAACGGCGACCTGCTCAGCATCTGTCACCGTTACGGAGGCTTTGGCGCAGACCTGCCCGTTAACGCTGACTTCGCCCGCCATGATCATCGCGCGCGCTTTTTCGCGGCTCTGAGCCAGCCCTTTTTCAAAAAGATACACATCAAGGCGCGTTTTCTCTGCCATATTATCTTTCTTCCCGTAAAAAAAACATCAGCACATACGATACCAAGCTGACGATTTGTTTGTTCTTATTAATTGCGAGCTTTTTGCCCGCCGCTTTGCCCGCCACGGTCACCGCCGCAATCAAGCTCGAAATGGCGATGGTCATCACAATATCGGGCACCGTGGGCGACTGTGCCAGTATTTTTACCGCGATGGCCGCACCCGCCGCACCGCTGACGATACCGCAGATATCGCCCACCACATCGCCGCAAATATTTGAAACAACGCCCGCGTTGCGCAGCAGCACGAGCGCGCTTTTGGCGCGTTTTATTTTCTTGGATGCCATGGATACAAAGGGTGTGGTATCGCACGACGCAAAGGCGATGCTGATAATATCAAAAGCGACACCGATTAGAACGATGATAAGGATGAGCAATGCCGCCGCGATGACGGACAGCTTGTCCATCAGCATTTCCGTGATAATGCTTATGCCCGCCGTTAACACCAGCGAGATGACAAACACCTTCAGCGCCCAATATTTGAGTTTTCGGTTTTGCCTTTTCTTTGCCAAAAAATTCTCCAAAATAAAAAACGGTGGTGATATTTTGGATAAACCTTGCAGCTTAGGTCCAGTAGGATTTCCCTTCAGAGATACTTCCCGTCGCCGATGAAGCGGTTACCCTTTAAACCCTGAAACGCCCCGTCACCGGATGCGTGACTGGATTGCCGTTTAGACCACACTATAATCTCCAAAATATCTTTGGTGCGTTTGCACGCACTTCTACAGTCTAGGAGTTTTCCTCGACAGCACAAAACCGGTTTCTAGCCTCTTTTGCCATGCGGGTTTCTCGCAGCAATCGTCTCCGGTGCGCCTGGCCATGGCACCCCAGAGCGTGTTCCGCAATAACGCCCCGCAAAACTCAAGGCAGGCTACTCTGTACACAACTTATCGCCGCATAACAGGTTTCCACCCCAAGTAGTAACGTTTCTGTCACCTGCTTGGGTCTCCGCGGAAGCAGGGTCAACGCCCGCATGCCATTGCGGATCGCCCCACAACCTTAACTCCCAGCATCAGCTCCCGACTGGGCGTCAGCAGCCAACACAAGAAACTTCATCGATGTGCCCTTTGCGGATTTTTAGGCCCGCCTTCGAAACCGTAGTAC
>JAEZIW010000247.1 GCA_023436525.1 Bacillota bacterium | reverse complement strand
GGCTGATTCTTTCTATATTTTCATTGCCGGCCAAACGGATAAGAGTTTCTTTTTCTTCTTCAAACCACCGCTTCCATTCATCCCGGTGTCCGGTCAGCACAATCGGAAACAGCTGCCAGAGCTCTTCGTTTGTCATTTCACTTAGAGGCTTCGTCATTTACCGCTCCTCTTACAATAGTCTTCTGCTGTCATCGCATAACACTCGTTATCATAAATGCGTCCGTCGTATATCTGCTCCGCGTGCTTGAGCGTGCCCTCATAAACAAAACCGCATTTTACAAGCAGCTTTCTTGAGCGCTCATTAAAAGGGTAACAGTAGGCCGAAATCAAGTTGAGCTTGAGCTGTTCAAACCCATAGCACAAAACGGCATTGGCCGCTTCGGTCATATAGCCTTTGCCCCAATGGTCTTCGCCGAGCGCGTACCCCAGCATCATCGCGTGCTCATTCTGCCTTTTGGGATCATTGACGAGGCCGATTGAACCGATCATCCGTTCATTCTCAGCCAGCACAATACCGAATATGTTCGGCTGACTTAAGAATATCGCTTCCATAATTTCCAGCGTTTCGTCTCTGCTTTCATGCGGCTTCCATCCCGCGTTCGGTCCCACATTCGGCGACGAAGAATAGGCGAAGATATCGTCGGCATCTTCTTCACATATGTTGCGCAGTATGAGCCGCTGCGTGGTGATGATCGGCATAATACCCATCCTCTCAATCAATGCATTTGATTATTATCCAATCCTAAAATATAAATCAAAAAAGCTTCAGACTAGCTGATGTACACACTCGTCGGCCCGTCCGCACCGCCGATGATACCCAGGCTGATACCGCCTGTTTTCAAAAGCCGGTATATGCTCCACATATGGCCATTGGAGAGTTTGGCGAGCCACACCTCATCGTCCATCCGATAAACGCGGTATTCCACATACTCATCTTTATAAACACCGTACTGGCTGCATCGTAAATAAACCGCGATATCGGGTATGGAAAAACCATCCAGCGCAATCTCATTTTCAAACAGCGCTTCAAAATCATCCGTGCTGACATCTGACGGTGCCGATAGGCCCGCGATCTCCTCCACGGTATCATTCTGCGAATCGATAATTCTCAGTTTGTCCTCCAAGATTTCAAAATACGGCATATAACCTTTCATCGCAATAAATGAGCTGAGCGGATTTGTATAGACATTGTCATCAAACTCGTAAATGCCTTCAATCTCCTCGCCTAAAGGCGATGGCTCGGCAGCACTGGCGCTGGGTTTTGGATCAGGGGCTATTGTCCCCACTGCTGCCGCTCTCGACTTCGCCGGTTTATCCGCGCTGCATGCAGCAGACACAGCCGCACACAATAGAAGTGCGAGCACCATCAGCCATAATTTCGGTTTCATAAATCCCCACATATTCACACAATCTTATTTAAAGAATCTTTTTATTTCGATCTCGGCGTTCTCAGCCGAATCGCTCCCATGAATTAAATTCTCGCCCATGCAGTACGCATAATCACCGCGAATCGTTCCGGCTTTGCCTTCTTCAAATGCCGTGGCTCCCATCAAAATCCGCACCCCGGTCACAGCGTTTTGCCCTTCAACGATTAAACACAGCACCGGGCCTGACATCATAAAGCTTTCGATACGCGGATAATACGGCTTGTCGGCCTGATGGGCGTAGTGCTCTCGCAGTATGTCTTTGCCAAGCTGCAACATCTTCGCGTCTGCAATGCGGTACCCCTTTCTCTCAATCCGCGCAATAATCTCTCCGGTCAGCCCTCTTTTTAAGCAGTCGGGCTTGAGCATCACAAACGTTCTTTCCTCAGCCATTATTTTTGGCTCCTTTTCTTTCGGGTTCTAAATAAATGCTATGAAACCACTTCAATTTGAATATCTTCGGGGAGCAGCCTGTCCTTCTTTTGTTCCGTCCCGCCGAACTCACCCTCAAAAACAACGACAAGGCTGTTTTCTCCGCTCGATAACACAAAAGTGTCGGAAACAAGCTTCTCATCAAAACCGCACATGTCTGCGCATTTCAGCAGCCCAGCCGACACATCCTTTTGCGAGGATGCGCTGATCTTAACCGTCACGTCTTCGGTGCCTTTATTATCAATCGTCAAAAAACAATCCATATAAACCATGTTGCTGATTACTGAGAAATCATCAAACCGGCTCTTGTCTTTATTCAGTTCCAAACCGTTTTGCGCAGTGCCATTAAGGCACGAACACAACAGCATCACCGTTATGGCCGCCGCCACGGCAAGCGCTCTTTTTGCCCTCATTCTGTCTCCCCCTCGTTGCGATGCTAGGCTGCTCCCGTATATTCTTCAAAGCAGTCGCCGCTTTGCTTCATGGCTCTTGCTGCCTCCACGCCCACAAAGCGCCAATGCCACGGTTCATATATCACCTTGGTGTACGCCTGCTTGTCCTGCTTGTATCTCAGCGTAAAGCCGTAATCCTGTGCGTTCGCGTTCAGCCATTGAAACGCATCTGTCTTCGCAAAACCCTTGTCTCGCTTAGTGTAAGACGGCGTGACAATATCGAGCGCCAGCCCTGTTTGATGCTCACTCGTGTTCGGGCGCGCCGTGATGGTTGCGGCCTGTACCTCGGCCTCCTCCCGGCTGTAACCCTTGGCAATGTAGCTGTCTACTTTTTTCTGATAAAGCTCGTTTTGACGCTCGAAGCTGCGGTAAGCGTCCACCAACTGAAATTCGACACCGTCTTTTGCGGCATCCGCAAACATGCGCGTGCAAATATCATAAATGCGCGCATCCACCTGGCCGCCTTCAAAATCGGCAAGTGATACGTTAAAGCCGTCGGGCAGCAAATGGGACGGGTTCACGAGTATCGCCGCCCACTCACCCATCGGCACATCAATATCCGGCTTGTGTCTGCCAATTAAATAATCACGGTTCACATAGCCTGTTGTTCCGTTGTACGAAACAAAAGCCCAGCCGCCCTCATAGGCAATCACATCTGTCGTTTCATTGGCGGGCAGCGATGCGAGCACAGTGCTGTTCTTTTCCGGCTTTTCGCGAATATTCACCGCCTCTTTGGCTGTGCACACAGCCTGACCGATAAACGCGGCTGCTTGTGCGGGCGTGGGCGTCGGAGCCGGTGTTTGAGCCAATGTCGGCTGCGGTGTCTGTTCCGGCGCTGTCGTTTGAATCGGCGCAGAGGAAGGCGAAGGTGCTGCTGTCTGCGTTTGGGCCGACGGTGCTGCCGATGTTGCGGATACGGCTTCGCTGTTGGCACCGCACGCGCTCATAAGCATAGTTAAAAGAATAAACACGGCAATCATGCTTTGTTTTATATTAACGGTTGATTTTTTTCTTGAGACGTTCAAAAGGTGTGTCTCCTGCTGACTTTTTGATTGCATTATAGCACAGGACACACGTATTGGTCATCGCTTTCATTGATATGTTTTGAAATTTAAAATGCTGATGATTTGCAAATATGATGATCATAAACGGCGGCAGCAATTATATACCCGCTGATTTTAGCCGACCGAAAGATGCTGCTGCATATCGTCCCATGTCGATTAGAATAACACAGGATGATCCGCGTTGAAAACCTTAGGTTGCAGTATGCTGACTATAATTCTGAATGTCAATACGAGCTCAGCGGAAAACTACAAAGTGGATCAGAATCCCTTTAACTAAGCCTTATAATGGGATTGTGATCCACTGCACGGTCGGCAAGCCGGGATAATAAAACATGTCATATCGACATTGCATTGACTTATACTGCTTTCTCGTATGGAAACGCTATTTGTTTGTAACCGTTCCTTTTCGAATGAGGTTGATAATTGCGAGCAGAATCACCGAGCCCAGCAGCGCAACCAAAAAGCTTTCCAGCGTAAAGCCTGTCACATCCGCGTTCGCGCCGATCAGATTCATGATGAAGCCGCCGATAAAAGCACCGATGATACCCACGGCAATATTCGCAAAAGCGCCCATTGACGGATTGTTTTTCATAATGATGCTGGCCACCCAGCCCGCAAGTGCGCCAAGCACAATCCAAGATAAAATACCCATAACAGTTCCTCCTTTTTTGTTAGTTTCTCTGCTATATCGATTTATTATGCATTCGCGCTTTTCGCGGGTACCCTTTTTCATGCAAAAGGATAACAAACCGCAATGATTGGCTATAATATGTTTTATCAAAAAAGCCGGAGACAACATGATCAGAAACGACGCTTTGCTGAAGGTCAGCGGAAAAGCTAAATACAATGACGATGATGTCAGCCGATCATGCCTGCAGGCAAGGCTTTTAACAAGCGTATTCGCGCATGCGCGTATTCTCTCCATTGATACATCCGGCGCGTACAGTGTACCGGGCGTGCGTGCCATCGTCACCGGACATGACTGTTTGCAGCTCACCGGTTCGGTGCTGCAGGATATGCCGGTGCTTGCGATCGACCGGGTGCGTTATTTTGGTGAACCCGTTGCGATCGTGGTGGCTGATGAAGAATGGCAGGCAGCCCAAGGCACCAAGCTGATTCAGGTGGCGTACGAGCCTTTACCCATCGTTAATTCCATTGAAGACGCACTGAAGCCATACCCCACGCTGGTGCATCCTGCACTGATGCAATACACGCTCACCGTGGATGAGGTGTACCCCGAAATGAATACGAACATATCGAACCGCACGGTGATACGCAAAGGCAACATGAATTATGGCTGGGCCAGCTGCGATGTGATAGCGGAAGGTGAATACCGCATCCCTCACGCTCACCACGCATATATCGAAACACGAAACGCGCGCGCGCAGATTCTTCCGAATGGACAGCTCCTTATCCATTCCGCCTCTCAGGGTGCACATGCGGCCAGAGCATTGATTGCAGAGTACTTCAAAATCCCCGAGAGCCAAATCGTCATTGAAACACCGTTTGTGGGCGGCAGCTACGGCGGCAAGATTAATCCGCATCCGGAAATCATGGCTTACTTGGCTTCGATCGCGGTTGGCGGGCGGGAGGTGCGCATCAGCCTGACGCGTGAAGAATGCTTTTATTCAAGCGGGTGCAAAATCGGCGCGAAAGCGTACATGAAGCTCGGCGCAGATAAAACCGGCCGCCTGCAGGCCATGCAGGCCCACTTCTTTATCGAATCGGGTGCTTATGCCGATACGTCACCCATCATGACGCGCGCTGCCGCCGCTAACTGCAGCGGCGCATACAATGTACCGTGCATTGAATGCGATTCCGTCTGCGTTTATACCAACCACGTTTATTCCACATCTTTCAGAGGCTTCGGGCACGAGGTGTCCACGTTTGCAATGGAGCGCACAATGGAAAAGCTTGCGCTGCAGCTGGGCATTGACTCCTGCGAATTAAGACGCATAAACGCCCTGCGCGAAGGCGACTATACCCCGACGCAAACAAAGGTGACGCTCAGCAACACCGGCAATCTTGATGCCTGCATCGGCCGGGTTAAGCAGCTTATCGAGTGGGACAAAGGCGTTTGTTTCGAAACAGAAGAGGCGACGATTCGCGCCAAGGGCCTCGCGTGCTTCTCCAAAACCTCCAGTTCCCCCACCGACGCATCATCATCGGCTGTTGTGCAGTTTTGCTCAGACGGCAGCGTCAACCTGAATTGCAGTGTGATTGAGTGCGGCCCGGGCATGACAACCGCGCTGCCGAAAATACTCGCCGAACGCCTTGGCATCAGCCTAGATAAAGTGGCCATGAACATGCAGATCAACACACAGTCGCATCCTGAGCATTGGAAAACCGTCGCGAGTATGTCGACCTATATGGCGGGCAACGCCATAATAGCCGCCGCCGACGACGCGCTCCGTCAGCTCAAGGCCAACGCGGCGCTTGCTTTACGCTGCCCCCCGGAGGACATTGTTCTTATAAACGAGGCCGCGCAACTTAAGGACGATGCCGCTGTATCTCTGCCGTTTAAAGACATTGTGCTCGGCGTTAAAACAAAAGAAGGCAACGGGATGGGCGGCCCGGTGATCGGCTGCGGACGCTTCATCATGAAAAACCTCTCCCACCTCGACCGGGAAACGGGCAAGGGTCAGCCCGGGCCATATTGGACAGTGGGCGCGCAGGCTGTGGAAATTGAGTATGACCCCTTCTTGCAGACCTTTCGTTTGGTGAAGGCCGTCACCGTGATTGACGCGGGCAAAGTGATTTCGCCCGAGTGTGCCGCAGGACAGGTGCTGGGCGGCATGAACACCGGCCTTAGCTTGGCCACACGCGAATGCTACCATTTCGACGCGGCGGGTGAATTGAACGACACCAGCTTTCGCACCTATAAGCTGATGCACTTTCATGAGAACCCGGTTTTCATTGCCGAATTTATAGAAACACCGAATTTGGGCGGCCCAATGGGCGTGCGCGGTATTGCGGAGCACAGCGTACTCGGTATGCCGCCGGCTCTCGTTAATGCGCTATGCCTGGCTGCCGGCGTTCAGCTCGATACGCTGCCCGTTACATTCGAAAGCCTCTGGCAGGCAGCTAAGACCGGCGGTAATGGCTGATGATCGCGTACGATTTTGATTACTACTTGCCGGATACCGTGCAGGAGGCCGTGCAGCTATACGATAAGCTGAGCAAGCAGGGAAAGCAGCCCCTGTATTACGGCGGTGGTACGGAAATCATCAGCATGAGCCGCGTGTTTAACCAAAAACCCGATGCTGTGATTGATATCAAGAGCATTCCCGAATGCGGCGGCATTGGCACTGACGGCAAGAGGCTCGTCATCGGCGCGGCTGCCACGCTGACTGATATCAAAAGATCCGGCGTGTTTCCATTGTTGGGGCTTGCCGCAGGCCGCATTGCGGACCATACGGTGCAGTGCCGTCTCACACTGGGCGGCAATCTATGCGGTACGATTATATACCGCGAAACGCTGATGCCGCTGCTGCTGGCCAACGCCACTGTCGACATCGCGTTTCCCGAGGGTATGAAAACAATATCTGTGCATGAAGCCTTTGCCGATGGCAGACGGCCCGCGCCCGGCGAATTAATCGTCAGCGTACGTGTTGACAATGCGGCGGCCGTTATACCGTGCTTTCATATCAAGAAATCCAGAGCCGAAAAAATCGGCTATCCGCTGCTCACCCTATGCGTGCAGTTCTTGGGCGAAACGCTTCGTTTCGCGGCAAGCGGGCTTTGCGCCTTTCCGTTCCGATTCGCGGATATCACAGATACGCGTCAAGCATCCGCCGCTGATATCGCCGACCGGCTTTTAAGCGCGATACCCGCCCCCGTGCTGGATGACCTTGAAGGTTCGGCGGCATACCGTCTGTTTGTGTTTCAAAAGACTGTGGAGAAGATCATAATGGACTACAAAAAGAACCAAGGAGTGAGCCATGCTTAAGCTGTCCGGCAAAAGCCTGATATCGCTGACTGTGAATAACCGTGTTTATGATGTGGCCGTTCGACCTGCCGATACGCTTGTTTATGTGCTGCGCTATCAGTTGGGGCTGACGGGCACGAAGATTGGCTGTGAAAACGGTGATTGCGGCGCGTGCACCGTGCTGGTGGATGATTGGCCCGCGAAATCGTGCCTGATGCTGGCGGCGGAGGCCATCGGCCATCGCGTCACCACCATTGAGGGGCTCAGCGACACACCGATTCAGCAGGCCTTTGCCGAGCTGCAGGCGTTTCAATGCGGCTTTTGCACGCCGGGGTTTATTATGGTGTGCCATTCCATGCTGCTTCACCACCCGAACCCGGACGACTACACGATTGAAACGTGGCTGCAATCTAACCTGTGCCGCTGCACGAGCTATCAGGAGATACTGAGTGCCGTACGCAGTGCGGCGGCAATTATGCAGCAATCCGGCTGAGAGCAGCGCCAGGCAATTGGCGATGAGCCTGTAAAAAGTTACTTATGTCATTGGTATTGAAAGCCATTAAGACCGGTCATCCAGTCCACTACGTAGCGAGGAGCGAACGACGACTACGTAGTGGACCAGAATTTGATGCAACAGATCCTTCGTCGCTTCGCTTCTCAGGATGACCGTGTTTAGTAACTGCAATGACAAACAAAATTTTCGACAGCCAGACAGCGCTATATCTAAGCGATGTTTAAAATGCTGATGCCGGGCAATGATTGATAAACGAGGTGATAGCTATGCAATATGCGTTTATGTTTGCTGACGAACACAAAGCGGCTCAGGATAAAGGACTGCCGCTCGTGATTCCGCTCGGAAATTTGGAATACCATGGGCCGCACAGCGTCTGCGGCACCGATATCATCATCACGGAAGGTATCGCGAAGCTGTTGGAAGCGCAGAGCGATATCGTGCTGGCGCCTACATTTTGTTATGCGCCCTCGAGCTACGCGGCCTCAGGCCCCGAGCTTGGCACCATTCACCTGAGCATGGATGTGTTTGAGCAGTACATCAAGGGCGTGCTGCGCGCGTTCATAGAAGGCGGCTGGCAGAATATTTTCATTCTGATTCATCATCAGTTTGATATGGAGCTGCTATTTCCGCTGTCTCTCGCGTGCCTGAAGGCGGCCAAGCAGCTTTTCTTTGACATAATGGAGCAGGAGCTGGGGCGCGGCTGGTTTGCGCGTGCGGGCAATTTAGAAGAAGTGCTGAAAAAAATGAACACCGTTAAGGTGCTGCCTGTGATGAGCCGAGAGATACAGGAGGCGTTCGGGTATGACCATGCTGGCAAGGTGGAGTGTTCGCTGCTGGCTGCGCTGCACCAGCGTTTAATGCTGGTAAAGCCCTGGCGCGCCTCAGGCGGCGAGTGGTTCGCGCAGAGCGCGCCCGAGTTTTCAGCGGAATACGGCTGGCAGATCATCAACCGCTGCTTGGAAGATTTGAAAAGTAAATTGACTAACCAATGATAGAATCCAGCCGGACCCGGTATGGTTTTAAAATCTATAGAATCAGAAATAATGGTTCAGACCATCGTATTAATAAGCTCTTAGCTCAAATTCTTAGCGTATAAAAAAGCGCCCCGTCACTTCGGAGCGCTTAGAAATCTTATTGAAATGTCAGATCGAGAATGTCCTTTAGCAGCTGCCGCCCCTCCGAATCAGGAAGCCTGTCAAGGCTCTTTTCGGCCTTGCCGATGTACCTGTCGAGTATCGCCTGCGTTTTAACAATGCCGTCCGCCTCGGCCACCAGCTTGATAATGCGCTTGATATCTTTCTGCACCGGCTCTTTCTTCTTCAGCCCGTTTAAGAACGCCTCAATCTTCTCCCTCACGCCGTCATCCTGTGAGGCCGCGAGCAGCACAGGCAGCGTTACCACACCTTCTTTGAGGTCGTTGCCGACCGGCTTGCCGATGCGGCTCGGGTGCTCGGTCATATCCAGCAGGTCGTCCTTAATCTGAAACGCGACACCGTAATACGCGCCGAACTTGGCTGCCTGCTTCACATCCTTTTCGTCAAGGCCGCCGATATGGCTGCCCACCGCACAGCATGCCGCAAACAGCACCGCCGTTTTTCGGCTGATGCGCGAGAGATACGTCTTGATCCCCGGCAGCTTGCCGCGCCCGCGAAACTGCTCCACCTCTCCCACGCATATCGCCTCAACCGCTTTGGAAAGCTCAAGCAAATACTTCATGGGCAACTCGGCTGCCGCCAGCGCCTGCATCGACTTCACGTAGATATAGTCGCCCGCGAACACCGCTGTGCTGACCCCTTGTGTGGCATACAAAGTGGGCTCGTTGCGTCTGATCAGCGAATTGTCGATGATATCGTCATGGATCAGCGTGGCGGTATGCAGCATTTCCACGCTGAGCGCCGTGCTGAAAACCTTGTCTCGCCGGTATTCCCCCAGCTTGGCAGCGGCTATCGTCATCGCCGGGCGCAGCCTTTTGCCCCCGCTGTTGATAATGCTGAGAGACAGCCTGTCTATAAAAGCATTGATATTCTTTTTTGATGCAAATTGCTCATTAAGCAGCGCCTCAAACAGATCAAGCTCCGTTTGCAAAGCGGGCAGCTTTTCCCACACGCGTTTTGTCCCCTTATTTCATCTTTTTGTTGTTACCCCAGGTGAGCGTTAAACGCCCATTTTTCTTTGTGCCGTCCCACACCTTTCCGAGATACGGCAGTACCCAATGGTCGAGACCAAACGCACGGCCGGCACCCGCCGCCACCGCAATACCCGCAAACAGCATCCACCAGGTGGTATCGTACATGCCCGTGGATGTTATGAACATCGCGATCAGGCCGAGTGAAACGACGGACGAAAGGAACGTAAACGTACCCGAGAATATCGCAAGACCGACAATGATCTCAAGAATCACGATCAGCACTTGGAAGAACATCGACCAGCCCGGCGTTGCGAGAACCCAGCCGTTCAATATCCAATCAACGAGGAAAAAATGAACACGGAACACCAGCGGCTGCCCCTCACCCGATCTTTCGAGGAAGAATCCGAGGAACCCAAGATCTATATTCAACAGCTTCTGAACCACAGCCGTTGCGCCTTCCGCAGCCCCCGTTGCACCTGAAACCGCCTCGGCACCCGTCGCGGTTGATGCCGCGTCCGCGCCCGATGCATACCCCAAAAAGCTTGCGAGCATCGGCTTGCTGAACCAGCCTTCCAGCACCTTCTTTAAGCCCTCGTAAAACCATGTCCACCCGAGGAACAGCCGCAGCGGCACCAGCCACCAGGCTTGAACGGTTTTGGTGTAGTTGCGCTGTAAAAAGCGTTTGTGCTGACGTCTGTGCAGTATTTCGTCGCGCAGATAGTCCCATATACCTTTAACACCCATGATACCATAAAGGTAGTGCATATTGACCAAGTATTTCATAATCAGCGATATCCAGCGCCCGGGTTTCACGCCCATCAAGTCGGCTACCGCAAAGTAATTGCCGATACTGACCATCACGCCGTGCAGCTTTACCTTAACAGGCTCGGGGTTTTTGCCTCGTATATCGCTTAAAATATTCATCGCAGCACCGTCGCCCGTTTGCAGCGCGGTTTCTACCATGGCCGGGTACGCTTTGCCTTTTTCATCAAGCAACGCGCCCACATCACCCACAGCATATACATTTTTATGCTTTGTCCGGCAGAATTCATCAACAACGAGCCGTCGGCCGTGGCCTTTGTCCAAATCCGTTTTTTCTACATCCAGAGACGATCTTACACCGGCGGCCCAGATAAGCGTGTTCGTTTCAATCTTTCTTTCGCCGATATCAACATACTCAGGTGTCACCTGCTTAATCGCTGTGCTGAGAATCACCTCGATATCGTGTTTGCCGTGCATATAATCATGCGCTCTCTTGCTGTTCTTGTCGCAGAGGTTGCTCAATATACAATGCAGCATATCCACAATAATCAGGCGGATTTCCTTACGGTCGATACGGTGCTCGCGGCACAGCTTTTTCACCCATTGCGCCAGTTCCCCGATCATCTCCACGCCGGTGAACCCCGCTCCGCCGACCACAAACGTCAGCAGACGTTTGCGGCGCTCTGCGTCCTTCTCTGTTTCCGCTTCAAAGAAGCAGCGTTCAATGTGGTCTCTGATTCGTATCGCATCGTCGACCGACCAAAGCGAAAAGCCGTGCTCCTCCAGCCCCGGTATCCCGAAATAATTCGGTGTGGACCCGATAGATATGATCAGATAGTCATACGGGTATTCATTCGACGATGACTTGACTTTTCGGGAATCAAAATCGTACCCGTCGATATTATCGATCACGAGGTTTACATTCGTGGTTTTGAATATGTCTTTCAGCGGTATCTTAACCGCATCTTCACCCACGCGGTTGCCCGCCACCTCATGAATTTCCGTTAGCAGCGTATGGTAAGGGTTGCGGTCGATAATCGTGATTTCAAGATCATCTTTTCTCCCTTTTTTGTTCAGCTTAAGGGCGGCTTCGATACCCGCATAACCGGCGCCCACAATCACAACTTTCTTGCTCATCTTTTCCTCCCAAGAATTAAAAGACTAAACCGTCTAAAACGGCACTGACGACAAAAGATAAACCCAACAGCTGATAGATTTGCACCGTGGCCGCGTTTGATGCAATCAGTTTATCGATGCTGTTAAAATGACGGCGGCAATTGCAAACCGCTTTCACGGCTATGGGCACCGTGAGCAGCGGCAGCAGCCAGATTGGATTCTTGGCATACACCGCAACCGCAATGACCGACAGATAACTAAGCGCAAACAGCACCGCATACACGAAGACACCCTTCTGCTTACCCATGCGAACCACGCCGTTTCTTTTATTATGCGCTTTGTCCACCTCATAATCAGGGTACTGATTGATCCATAGCACATTCATAATCATGAAGGCGATGGGCAGCGATGCGAGCAGCGGCAGCCAGTCGAACCGGCCTTCAATCAGCACATACACCCCCATCACAATCGCGGGGCCAAATGCAAGCCCCACCGCGATTTCGCCAAAGCCCCTGTAGCACAGCTTAAACGGCGGCAGGCTGTAAATCACAGCCAGCGCAAAGCCCGCAAACCCCGGCCAGAATATCAGCGGCTCCACAAACACAGCCAATGCAATGCCGATAAGCGCTGCAGCAACAAAGCAGACAATCGCTATGTAAAGGCATTGTGTCAGATCAAGCGCCCCCGTCGTGATCGACTTTTTACCGCCCGAAAACGGCGTTGCGTGTTCTTCGTCCACATCGGGGTCGACACCAGATTGATAATCGATGACCTCATTAAGCGCGTTTTTGGCAATCTCCACAAGATACACCCCGATAACGGCCAATAAGAACCATAAAACACTAAGCGGCTTTGTCTGATGACCGAAAGTCCAGGCAATCGCCGCACCCGTCAGCATCGGTATGGTTGAAGCAACCCAGATTTTCGGATCGGCCACTTGCCAGAAGCCCTTCGTAAAAGCTTTCATCGATATTTCCTTATACGAGATTGATAACATAGTATCAAACCGTTATTTAGTTTGCTATTGTTAATTATTACAATTCATTTTATTGCTAAACCATTTTTCAGTCTTGAAACACAATTCATAATGGTTATTAATACCACTTTATTAATTTAAGAGAATGTGATAATATTGTCACACTATTTTGGTAATATTTTCGCTTGATGATTATTTTATTAATTTTCAAGCGGTAAATCAAGACATTTATTCGATTATCTTATCAGAGTTGGTTTCTAAAAGCCAATATTGGTTAAGATAATAGGTGAATGATATAAGGAGGAATGCAAATGAAAAAGGTAATTTTATTGGTTTTGGTTATAATGATGATCGTCTCTGCTTTTGCCGGATGCGGCGCCAGCAACAACGCATCTGCGTCACCGTCAGCGAGCGAATCTGCCCCAGCATCCGCAAATGAGTCGGCGGCACCGGGCGAAGCGTCATCGACGGCTGTTAAAACAGGCCTTGGCAGCGATATTTCGCTTGCAAAGTCAGCCAGCGTCAGTGCCGATAAGGACGCGCTTGCGCAGATGGACACTGCGATGGCAGCTGTCACACTCGATGCCGACGGAAAAATCATCAACGTGAAGATCGACATGGTTCAGCCCATGGTGAACTTTGATGCACAGGGCCAGCTGAAATCTGATACCAAGCAGGAAATTAAAACAAAAGTCGAGCTTGGAAATGCTTATGGCATGGCCAAGGCTTCCGGCATCGGCAAAGAATGGTATGAACAGATTGCAGCGCTCGAAGACTGGATGGTTGGCAAAACCATCGAGGAAGTGATGGGCATGCAAATGAATGAAGAAGGCGTCTCCACAGAAGCCGACCTCACATCCAGCGTGACCATCCATGTTACCAGCTACCTTGCAGCTGTTCAGAAAGCCGTTGCAAACGCTAAGGATTTTGGCGCAGCCGTTTCGGGCGCAACAAAAACCGGCATCGGCAATGTAACATCCATCGCGAAATCTGCGGGCGCCACAGCCGACGCAGACGCAGTTGCACAAGCTGATATCATTATGGCAGCAGTCACAATCGATCAGGATAACAAAATTGTGGGGGTTGTGATTGACAACGGTCAAGTCAAGGTGAATTTTGACGCAAAAGGCATGCTGATTACCGATGCAGCATCTAAGCCCAAAACAAAAGTGGAACTTGGCGACGAATACGGCATGAAGAAGGCCTCTTCTATCGGCAAGGAATGGTACGAGCAGATTGCGGCGCTTGGCCAGTGGATGATCGGAAAAACCATTGATGAAGTGAAAGCGATGAAGACCGCTCAGAAGGATGAAGCTCACCCGGCTGTTCCGACAGAAGCAGACCTCACGTCCAGCGTGACCATCTCGGTGCAGGATTACATTGCAGCCGTGGAAAAAGCGATTGCAACTGCTGACTGATTCGTTTAAAATCTAGATAATAATCCGCGAATAATCCCTCCGGCCTCGTGCCGGATGGATTATTTTGCGCTAAGAGGTCGTATGAAAAGAACTTTTTCGCTCATATCATGCATTTTGGTACTGTTTTCGCTTTTTGGCTGTGCCCCGTCGCAAAAATACCAAAAGTTCAGCGGCGAATTTCTGGATACCTTCGATACTTCTGTGATTGTGATGGCGTACGCGAGCTCGCAGGAAGAGTTTGATGATATATATCAGACAGTTTATGATACATTTCTTAATCTTCACAAGCAGTTTGATATCTATCACGACTATGACGGCATCAATAATGTAAAGACAATCAACGACAATGCGGGTGCCGCGCCCGTTAAGGTTGATTCAGCTGTTATCGACATGCTGAAAATGTCTCAAGAGTGGTATGACAAAACGAACGGCATTGTGAACGTGGCCATGGGCAGTGTGCTGCGCATATGGCATGATTACCGCGAGGCAGGCGAATACGACCCATCTGTCGCCGAACTCCCCCCCATCGATCAGCTTCGGGACGCGTCAATGCATACGGCTATTGATGATATGATTATTGATGAGCAGGCATCTACGGTTTATTTAACAGACAGCCGTATGAGCCTTGATGTGGGCTCTGTGGCAAAGGGCTATGCTGCCGAGGTTGCGGCCGACAGGCTCATTGAAAAGGGGTATGATTCTGTGCTGATCAGCGCGGGCGGTAACATTCGCGCTGTGGGCGCGCCCAAGGATGGTGTGCGCAACAAATGGAGCGTGGGCATAAAAGACCCTGACAGCCCGCTGGCCGGTTCCACAGATGAATCCAACCTGCTGGATGTCGCGTTTGTTAAAAACCTTTCAGTCGTCTCCAGCGGCGTGTACGAGCGGTTTTACACCGTTAACGGTGTGAATTATCATCACTTGATTGATCCCGAAACGCTGATGCCGGCAGACTATTACAAGGCGGTCACCGTGGTGCTTGAGGATTCGGGGCAGGCGGATTTGCTGTCTACCGTGCTGTTTTTGATGCCGCCCGATGAGAGCCTCAAGTTTGCGGAAAGCCTTGACGGCGTGGAGGCTTTGTGGGTGATGCCGGATAATGAAATTGTGACAACCTCGGGCATGAAAGATATGCTGCGCGATATGGGCGGCGCA
>JAEZIW010000111.1 GCA_023436525.1 Bacillota bacterium | reverse complement strand
TTGCGGCAATAGAAGATGGTTCTGTTTATTTCGTAGTCGTCGCTTCGCTCCCACTACGTTAAGGATTTTTTTAATTATTCTGGTACCATAGTGCGAAGCTATCGCCCAAAGTCGACTAATGTGAGATACAGCTGATGATTTCAGCCTTAACAAAAAAGAGCCCTTTTGGCCGCTTGCGGCAATAGGCACAGTATCGGCAACCAAACCAGTGACACCTCATCAGTCGCCTGTCGGCGACAGCTTCTCCTCAAGGAGAAGCCAAAAACACGATAAATTATCTGAGAAGTGTCGGAAAATATCCGGCGCTTTTTGCATGCACCTGCAGGCATGACCATTGGCCCACAGGGTATACGGTTGTCTTTATTCAAAAAAAGCCCCGGCCATAGCGATGGGACTACAAGGTGTTGAGTAAAAAAATAACCCGCTTGACTGACAAGCGGGCTAAGCCGTTTCTTATATAGAAAGCTAATACTTGATGAACTTGGTACCGAGCATGCCGCAAATGCTGCATCTGTCCGGAACAGATTTTTCAATGTTTCCGCATACAGGGCATAAATAATAGAAAACCTCTTCCTTTTGATCGAGACTGCTTAAGGCTTCCTGATAAAGCCGCGCATGAACTTCTTCGGCTTTCATAGCGAACGTGAAGGAAGCAACGGCTGCTTTGTTGCCTTCGGCTTCTGCCGTTTCCACAAAGCCGGGGTACATATCTTTAAACTCGTGCGTTTCGCCTGCCACAGCATCTTTCAGGTTGTCGGCGGTGGTGCCCACTTTTCCTGCAACGTCAAAATGCTTGAGGGCATGAAGCGTTTCCGCATCGGATGCGGCTTTGAACAATTTGGCGGCATTGAGGTAACCGTCCTGCTCGGCCTTCTTTGCGTATGCGAGATACTTTCTGTTGGCCTGAGACTCTCCGGCAAACGCCTCCATCAGGTTTTTACTTGTTTCACTCATTTTATTATCCTCCTTATTATTATCGTTTCATAATGCCAGCAGCTGCACAACTGTTTCTCACGGGAAGTCGCTGGACAATTTTGATGAATGCAAAAGGGCATACAATAATAATATACACGCGACGGCACCCATAAAAACATAAAGTTATTAATTACCGAAAAGGTGATTAAACATACTTTAGAGCAAGGCTGATTGTGAGAAAATTTTCCGATACATTTTAAACCCTCAGGTTTGCTAACTGCATAGCCGTGCTCCTGATAGCGTATTGCTTTCCCCGAATTACTGAAACACAGCGTCCAGATTCACGCCGAACAGCTGTGTGACTTTTTTGAGGCCGTCCTTGATTTCCTCGCGAGAAAAATCGGCCGCATCCAGCTCATCGTCTGTCAGCGCGTTCATGGCGAGATACATATCAAGCGCGACAGACATATGGTCTTTGTTATCGGCTTCCAGCCCGTCGAAGAGAATATCTTCGGCCTCGCAGAGCCGCCGCTGCTCAATCAGCTCCATGATCTGCCGGTACCAAAGATCCGTTTTTGAGAGCATCATTTCATCGATATACTGATAGCTCGCATAATCTTTGCCGAAAAAGATCTTTGCGATGATGCGGACGATGTCTTCAATCAGGCGCATCAAATAATCCTTCTGGTAAAACATCGTATTCCTGCCTCCGTTTTAATAGCCTTATTATACATCAAACAGAGCCGGTGTTAATACCCCAAACTGCGGCGGTGATTTCATGAAAATATTGCCTTATACTATTAAAAAGTGATATCATAAATCCATATTCTGATTACGCGAAAGAGGCGGAGCAGATGCCAAACGTTACATTTGAGGAGATCAAGCCAAAACATCTTCGCGACGTCCACGATATTTATCTGTATTATGTGCTCAACACCACGGCAACCTTTCATACGCGAAAAATCGGCGTTAAAGAGATGGAAGCGCTCGTTTACTTTGACAAGCCCAAATACAAAACGTTTGTCATCGTTGAGGATGACCAGCTTTGCGGATACACCATCCTGTCGCCGTTTAAAAGCCGCGAGGCCTATAAGAACACGGCAGAGATTGCGGTTTACTTAAAGCCCGACAGATTGGGGCGCGGTTTGGGAAACGAAGCTGTGCATTTCATCGAAGCGTATGCACGCTCCAATGGTATCCATGTGCTGATTGCCTCAATTTGCGCAGAAAACACACGCAGCATCCGCGTTTTTGAGAAAAGCGGCTTTGAACAATGCGGCCATTACAAGGAAGTTGGAACAAAATTCGGCAGACTGCTCGATATCGTGGTATATCAAAAAATCATGTTATGATTCAATATATGAATATTTTAAGAAAATCTTTATATGGCAGCCGTAATCGGCGTATAATGCATGTAAAAGAATGATGCAGGGGGAAATGAGCATGACGGATATCAGGCAGACTGTGATTGACCAGCGCGCCTTTTTCAACTCAGGCCGCACAAGAGACATCGATTTTCGTCTTGAACAGCTCAAAAAGCTTAAAAAGGCGATCATCAAGTATGAAGCGGATATTGAAAAGGCGCTGTTTGAGGATTTCGGCAAGTGCGAATTCGAGGCGTATGCCACCGAGCTCGGGCTGGTTATCAGCGGCATTACCGGGTTTGAAAAGCATCTGAAAGCCTGGGCGCGCCCCGTAACGGTACCCAAAACGTTCGCAACGTTTCATGCCAAAAGTACCGTCGCATATGAGCCGTTCGGTGTGTCGTTGATCATGTCTCCCTGGAACTACCCGGTGCAGCTGACGCTGGCGCCGTTAATCGGCGCGATAGCGGCGGGCAACACGGCGGTGGTGAAGCCCTCGCGGTTTACGCCCCGCACGGTGGCCGTGATGAAAAAAATGATAGAAGAAAACTTTTCAAGCGATTATATCGCGCTTTTCGAGGGCGGGCGTGAGGTGAATGAGGCGCTGCTCAAGGAACGCTACGATTTTATATTCTTTACAGGCGGCACCACGGTTGGCAAAGTGGTGATGAGCGCTGCCGCACAGAACCTGACCCCGGTGGTGCTGGAGCTGGGCGGCAAAAGCCCGTGCATTGTGGACGAAACGGCGGATATCGCCAAGTCGGCCAAATCGCTTTGCTGGGGCAAGTTTATCAACGCGGGGCAAACGTGCATCGCGCCCGATTTTGTGATGGCCAAGCGCGAAATTGTTCCGGCTCTGCTCGACGCGCTGAAAAGCAACATTGCGCGAATGTATGGTGAGAACCCGCAACAGAGCCCCGATTTTCCGCGTATCATCACGCCGTCGCATTTTGAGCGCGTCAGCGGCCTGATTGACCAAAGAAAGGTGTTCTGCGGCGGGCAGACCGACGCGGCGAGCCGCTATATTGCGCCCACGGTGATGACTGATGTGACATTTGACGACAAGGTGATGGGTGAAGAGATATTCGGGCCCGTGCTGCCGATTATACCGTATGACGATGAGGATCAGATGCTGCGTACGCTGCAGGCTATGGAAACGCCGCTGGCGTATTATCTGTTCAGCAAAGACAAAAAACGTGTGAAGAAATATCTGGCGATGCGCTCCTCGGGTGACGCGGTGGTGAACGATACGCTGATTCACATTACCAACCCGCATTTGCCGTTTGGCGGCAAAGGAAGCTCGGGCATGGGTTCGTATCACGGGCGGCACAGCTTTGAAACGTTTTCACACAAACGCTCGGTGGTTTACCGCAGCCTTAAGTTTGATTTGCCGCGCTATGCGCCTTACCCCAAAAAGTTCGGTTTTATCAAGCGATTTTTGTAATCAGTGGCAGCGTGAGCAAGGCTTAAGGCCTTCCTGCAGTGCCTGCTCCAGCGTAACGGGAAGGGCAGTATCGCTCAACAGCGGGCAATCCGCTGTGTGATACTTTTTGCCGGTGGGTGTTAAGTAAACGATCGACTCGTTGTCGGGCAGACTGATTTTTGAATACGGCGGCTCGGTGAGTGAAGCGCCGCGAAGAACGACGCCGCCTTGAGCCGCTTTTTCATTCTCGCAGCCGCTAAGCAGCCAAAACAGCGATATTAAAATAATAACAAGCGCTTTTTTCATATCCGGTGTTCCGTTCTGATATATGATCATTATACCTTGATATGGAAATAATGGCAACCGTGAGAGATGTGAATCAAAAGTGTTCGAATCTATACAAACGCATCGATAAGGTATATAATGGAAATACTAAACATGAGGGAGGGCACAATGGATAGTCACGTTTTTGACAAATTCTCTTTCTATGCCGGTATGAGTGAAGACGATAAAAAACTGCTTCGCGATTCGGTATTCCGCAGAGATATTCCCCAAGGGCAAATCATGATGGGGGATAACAACCGCTGCATCGGCATTCCGATGGTGATGAAGGGGCGGCTTCGCCTGTTCCGCATTTCGGAAAAAGGCCGTGAAATGACGATTTACCGCATCAGCGAAGGTGACTTATGTCTGCTGGCGGGCGTCTGCGCCATGGGCGATGTGGAATATGATTTTTCCATTGAAGCCGAGGAAGATAGCGTCATCGCCAACATCCCGCCGGATGTTTTCAAAGAGCTGCTGTACCGGTGCGATTCATTTAGAACCTACGTGTTTAATGAGATGGCCAAAAGGCTGATCTATTCAATAGAGACGATTGAGATGCTGATATTCAATAGTATAGAAGAGCGTATCATGGCTTATTTGCAGCATCACGCAAGTGCGCTGGGCGTTGTGAAAACAACGCACGAAAAAATGGCGGTGGAATTGGGGTCGTCTCGTGAGGTGATTACGCGCCAGCTTAAAGCGATGAGCGAGCGCGGGCTGATTGAAATCAAACGGGGTCAGATTATTGTTAAAATTCGTTGTGAATAGGTAACTATGTCACAGATTTATTTTTTGCCGTATTGTATTCTTAATTTGTCGAAAGGACAATATAGTAATAGTAACATTGGAGGATGATTAATATGGCAAAAAACATTACAATGGATAATTTTAAATCGGAAGTTGTCAATTCGGATAAGCCGGTTCTGCTCGATTTTTGGGCGTCATGGTGCGCCCCCTGCCGTATGCTTGGGCCGTCTATTGATCAACTGAGCGAGCAATATGCAGAAAAGGCCGTTATCGGCAAGGTCAACATAGATGAGCAGCGTGAACTCGCGGAGCATTTTGGGGTCATGAGCATTCCGAGTGTGTTTGTGATCAAAAACGGCAAAGTGGTCGACAGCGCGGTGGGCGTGCGGCCTAAGAAATACTACGAAGACGTGCTCGACAAAGCCATGGCGCTATAGGCGCAAAGGCAGCAACACAGCAACCATCAAAAATCTCATATTATGAAGCAGATCGAGGAACTCCCCTGTATCTGCTTTTTTTTGCCCTTTGTAGGCTTTCAGGCGGTATTTAGAGCAAATAAGAGAGACTTATACTCTCGAACAAGAAACAAAACTCTAATTTGCTGATGAGCATTTCGTTTGTACTCCTTCGGAGTTACAGGACTTCTATTTTTTCAGTCTGCCAATATCGACACAAATAAAACAGATGCCTATACCCCCGAAGGGGAATAGTCCGGGCTTGAAGCGTTGTGGCTTTGGGATGCTGGCCGCAGTTGTTATGCTCGGCATAACGGTATGGTTAATTAACGTGCTTTAGATTGCTTCTCGAAAAAAGTATTCATTTACCGGCCTGCAGCGCTTTTACCCATTCCGCGTTTTCCTTCAACGCACAGCCGCCCCGGCTCTCTTTAAGCTTGTCGTGATTGTCGCGCACCTCGGCAATCAGCCGCGATTTCAATGCTTCCTTGAGCGGCATATTCTTAACGCTCGTGTCGGAGTATGGCGCAAACGGGCAGGCCTCCAGCGCGCCGCTTGCGCTGATATGCAAAAAGCCGCGCCCCGAGGCGAGGCAGCCGCCGTAAGGGTCTTCGTTGCCCGGCAGCGAAACCACAAGCATGTCGTGCTTCTTGTACAGGTCTTTTTCCACCGCGCGCAGATGCGCTTTCTGTTCATCCGTCAGGCACAGCGTCAGGTCTTCCGCGCCGCAGGGTACATATTCTATCAGAAAAGCCGCGCGGCAGCCCGCATCCTGCATCGTTGCTAAGTAATCCGATCGCACAACATCATCGTAGTTGACGCTGGTCAGCGTGACGGACACGCCGAAAAGACGCCCCTTTTTATCCAGACTGTGCATCACCGCCATCACCGCGTCGTATATGCCCGCGCCGCGCCGCGCATCCGTGAGCAATTGGCCGCCCTCAAGGCTGAGTACCGGTATCAGGTTTTTCAATTTACCCACAGCATCGGCTGTTTTGCCGGTGAGCAGCAGGCCATTTGTGAACATCACAAACAGCAGCTCGGGGTGCTTTTTGGGCAAGTCGAGCAGCCCTTGCTTCATGAGCGGTTCGCCGCCCGCAATCATCACAACGCAAACGCCAAGCTCAGCCGCTTCATCCACCACGCGCGAGATCTCATCCGTGCTCATCTCGGCGCGTTTATCGCGGTTCTGGTGGCAGGCGTAGCAGCCCGCGCAGGCAAGGTTACAGTCGTTCGTGACGCTGATGATCAGCACCGGCGGCACGACGAGGCTTTCGCCCGCAGCCTGGGCTGCGCGTGTTTTGTCTGCCTTGCCGATGTGCGCGGCGATGCGCGCAAAGGCAGGGAGGTAAGTCGGGCGTTTCAGCAAAAAACGCTTGTTTTTCGCAACCGCTTCCGTCAGCGTATCGTTAAAGAGGGCAATTCCGTCGTTCATGTGATCCTCCGAAGAATAGAGTCTTATATTAAGACATCATAGATAAGGCTTTATTGCAAAAAAGCTTATCAGACGATCTATTATATATCATATACGCTACGGATTCGACAAAAAGAAAAGACTTTACATATTTTTTTCATATATATGCAAAAGCGGCACCTCACCACGGATGCCGCTTTTGCTATACACAGCTGGCTTGTATTGTCCATATAAAGGCATACTCCCGAACCATACACGGGAGTATGTCATTGCGCATAAGATTTAAGACCGGTGCGCAATTCTGTATTGAGCGATGCGGCTTTATATACCATCTCCCCTATCGTCCCCACGTGCGTAACCGCGCCGCATTCGCTTTGTGCCGATAAGGTGATGTGATGCCCGGCTGTTATTCTGCTTATCGGGTACAGTTAAAATATAGCCGAAAAAACTTAACCGATGCTGAACAATTTAATTTATTTATTTCTACAAATTTTTGTATGGAAGTTTGTTCAAAATTTTTTTTGCTCGTCCGTTGCTGCTGCTATTGACTGTCGGTATAATCGGATTTATAATGAACATTGTTCATAAAAAGAGAGGTTTTCAATAAATTGCCAAAGAATTTGGAAAACATAGGAGAAGAAATCATTCAAACCACGCGAGAAATGATCGTAAAAAAAGGCTACGATCAGCTCAATATTCGCGATATTGCGAAAAAGTGCGGTATCGCGACAGGGACGTTGTATAACTATTTTTCTTCCAAGCAGGCGATTATATCGGCACTGCTGGACGAGGATTGGAAAACGTTTCGCAGCTTTGTGAAAAACCGCAGGGACGGCGGCGGCACGCCTGTAGACCAATTGGAAACATTGTTTAACGATTTGGTGCAGATGCTCAAAAGCGTTCATCAAATATGGGCGGGCGGTTTCCCGGAAGATCTGGAACGCGGGACGTTTAGTAAGCTTGAATCCATCAAGACAAAGCTGCGCAGTGAATTTGCACAGCATATTGAATTGATCATTGACGGGCATATACAAAAAGGGCAGGAGATGCCTGCTGCCGAGATCATCGCGAAGCTGTTTCTTTCATATGCATACGAGAAGGATGCGTGTTTTGAAAAGCTGCGGTTTTTTATAGAGAGAGTACTGGACTGATTTTTTTTACCCGGATAATGAACAAAGTTCATAGTAAAGGTTTTAAATCGAATAGGAGGACCCAATGAAAGTCAAAAAGGAAAAGACCAAGCGTTACGGCTTTGTGATGCTGGTGTATCTGCTCGGTATTTTTATCGGCGCAATTGATACCGGTATACTGACCCCGGCGCGTACAGTGGTGCAAAATTCATTCGGCGTGGATGAGCGCACCGGCATTTGGATGATCACGGCGTTTACGCTCGCCTATGCCTGCGCAATGCCGATACTTGGCAAGCTGGCCGACCGCATCGGCAGAAAGCGCGTTTATATGGTGGCGGTCGCGTTCTTTGGCGCAGGCTCGTTGATCTGCGGGCTGTCTAACTTCGCAGGAAGCTTCCCGATGCTGATTGCGGGCCGTGTGATACAGGCGCTCGGCGGCGGCGGCATTATGCCGCTGGCCACGGCGGAATTCGGCACCGGCTTCCCCGAGGAAAAACGCGGCATGGCACTTGGTCTGGTGGGCGGTGTGTACGGCATTGCGAATATACTCGGCGCGACACTCGGCAGCGCGATACTTGACCTCGTGGGCACGGCGAACTGGCACTGGCTGTTCTTCATCAATCTGCCGATATGCGTGTTTGTGGTGGCGGCGGCGATTGTGGCGCTTCCCAAAAACGAAAAACAGCCCGCGCAGAAGATTGACCTCAAGGGCACGTTTGTGCTTGTGCTGCTCGTGCTGTCGCTGATGTACAGCCTCAATAACATCGATTTCTTCAACTTCGGAGAAACGATCGGCGACTTGAATGTGTATCCGTTCCTCATTGCATTTGTGGTGCTGATACCGCTTTTCTTATGGATTGAAAAGCGTGCGGTAGACCCGATATTCAACACGGGCTACTTCAAAAGCAAAAACATTGTGATTGTCTTCTTTCTGGCGTTCATCGTGGGCGTGATGCTGATGGGCATGGTGTTCGTGCCGCAGTTTGCGGAAAACGCGCTGAAAACGCCGGAGGGCAGTGGCGGCTACTTCGTGACGATACTCGGGCTGTTTGCGGGCATTGGCGGCCCGATGGGCGGCAAGCTCGTGGATAAATTCGGCCCCAAGAAGATTCTGTTTTTCGGCTTTGGCGTATCGCTGATCAGTGCGCTGTTCCTCGCGCTGTACGCCACGGTGCATGTGAGCACGGTGGCCGTGATTGTCAGCCTGGTGCTGATGGGAACCGGCCTTGGCTTTGTGATGGGCACGCCGCTCAATTACATGATGCTTTCGAATACGAAACCTGAAGAAAGCAACTCAGCGCTTTCGGCGCTTTCGCTGATGCGTTCCATCGGCACCACAATCGGCCCGATGCTGATGATCGGGTTCATCGCGCAGGCGGGCATGGCGGCGCAGGACTCGATTATGAACGTGATACCGCCCGTGTCATCCATTCAGATACAGGCGGACGACACATTGACCGGGAACATCCGCGACGATCTCAAGGCGGTGCAGGCGAACCTCGGGCTCATGGACGGCTTGAAAACGCAGCTGCTTGCCAAAACGGATGAGCTTGAGACAGACAATACGGCACTGCAGCAGGCGACGGACAAAACAAACGCGGATTTGGAAGTGCTGAAAAACGAACCGCGCTTTAAAAAGATGCTTGATGAAATGGACTTTGAGATTCCGGAGAACATGGAATCGCCCGATTTTTCGGATATTCGCGAAATGCTGAATAAGGACAGCGGCATGACCGCGGCCGACATTGAAGATAAGCTCTCGATGCTCGATTTTAAACAGCAGGATATGAACATTGATATGAACGGTGACGGTGAGCTGCCTGACGATGTGGTGCAGAAGATCAGCGGCTCCAGCGTGACCACGATTGTTGATAACACCGTGTATCTTGTAGACCGCGTGTTCGGCATCTATACGCCAGACGTTATCGCGGAAATACAGGACGGCATCGGGCAGGGCATCGACGGTATACAATCTGGCATCGACGGCATCGGTGAAGCGATTGACGGCATTGGCGACGGCATTGACGGCATGACGAGCGCCGAGGACGGCATCACCGCGGGCACCGACGGTATCAGCAAAGGCATTGACGGCATGGACACCGGCGTGAAAGAAATGAACAAGGCCGTGAAGGGCATTAAGAGCGGCATCGCGGGCATCACCAAGGGCAAGGCCGATTTGCAAAAGGGGCTCGACGGCGTGTCAGCCGGCATTGCGGGCATGCAGCAGGGCATTGTGGGGCTCGACGGGCAGATAGCCGCGAAGCAGCAGGAGCTGCAGCAGCAGATTGACGCGGGCGCACCGGCGTACGTCATCGGGCCGCTGCAGGGGCAGCTTGCGGGTTTGAACGCGGCGAGAAAGAACCTGGCCGATCAGCTGAGCACCGCACAGGCCCAGCAGCAGCAGATGCAGGGCGCGATTGCGAAGATGAACGATCAGATCAGCTCGATGAATGCGGCGACAAGAAAGCTAAAGAACAGCAAGGGAGACCTTGTAGCGTTGATTGACGATATGGAGCAGGAAAAGGCGCTGATGGAAACCATGAAGCAGCATGTGGGTGAGACAAAGGCGCTGATGGAACAGCTAAAAAGTTTGCTGACGCAGACGCAGGCGAATATGCAAAGCGCGAATGAGG
>JAEZIW010000096.1 GCA_023436525.1 Bacillota bacterium | reverse complement strand
TCCCCCGAAGACTTGCTAAATTTAATTTTCTTCATTTTAACACTAAATGATATCGACGTCAACGGTTTTCAGGAGTCAATTTCTCCAAATACCGCTGCAGGTCTTCAAAACTACTGAACACCCGCCCCTCCTCGAGTGCTTCGCGTTGTTCCTTTGTCAGGCTCTCAAACATAATATCATAATCGATATACACATCCTGTTTATCTGTTCCCGCAGCGGTATGGTACACGGAAAGCTTGTCTTTATTTCTCTTCAAAAGAAAATGCTCGGGGCAATAACACTCAAGCCTTTTTTTCAATTTAACTTCTTCAGATGTAAACAAGACAATAACGTCATCCGGATATTTACTTTCCAGCTTCGTCAATGTTAGCCCGATCATATCCGGCTCGGGTGCGGCGCGGATTATAACATGATGTTTGCACATCTCATATTCATAGTCCCATGTTATGATCGTCTCTTTATCAATGCTGTCGTTATCTGCCTTTACGGGCAGCACCGTATCTTCCTGCGGTTTTTCTGCCACAACACGCGGTTCACTGTCAGCAATCAAGTAACCGGCAAGCCCGGCCGCTGAAATGGTTAATACCATACAAATAAAGATGACGAGCTTTTTGTGCTTTTTAAAGAACATAAAAATACCCCGCGAACTAAAAATTCGACTCGGGGGTATTTTCTGTAACCTGATAATCTTCTATTCGTCCATTTCGGCGTTGTGATACACGTTTTGCACGTCGTCACTGTCTTCAAGCATATCAAGCATTTTTTGCACGCCTGCTTCAATATCCTCCGTGACTTTAACGGTGTTGGAAGGCACGAGCTGAACTTCAGCCATCGCAAATTCAAAGCCTGCTTTTTCAATCGCGTCGTAAACCGCAGAAAATGATGCCACATCCGTCGTGATCTCCAGTGCATCCTCATCGTCCTGCACGTCAAGCGCGCCGGCGTCAAGCGCCGCCATCATGAGCTCGTCCTCATCAATTTTGTCATTTTTTTCGATGATGATGACACCTTTTCTTTCAAACATCCAAGCCACACAGCCGGTTGCGCCAAGAGAACCACCGTTTTTATCGAAGCTATGGCGCACTTCACCCGCCGTTCTGTTGCGATTGTCTGTCAGGGCCTCAACGATAACCGCCACGCCCCCCGGCCCGTAACCTTCATATATGATTGATTCATAATTGATATTGCCAAGCTCACCCGCCGCTTTTTTGATTGAGCGCGAGATGGTATCGTTGGGCATATTGTTGGCTTTGGCTTTTGCCACCACATCCTTGAGCTTTGAGTTGCTTTCAGGATCGGCACCGCCCTCTTTAACGGCAACAGCAATCTCTCTGCCGATTTTCGTAAAAATCTTGCCGCGTTTTGCGTCGGTACGTTCTTTTTTGTGTTTGATGTTTGCCCATTTTGAATGTCCGGACATATGTCACCTCTATAAAAAATCTGTTGGTATCATAACATAAAACGTTTATTGGTGACAATGCCGTTATTTGATCATGTATTTAAGTTTTTTCGTCAATCATTATGGCGTATCCATCATGGTGTCCGGCAAAAGGTTGAGCATGTCGTCTTTGTTGGCCACATCCACATAGCTTTGCGGCACATCGCCGATGATGATGGTTTCCGAAATCAATACCTGCGATGATATCTCGACGGTTTGAGCGGTATTTCCAACGATAATTCTCAGTGTTGCGTTAAGCACAATGAATATTTTTTGCCGCGTCTGGTTGATACCGGCTCCTTCAAACTCCGTTTCAAAATCGGTTGTGACAGACCCGACAGGCTCCACGCGCACCTCCACCATCGGCCCGCGTCCCGACAGCATCTGGCCGCCGAGTATCGTTCCTAAGGGTATGCTTATCCCCTGTTCCCCGATATTTAATATTTTGTCCTGTGCTGAAATGGCTGTGCTGGCGGCGAGATTGTTCATAAGAACCGTATTCGCGCTGACAAGCGTAATTTCCCCATGGTCGTCCTTTTGTATGTTGATTAAATCAGAATATGTAATATTGTTGCCGATTGTTTCTCTCACGGCTTCGTTCATGGCTTTAACGGCGATGGCGCGCAGCCGCGCTTCGGACAGACTCAGAATCGTCGGACGTATGGTATTGTCAACAACAATGTACCCCACAGCAATTAATATAATGAGGAAAATTGCAATCCAAATCTTTCTGTTGTGCCTCTTGCGTGTTTTCATAATATCCCCTTTATAAACTATGCGGAACGCTGACATCGTAAGCACGCAAATCGAAAAATGTAAATTAATCGCGATAGTGATGTCGTTTTGATTGACTTATGGTATAATCTATTCAGATATTAAGATTAAAGGTGTCATTGTATGATTAAAGATAAATATAAACACAGGAATTCCAGCCGTACTTCCGGTTCAACCGGCAGTTTTATTTCTTCTGTTTCGAAGCGCGTGAAATTTGGATTCATCAATGTTGTTAACCGTCTGCGCGGTATAAAGAGTAACGAAACCAGTGCTCAGCGCGCATCGTCTGAAACCGTGGTGTTTGATTACATCCAGGATACCAAGGTTTCTGCGCGATCTGAACGCATGCAGCACACGCATACCGTTCCCCACATTTCAAAGGATCATTTATCAGGCGAAGGCAAAGAGCATATTAATATGTTTCGCCCCCGCAAAAGAAGAGGCGGCGTGGTGATTAATGTGGCGCTTACCTCTTTCAAGCTGGTTTTAATTGTGATTTTCATGATCGGTGCGGCAGGCTTCGGAACGGTTATCGGCATTGCCAAAGCGTATATGGAGACGACGCCGACGCTCGATACGGAAAAAATTCAGGAGCAGGACGAAACATCATACCTTTACGACTGTTACGGCAATAAAATGACGGCTTATTCGGGCTTAGAGAACAGAGATTGGGCCAGCCTGGACGAAATACCGGCAATGCTTCAGTATGCCGTTATTTCCATTGAGGATGTCCGGTTTGAATACCATAATGGCGTTGATTTCAAGAGACTTTTCGGTGCTTTTATCGGCAACCTGATGAACAACAACGTTCAGGGCGGCAGCACAATCACTCAGCAGCTCATTAAAAACAGAATGCTGAGCACCGAACGCACATATAAGCGTAAAATTCAGGAAGCTTACCTTGCGATACAGCTGGAGGAACAGTACGAAAAGGATGAAATACTCGAAGGCTACATGAATACAATTTTCCTCGGCGAATCAAATTACGGCGTTAAGGCCGCAGCCAAGGATTATTTTGACAAGGAACTGAATCAATTAACGCTGAGAGAATGCGCAATGCTTGCGGGTATCACGCAATACCCATACTTGTACGACCCGCGCCGCAGTTTCTATGTGAAAAAAGACCCGACCAAGCTCAATAATCGCACCGATAATGTTCTCGAAAAAATGTACAAGGCGGGCTATATCACAAAGGAAGAATATGAATACGCGCTGCACGATACTGTTACCGTTCAGCAAACGTCTGAAGTCTCAGGTATGTATGAGCATCCGTATTTTGTTGAGTACGCCATATACGATGTCATCACGCATTTCTTGAAGAAGCGCGGGCTGCAGGATACCAAGGATAACCGTGCCGCCATCGAAAACGAGATACGCACAAGCGGCTATCAGATATACACCACAATGGATCCGTTCATTCAAACGGATGTGGAGCAGAGTCTGCAGAATTGGGATAAATATCCTAAACTGGAGGACGCGAGCGCGTCAGTTAAGCGGACGCAGAACGCCGACGGCAGCATAACCGAAACCAAGGAGCCGCAGGCCGCCGCGGTGGTTGTGGAGCATTCGACAGGGGAGCTTAAAGCCGTTGTGGGCGGCAGAGATAAACCTCAAGCCAAAAAAACGCTGAACCGGGCGTATCAAACCACAATGCCGGTCGGTTCTTCCATTAAGCCGATCGCCGTATACGGCCCGGCTATTGAAAAAGGATACTCCGACGGATTTGTTGTGCCCAATATGCCAGTGAAGATTGAAGGCTGGGATGACAACGGCAAAAAAGGATACCCGGCGGGCGGCAATTCAAAATACGGCCCAATCACGCTGCACAATGCGCTGGTTAACTCGCTTAACAGCGCAACGGCATACACGCTGCTGAATTTGGTTAAGCCGGATGATTCGTTTAACTATTTGGTAAACATGGGCATCAATCCGAAGCACATACAGAAAACGGCAGCCGGGTTGTCTCTCGGCACATCCGGCATCACGCCCATTGAAATGGCGGGTGCCTACGCAACAATTGCCAACGAAGGCAAATATCTTGAGCCTCTCTCGTTTACGGTTGTTAAAGACAAAGACGACAATGTGATTCTTGATGCCTCACAGATTCGTGAAGAACATCGCGTTTTCAAAGAATCCACTGCGTTTATACTTACCCAAATGCTGGTTGACGCTGTCGATCACGGTACCGGTACCAGAGCCAAAATAGACGGCATGACGATCGGCGGCAAAACGGGCACAAACCAAGACGCAAAGGGTGTTTTCTTTGCGGGTATTTCACCTTACTACACAGCAACGCTTTGGATCGGACATGACGATTACAAGCCGCTTGATAGTCAGGTATACGCCTCCAGCTCTGCGGCACCGCTCTGGAAAGACTTTATGTCGAAGATTCTAGAGGGCAAACCGAACGCACCCATTATTAATAAATCACTTGATGAATTGGGCCTTGAGCAGGTGGAAATCTGCTCTGTTTCGGGCCTGAAAGCCACCGCGGCGTGCAAGGCCGACCCGAAACACGGTGCGGAAATGGCATTTTTCCTTAAGGGTGCAGCGCCCGCAACGGAATGCAATCTTCATTATTTGCTGAAAACATGCCCTGAAACCGGAAAAATTGCAACGGCGTACTGCCCCGGCTATGAAACAGTCGAGGCAAAATCGTATTTGGTGCTCCCTCCCGATTCGATATATTGGCAGTTCCCTACCGAGGCGGATCGTTTGAAATACATGCCGAATCTCATGCTCATGCCTGCCAGCGGATTGCCGCTCTCTGAGATTATGAACGACCCAAGCACCCCCGAATACTACCAATTCTTCTGTGATTTGCACAATGTCGGGTGGTGGCAGGAGAACAATAACCGTGCCAATGCGGTAGCGGCGGCCAACGCACAGATCGGCGTTTCAAATGCCGTTTTGCAGAACCCGGCTTATGCGATGTCCGCCGA
>JAEZIW010000030.1 GCA_023436525.1 Bacillota bacterium | reverse complement strand
TCGCTGGCGGTGGTCTGTATCGGGGTTTCCATACGCTTTTTTAAGTGGGAGTAGATTCCCGAGGTTAAAACTCGCATCAATGGCTTCCCCTTCGCGGGGAAGCCAACGCCGACTGGCGATTGAAGATGTGTTCGTTTGACTGCTCTTATTTTGACACCTCATCCGGTGCTGCGCACCACATTCTCCTCGTAGGAGAAGGCTTAAAAAATGACAAAAGCTTAGTCCAAAGTGATTTATGGTATCGGATTTTTATATCCTTCTTTAATTATATCTTCATAATTTGGTGGCAGTTCATAGCTTTTGATATGTTCAAACTTTTCAATGACAACATTTCCGGAGCCATCTACTGTCAACGTTAAATAATCAAGTCCGACGCTGATATGCGGCCCTATATATGAGTCTATTTTTAGCTTCAATCTGAAAAAGAATGTACGATATCCATCTGGCCTTTTTGCACTTAAAACAAAAATGGTATAAGGCGCAACCATCGGAGGCTCTGTCAGATATTCAGAGTAATATTTGTTAACTTCGCCTTGAATACTTGGCAGCAGCAATGATATAAAAACATCTTGGTATAATTCTTCTCTAGATTCCCTAGCCGGTTGGCTAGGTTTATATAATGTCGTTAACATCAAATATATTACACAAATTAAGATAATCAATACAATTATAGGTTTTACAAGCTTTTTCATTACCTCACCCTTTTCATTATTTGATATATGAATGAGGCAGATATTAAATTCATATCGCAATGCGAATAAAAAAAGTCTCCCGCAGATTGCTCCGCAAGAGACTTTTGAAAAAGCGATAACTTATTTCAGTTCCGCAGTTGCGCCGGCTTCTTTCAGCTTAGCAACCATGCCTTCAGCTTCTTCCTTGCCAACAGCTTCTTTCACTGTGCTCGGAGCGCCGTCAACGAGGTCTTTCGCTTCTTTCAGGCCAAGAGCTGTCAGCTCGCGGACAACCTTGATAACCTTGATCTTCTCAGCGCCGGCATCCTTCAGGACGACGTCGAACTCAGTCTTCTCTTCTTCAACAGGAGCAGCCGCCGCAACCGGACCAGCCGCAGCCACAGCCACAGGAGCCGCAGCGCTCACGCCGAATTTGTCTTCAATCGCTTTGATAAGCTCGGAAAGCTCCAGTACGCTCATCTTCTCAATGGCTTCTAAAATTTCGATATTGCTCATTTTTAATTTCCTCCGTAAAAATTTTAATTCAATTTTTGTTGTGGCTTCATTAAGCCTGTTTTTGATCTTTAACCGCGTTTAACGCGTACCCGAGCTTGCAGATAATGCCCGAAAGCGACCGTGCAATGCCGGAAATGGGCGCCTGCAATGTGCCTGCCAACTGCGCAATCAACTGCTCTCTGGACGGCAGCTCTGCCAACGCTTCAATGCCCTTAACGTCAATCACCTTTGTGCCCAGCACGCCGGCTTTGATCTCGGTCTTCTTCGCCTTCTTGACGAATTCAACAAGCACCTTCGCCGGAGCAACCGGATCGCTGATGCCGAACGCCACAGCCGTGGGGCCCGATAGCGTTTCGTCCAGCCCTTTAATCTCCATCAGGTCTGCTGCGCGCTTCAACATCGAGTTCTTGATAACATGATACTCAACGCCCTGTGCACGGAACTTGTTGCGAAGATCGGTCACTTCCTCAACACTCAGTCCTCTGTAATCATAAAAGATGATACCCTTGCTCTGTTCCATCTTTTCTTTGATCTCAAGAACGATTTGTTTCTTCGCCTCTATGGCTTTCTCTCCCAAAATGTTTCACCTCCTTAGCGACGATAAAACCAAAAACCCTTTTTCGCACAGGAAAGCTGCACAAAAAAGGGTTTCTTTTCGTATCAACTCTCCTCGACAGGAAATTAAGCGATGGATCGCACCTGTTGTCTTCGGCAGATTCAGGTTTTCAATTTTTCGTAGTTATTCTATCAGCTTCCGCCGCGCTTTGTCAACTAGTTAATAAAACGCATCGGGTTGATTTTAACACCCGGGCCCATTGTGGACGATACAACCACGCTCTTTAAGTAGGTACCCTTGGCGGCAGACGGCTTGGCCTTAATCAGCGCTTCCATCAATGCGCCTAAGTTGTCATTCAGCTTTTCCTTGCCGAAGCTCTTTTTGCCGATGATAACGTGCACGATGGCCGTTTTGTCCACACGGTACTCCACTTTACCGGCTTTGATGTCTGCGATGGCCTTGGCCACTTCTTTGGTCACCGTTCCGGATTTCGGGTTCGGCATGAGGCCCTTGGGGCCAAGCATACGGCCGATTTTACCGACCACACCCATCATATCGGGTGTTGCTACGCAGATATCGAAATCGAACCAGTTTTCGTTTTTGATCTTGTCAACAAACTCATCGCCGCCGACGTAATCAGCACCCGCCTCTTCGGCTTCCTTGGCACTGTCGCCCTTAGCAAACACAAGCACGCGCTGTGTTTTGCCGGTGCCGTGCGGCAGCACGAGCGCGCCTCTCACCTGCTGATCGGCATGGCGCGGGTCTACACCCAGACGGATCGAAACTTCGATCGTCTCATCAAAATTGGCCTTGGCTGTATCGATAGACAGCTGCAGCGCCTCAATCGGGTCGTACTGCATTGTCTTATCGTAGGCCTTGAGGCTCTCAAGATATTTCTTTCCTCATTTCATATTATCCTCCTCGTGGTGATACGGCTAATTTTTTAGCCTCCCACTATTCTCTAGTCGACAACTTCGACGCCCATGCTTCTTGCCGTTCCGGCAATCATGCTCATGGCCGATTCGACGCTTGCCGCGTTAAGGTCCGGCATCTTTGTCTCAGCGATCTCTTTGATCTGCGCTTTGGTGATCTTGCCCACTTTTTTCTTGTTGGGCTCGCCGCTGCCGCTTTCAATGTTGATCGCCTTTTTGATAAGGACGGGCGCCGGAGGCGTCTTCATGATGAACGTGAACGTTCTGTCAGCGTACACCGTGATGACGACGGGGATAATGTAGCCCACCTGTTTGGCGGTCTTTTCGTTGAACTCTTTACAAAAGCCCATAATGTTGACACCGTGCTGACCCAAGGCCGGACCGACCGGCGGGGCAGGCGTTGCCTTGCCTGCAGGAATCTGCAGTTTGACGTAACCAGTAATCTTTTTTGCCATGGTTACACCTCCTTGTTTCTTTTAATGTGGTACAAGCGGATGAAATAATCCTCCCACTTGCTAAAAGAAGAATTACCTTCTTATATACGTTTGATCTGGACGAAATCAAGATCGACCAGTGTGTCGCGGCCGAACATGGAAACGACGACCTTGACCTTCTGTTTCTCAGCCTGAACCTCTTTAATCACTCCGACGAAGCTTTCGAGCGGGCCGGAGGTTACCATTACGTTCTCGCCGACTTCCACATCGAGCTTGATCGGCACGTTCTCCACGCCCATCGCGCGTACTTCTTTATCGGTCAGCGGAATGGGCTTTGAGCCCGGCCCCACAAACCCGGTAACGCCGCGCGTGTTTCTCACCACGTACCACGTTTCATCGTCAAGAATCATCTTGACCATTACGTAGCCGGGATAGCGCTTTTTCATGACGTGCTTCTTCTTGCCGTTCTTAACCTCGATGCTCTCTTCCATAGGCACCTTAACCTCAAGGATGACATCCTCAAAGCCCCGGTTTTGAATCGCCTTTTCAAGATTCATCTTGACTTTGTTTTCATAGCCTGAATATGTGTGGATGACATACCAATAAGGTTTATCGGTTTTTTCCTGTTTGATAAACACACCCTCAGGTTTCTTCGGCTGTTCAGTTGTATCCAGCGACTCTAACACGTCGCTGACCTTTGTTTCTTCAGACATTAACATCATGTGCGCCGCCGCAATCGAATGACACGCAGCGCGCCTCCTTATTTATTCAGAACAAGGTCGAACAAAGAACTGAGGCCTAAGTCTATAAGGTAGACCAAAACAGCAACGACTAAGATGAATGCAATAACAGCTCCCGCGTATTTTATAAGGTCCTTCGCTGTCGGCCATGTCACTTTTTTCAGTTCGGAAATGATATCCTTAAATACTCTGGCCGGACTCTTTCTTTTTTTCTTGTTCGCTTTTTTTGCAGCTTTCTTTTGCTGCTCCAGCTTCTCCTTGCGATCGTTTCCGAGAAGTTTTGCTTTTGCCATAACCCTCACATCCTAAACGTTTAATAAAATACCCAAACCACACAAGGTTTATACTATTTGGTTTCCTTGTGTACGGTGTGTTTCTTGCAGAAACGGCAGTATTTGTTCATTTCCAGCCTGTCAGGATCGTTTTTCTTGTTCTTCATTGTGTCGTAATTTCTCTGCTTGCACTCTGTGCAGGCCAGTGTTATCTTGGTACGCATGGTCATCCTCCAATCTGGTATCAGCGCATTTAAAAAAGGCTCCCAGAGCCTTTTCAAACAGCGCTATTGGTAATCTAACACAAGCATGCACCATTGTCAATAATTATGCCGACCAACGGCCGACTTTTTTCGTTTATTTTCCGTCCTTTTTTTTACACGTATTCATTAACCGCCAACATACGCCGCCGGGCTGCCAAGGGCGCGTCAGCGCTGTTCGCTGACGCTGTATTTCTCAAGAGACACCTGCGACATACTGCTGCTTAAGCGCCTGCAGCTTTTGATAGTGCGGTGTCTTTCCGTGCAGCATAAATGACTCATCACTGTTCCAAACCTCAAACAGGCACAGCACATCATCCGATTCAAGCGAAGCGGCATACTCATATTTTATGTTGCCCGCCTCGGCTCTCGAATCGCTGATAATCCCCTGCTCGAAAACCTTCCGGAAAAACTCATCCCGCATGCCGGGCTTCACCGTGTATTTAACGCTGACAAGCAATTTATTGTCCGTCGCTTTTTCCTCCAGCCTCTTTAATTAACCGTTCGCTCACATCGGCTATGTTAAGCACCATTAAATAATCATCGTCGTTTTCAAAAATCGTCTGAAACCCGAGCCTTTGATACAAACGGCACGCGGGATTGTCCTTTGTGACACTCAGCGATACCTGACGATAGCCGTCAGCTGTCAGTCTGTTAATAATAGCCTGCATCAGCCTCGTGCCCAGCCCGTGCCCTCGGTACTGCTGGAAAAGCGAAATGGCCAGCTCCGGCGTTTCGTCGTCCACATACCCAAACCCCTTTTTTTCGCCGGTCAGAATACGCGTCCATACAGCGCCCGCCATGCCGCCGTCCGCATGGGCCACAAGGCAGATATCATCCGGTCGACCCCAACCCTCGATATAAACGCGCACAGCCGGTTCCTCAATGATCTCTCTGGGATACGGCGGCTGATCCTCTCGCCGGAAGACCGCCTCGTACAGGAAATCTCTGAGCATAGGCTGCTCATGAGGCTTAAGATCACGAATCTCCCATCCCGCGCTGTCGTTCACTGTTTTACCCCTCCATAGCCCCTGCGTCTTGTCTTGTCGCCTTTTCCCTACGAAAAACGTGTACAAGCAAAATAATCACAGCGATCCTTACGAGCAGGCTGACAATCGCAAACATATCGCCCACAATTACCGCCACCACGCAACCAAGTGTATTGATGCCGGTAACAGCAAGCGCCAGCTTGAAGTGCTTTAATCCAAATACCAACAAAAGAACAGCCATCAGCACTTCGAGCGCGGCCATCACGATCCCGTAAACGCGCTCAATGGCAAGCATGAACGCCGGGTGGTCGGTTGAACCCCCTGCGCCCAATAATGAGCGGAAGTTCAGCCATTCCAGTTGCGGAAGGAGGCCTTTAGCCAGCCCCATCACGCCGCCGATCAAAAATATGACCGCAATGATTCTCAGTGCCGTTTTCATTCCGCCACCTGCCGGGATTACCCGTTACCGTTTGATCAAATCGCCGCTGCCGCCGTTTGTTACGGAAACGCTGTCCGGATCGCCTGAGTAAAGCACATTGCCGCTGCCATTAATGCTGCCGGTCAGCTCTGACGACACATTCACGCTTATGTCGCCGCTGCCTGCCACCATCACATTGGCAGTTTCCGCCGCACAGTTGGCTGCGTCAAAATTACCCGAGCCGTTTATCGATACGCTGAGACTTTTCGCCGTGCCCTTCACCAAGATATCGCCGGAGCCGGATACACCAGCAAGCAGCATCCCGGTATCCGCTTCAAGCGTCACATTGCCGCTGCCGTTTATTTCCGTTGTTATATTGTCAGCCGCCAGCTTTAAAGAGATATCGCCGGAGCCCATGATTCTAATATCAAAAGCATCGCTTTCAAGCAAATCGTTACCGGTGATGTTGCCGCTGCCGTTTACCGCTATGGTACCGCCTTTCACCGCCGGTATGCGTACAGTGACGCCCCGGCTCAATGTTACATTGATACTTTTCTTATAATCAACAGTGAGGCTGCCTGAAGCATTTTGTTTTAACTCAACATAGTCAATAATGTTGCTCTCTGCTTCAATAACCGCTTCTCCGTCCAATTCCGGATCAATCACCACATCAATTGACGCCCTGTTATCAACACCTGTCACGTCGCTTTCTATCGTGACGGTTTTTTTGTCCATCTTGCCATTGCCCACAATGGCATTGCCGTCGCCGATGTGCACATACAGGCAACCCGAAAATAAGATTGATAGTGACAGAATTAAAGAAATCAAAATGATACCGCGTTTTAGCATATTGCCCTCCATAAGCGTTATGTTCAATTTCATGATTATACCATATTTCGTGATGACATGCGAATTGGACTTTCCGATATTTTTCATCTTTTTTCAAATTTGGGTGCATCGTGTGGTATAATCTATCCATCAATACTTAATTCGAGGTCTTTCACATGCTGGAAAAACAAGCAGTCTATTATATGAAGGATGCCGTGTTCGCAGCTGCGGACGCGCTCAAAGCTCATGGTGCACAAAGCGCGGGCGAAGCGGCAACTAAAGCGTTGCTGAAAAGCTGGTTTGATGAACAAAGCACCCCTTTTGCGTTGCTGGCCGACAGCCTCGCCGTGCCCGTGATGGCGCGAAGCCTCACTCAGCTTGATGATTATTCAAATCAATCGGCATTGAATAACGGGGTGTGCTTCGTGATTTGCTCGCTCAGCGGGCGAGGCGCGCATGCGCGCGGGCTGCGCGATAGCTGCATAGCCGCCGCCTATATAGAAGGTAAGGAAATGAAAGCCGCAATGGTGTTCGACCCGTCTCACGCAGAGCTTTTTCACGCCGTGAAAAGCCTCGGCGCTTACATGAACGGCAAAAGCATCGGCGTCTCACGCTGTGAAAGCATGACAGACGCTTATATATCGTTTGATCACAAGTCGCTGCGCACCGGCAAGGAGGTTGCACTGCGCAGCCTTGTTTCGCAGGCGCAGGACATGCGCACCGGAGCGGCATTTTCATTGTCGCTTTGCCATATGGCAAGCGGACGTATTGACGCGGCGATCGGGCGCTCTCAGTCGTTTATCGAAGCGGCAGCCGGGCGGCTGATTGCGGAGGAAGCGGGCGCTGTGCTGCTCAGCTTTGATGGCAAGCCGCTGCCTCCTGTTACAGAGATCGGCGAGCGTATGAGCTTTGCCGCCGTCTCCCCCGGGATTAAGCAGGAAATGCGCGAGCTGCTGTCCGCGCTGTAAATATAATCAAGGTGTTATCATGCTTATCGGCACACCTGATTGCTTCAACAGTGTCCTATAGTCCTGAAAGATAATTCCGAACATATACACAAGTCGTCTTTACACACATGAAAACAGGCTCTGCGGTTTTGCTTTTCCGCAGAGCCCTAAACAGCTATCGTCGTCAATCAATTATAAACATTGTAATGCGCACCGCATCTTTTACATTCGATTTCAACATATTTTCCGTCTCTGAGCACGCCGAATATCCTGAAATCATTGCATCCGCATTGGCACTCGTAAGTACCGGAGAAAAAGCCACTATCGGGCTTAAGTGTAATGCCGCCGTTTATTGCGTCCAATTTGTCATCATTCAGCGCCGATGCCTTCATATCGTTTTGTGACAATGTATGCCCTCCTCAATTGTTATTTAATTGTTATATACCTCTTGATTCGTCTTATTAAACAAATTTGATAATACAGACAGGATTCTCCGTCTTTCATGCCGTATATATTTAATTGTAGACAATCCCATTTGTTGCAAATGCAACGGATAATAATCCCTTCTTATGCTATGTTCAAAACAGGAGAAAAAAGGAGGACTTAAACATGGGCAAAAAGTTAACCGATAAGGTCTCATGGGTTGGGAAAGTGGACTGGGAGCTGAAACGGTTTCACGGGGACGAATACTCAACACGCAAAGGCTCGTCTTACAATTCTTATCTCATTCGGGACGGAAAAAACGTTCTGATCGACACGGTCTGGCAGCCCTTTGATAAAGAGTTCGTGTCCAGGCTCAGCGAAGAGATCGACCTTAATGACATTGATTTTATCATCGCGAACCACGCCGAGGTAGACCACAGCGGCGCGCTGCCCGAGCTGATGCGCCATATTCCCAATACACCGATTTACTGCACGGCCAACGGCATTAAATCTTTAAAGGGCCATTACCACGCAGACTGGAACTTTGTTCCGGTGAAAACCGGCGACGCGCTTGAGCTCGGCAGCTCCAAGCTGATATTTATTGAAGCACCGATGCTGCACTGGCCGGACAGCATGTTCACCTATATGACGGGAGACAACATACTGTTTTCCAACGACGCGTTCGGCCAGCATTTTGCCACAGAATCACTTTATAATGATTCCGTGGACACCGGCGAGCTATACAATGAGGCGATTAAATATTACGCAAACATATTAACCCCGTTTTCGCCGCTGGTGACTAAAAAAATAAATGAAGTGCTCGGCTTTGGACTGCCGGTCAGCATGATCTGCCCGAGCCACGGTGTGATATGGAAGGACGACCCCGCACAAATCGTGCATCAATACCTCTCTTGGGCAGATGCCTATCAGGAAAACCAGATCACGATCGTCTACGATTCTATGTGGGGAGCGACCCGGCTTATGGCCGAGGCGATAGCGTCGGGTATTAACGAGCAGGACCCTGGTGTGACGGTGAAGCTTTTTAATGCGGCAAAAGAAGATAAGAACGACATCATCACCGAAATATTCCGCTCTAAAATGGTGCTGATGG
>JAEZIW010000239.1 GCA_023436525.1 Bacillota bacterium | reverse complement strand
CAACATTACAAAATGTAAGCCTTGAGGGTTCTGAACTATTTCATGCAAACTTTGAGTATGCCAAATTTTATAATTGTGATTTAAAAAAAGCAAATTTTTTATTCGGGAATTTCAGAAATGCCCTTTGTAAAGAAACTGACTTGAGTAGTACTTATTTCGCTAGCGCTAACATGGAAAGCATTTTTATCGATAATGTTAAAATAGAAGACACTGACTTTTTCAAGGCTAATCTTAAAAAAGCAATAATAATTAATACTGATTTACGTGGGGCGAAATTTAGTAGCGCCGATCTCATCGAAGCTAATTTGCAAAAAGCAAATCTTAATAATGTCGATTTTACTTTCTCTAAGTTGATTAATACAGATTTAACTTATGCAAATCTCGATAACGCTAATTTTTTTGGTTCTAAACTTTATGACGCAAATTTGAGCTCATGCCAGGTAGTAAATGCAAATCTCATGTGTTGTGATTTAAGCAACACTAACTTCTGCATGTCAAATTTGAAGAACTCTAGTTTAATGGGCAGCATATTAGTAAAAACAAATTTCTTCGATGCTGATCTTTCAGATTGCAAGATTTACGGTGTTTCTGCGTGGGATGTGCATGTAAATGATAATACTAGACAAAACAATTTGGTAATAACTGATGGGGGGCCGAAAATCACAGTCGATAATCTTGATGTTGCTCAATTTTTATATTTATTACTTAATAACTCAAAAATTAGAAATGTTATTGATACAATGACTTCTAAGATTGTATTAATACTTGGAAGATTTACATCCGAAAGAATGCAAGTTCTTGATGTGATTAAACAGGAACTTAGAAATACTAATTATACACCAGTGATATTCGATTTTGATAAGCCTACTTCTAGAGACACTAAGGAAACAGTGATGTTCCTTGCCAATATTTCAAGATTTGTTATAGCTGATATAACAGAACCAAAGAGTATCCCAGAGGAATTAACAACGATCGTTATGACATTACCTAGTGTACCGATTCAACCGATATTACTTAGAGGTCATAAGCCTTGGGGTATGTATGATGGGATTGCTAATTATCCAGCAGTACAAGATGTTATATATTATGATAATGAGCATCAACTTACAAGGTCACTTATTGTAGATATAATCAGCTCTGCCGAAGATTATCGAAAAAAGCAGGAGAACAGAATGAGTAGAATAAATGGGCAATAGGTTCCTCTGCATCGTCACAGCTCGAGCAGGCTCTTCACCGCGTACGTCGGCTCCAGCGCGAGTATGTCCTCCGTCTCTCCATACCCGTACTCCACGGCACAGCTATCCGCCCCCGCGCTTTGCGCATAGCGTATATCCGTTACCGTGTCACCAATCACCAGCGTGTCCTTAACATCCGCATCAAACCGCTCACAGAGCGCAAATAAACTCTCCGGGTCGGGCTTTCGCTTATCCAAATCATCAAAAGTCAACACCGCGTCAAACATGTTAAGCCCATGTACGTCAAGTATCTTGAGTGTCGGCGGTTTGTATTTCATCGTCACCAACGCGAGCTTCGCCCCATTTTCCTTCAAACGGCGCAGCAGCGCCTCTCCGCCCTCATACACGCACGTATTGTCGCAGCACATTGCTTCATAATCCACGGTAAAACGCTGCAAATGCGGCGTCACATCCTCCCCGGTCAGGCCGGTCAGCATGCTCACCGCGTTCTTCGCGCCGCCGCCGATCGCGCGCGCCACCTCATCAAGCTTCGGCACCGGCATCCCCGCCTCTTCCAGCGTTTTTTGAAGCGCCCGGGCAATATCAGGCCGTGTATCTACCAGCGTTCCATCCAGATCGAATATATACAGCTTGTACTCTCTCATAACTCCCTCGGGGCTACGCCAATCTTTTTATACACCTTGCGCAGCATCCGCACCGCGTTTTTGCCCGCACGCTCGGCGCCGCTCTGTATCACCTGATTCAAATACGCCTTGTCGGCACGAATGGCCGCATAGCGCTGCTGCAGCGGCTCCAGTTCGGCACACACCGCGTCCGCCACGCGCGGCTTGAGCGCGCCATATCCAAGGCCCTCAAACTCAGCTTCAATCTGCTCAAAGGTTTGTCCCGTCACCGCGCTGTAGATCGACATCAGGTTCGACACACCCGGTTTGTCTTCAGAATACTTAATCTGCCCGTCCGAATCGGTCACGGCGCGCTTGAACTTTCTCTGTATCGCATCGGGCGGGTCGAGCAGCGAAATGTACGCGTTCTCGTTCTCGTCCGATTTGCTCATCTTCGCGGTCGGGTCGGCGAGGCTCATCACGCGTGCGCCCGCCTTGGGGATATACGGCACGGGCACCACAAACACATCCCCGTAAATGTTGTTAAACCGCTGTGCGATATCGCGCGTAATCTCCAGGTGCTGTTTTTGGTCGGCTCCCACCGGCACCAGGTCGGATTCGAACAGCAGTATATCTGCCGCCATCAGCACCGGGTATGTATATAGCCCCGCATTAATGTTATCCGCGTGGCGTTCACTCTTCTCTTTAAACTGCGTCATGCGCGACAGCTCGCCCAGATAGGTAAAGCAGTTGAGCACCCACATCAGCTCCGTATGGCAGGAAACATGAGACTGGAAGTAGATAATGTTCTTTTCGGGATCAAGCCCGGCGGCCAGCAGCAGCGCCATCGTATCGAGGCAGCGCTTGCGCAAATTTGCCGCATCCTGCCGCACGGTCAGCGCGTGCATATCCACCACGCAGTAATAGCAATTGTATTCGTCTTGCAGCTTCACCCAGTTCTTAATCGCGCCGAGATAGTTGCCGATGGTTAAAACGCCCGACGGCTGCACGCCCGAAAATATGATCTTCTTGTCTCCCATGGTCTCCTCCTAGAGTCTTTCAATGTCTATGATTTCAATTCTGCCGTCCTGAACCAAAAAGTCAATCACGGCTTGCGTCTGCTGCTCTGCGGCTGTTTGGCTGATGGCCGCGAGCGCAAACCCGAGACTCGCCTTTTGCCATTTGCCGTCTTCACCGCATTCCACTACGGAAACGTTAAAGCGGCTTTTGCAGCGCTCTTTGAGGCTTTTCACCACACTGCGCCTGTCTTTTAAGCTGGCCGCACCGGGCACTCTCATCGTCACCTCAAAGCAGGAGCTATACATCGTTAGAGCACCTCAAGCACCGCAGTCGGCAGCGCTTCCTTATCGGCCAAGGTTGCGTGGCGCACCGGCTTTGTTTCGAGCGCTGTGATCTGCCGGGGCAGCGGTGTACCGGTGATATCGGACAGTTTTCGTGCCATCTCAAAGCTGCCCATACCCTGTGTATCTACCCCGAGCGCGTTTAATACATCCTCAGGGAACTTATATGGCGACGCGGTTGAAACCACCACCGTCTTCGTCGTGTCGCCGCATGTTTTGTATTTTTCGTACACGCCCATCGCCACGGCGGTGTGCGTATCGAGCAGATAGCCTTTCTGCTCAAACGTTCTTTTGATACACGCCATCGTTTCGGCTTCGTCGCACCAGTCGGCATAAAAATCGGCTTCGAGCGCTTCTTTTGCCGCGCCGCTGATGTCGTAACGTCCTTCGGCTTTGAGCTGGCTCATCATCGCGTTTACGGCCTGCTCGTCGCGCCCCGTCAGCTCAAACAACAGCCGCTCCAAGTTGCTCGATATCAATATGTCCATAGACGGCGACATCGTTTTATAGAACGGGCGGTTCAGCGTGTACGCACCCTTGCGGAAAAAGTCGGTCAGCACGTTGTTTTTGTTCGACGCGCAGATCAGCCGCTTTATCGGCAGCCCCATACGCTTTGCGTAGTACGCGGCGAGTATGTTGCCAAAGTTGCCTGTGGGCACCACGCAATTGATCTCTTCGCCGTCTGCTATCTCACCGCTGTTGAGCAGCTGTGTGTAAGCACTCACATAGTAGGCAATCTGCGGCGCGAGCCGCCCGAAGTTAATCGAGTTGGCAGATGAGAGGTTGAAGCCCTTCGCGCTCACCTTCGCGGCGAATTCGCTGTCGGTAAACATCGCCTTCACGGCGTTTTGCGCATCGTCAAAGTTGCCGCGCACCGCTACCACATGCGTGTTGCCGCCTTCCTGTGTCACCATCTGCAGCCGCTGCATCTCAGAGACGCCTTCGTTCGGGTAAAACACGACGATTTTTGTATGCGGCACATCGCAAAAGCCCTCGAGTGCAGCCTTGCCCGTATCGCCCGATGTCGCAACGAGTATCAGCACATCAGGGCCGCCGTCCATCGCGGCGGTCATCAGGCGCGGCAGCACGGAGAGTGCCATATCCTTAAACGCGAGCGTCGGCCCGTGCCAAAGCTCCAGTACAAATTCGCCGTCAGCCGTTTTTTTCAACGGGGCCACTTTTTCATCGTCGAACCCCGCATACGCAGCGGTGGTCAGCGCCTCCAAATCTCCCAGATCCTCATAATAATACATCAGAACCTTAGCGCAGAGCGCGGGATACGAGAGCGCAGCGAGTTCACGCAGCGGCGCCAGCTTTGCAAACGTTGTGGGAACAAAAAGCCCCCCTTCCGGCGATAGTCCCTGCAATGTGGCTGCCGATGCTTCAAAGAGCTGGGCGCTGTTTCTTGTGCTGATGAGCTTCATTAAAAAAATCCTCCAAACATTATGCCCTTCGCCGTGTTGCCGTCGGGGCTTCAAAAACAAACCTGCGCACGACGCACCGGCTTATCACGCCGCCCTCATGTGGGTGCCTGACAGCTTGCCTCCCTGCGCAGGTTGTAAATTCCGTGCTGTTTATCGCGCTATATATTTGCTCATATACTCGGGCATATCGTCGCTGCCGCTGACCACCAGATACGCGTTGATATCTGAGAACAGCGTTTCAAAGCTTTCGAGCAGACCTTTTAACTCGGCGCTGTCGTACTTCACCATGTGTTTAAGGCCATCTATGTAAACAGAAGAAATATCAAAATCGCGGGCAAGTATGCCGCAAACAAAACCATAGAGCTTGTCAGGATTGTTGATGCTGTAATCGGATGTGTTGATAAAACGGATTTCATGCCTCAAGTCGTACATGCAGCGGTTGTTGTCATCGAGGTAAACGATGTTTCCCTTGGTGCTCTCCACTTCCGCATTTGCCTGATCTAAAAGCTGTTTTGATTTGCCGCTGCCCTTTTTTCCGTAGATTAATCGTATCATACTGGCATCACTCCTTCGGTTTTTTTTCATTATACAATGTTTTAACGGTTTGTTCTACTCCAAAATAGACAATTTCGATTCAGTCGATCGACTTTTGAGTACAACCATTACATTGCTTACTTCATTATAAACCAAATCTCGGCAGTCAAATCTTAAAAAAACGATGCACTAAAAAAAAGGGCTTGATTATGACGTTACGTCATATGTTACAATGCAAATATGGAGGGTTTGGCTATGATTAACAAAAACCTGCTGACAGTCGGAGAGCTCGCAAAGGAAATGAGCATCACCGTCCGCACGCTGCAGTTTTATGATAAGGAAGGGCTTCTTAAACCATCCGCAAGAAGCGAAGGCGGGCGCAGGCTCTATACGAAGAAAGATATGGTGAAGCTGCATCAAATCCTGTCGTTCAAATATCTTGGATTCTCTCTTGATGAGATAAAGCAAAAATTGCTGCCGCTAGATAATCCCGAGGATGTGGCCCAGATACTCGGCAAACAAAAGCTCATCATTAAAGAGCAGATTAATTCACTGAGCACCGTTATAGAGGCCATCGAATCGTTAGAGGCGGAAGTGCTGCAGATGAAGACCGTCGATTTCGACAAATATGCGAACATTGTCTCTTTGCTGAGGTTCAATAACAAAAACTACTGGGTTGTGAAGCTGTTTGACGAAAAGATGATGGATCATATCCGCGACAGGTTCTACGACAACCCGCAAAAAGGCATCATGATTTATCAAAAATACCACGCCCTTCTCGATATGACCATAACATTGCAACAGCGGGGCATCCCTCCCGAAAGCCAGGAGGGCATAGAGTTGGCCAGACAATGGTGGGATATGATCGTGGACTTTACCGGCGGTGATTTTAATCTGTTGCCCAAGCTCATGAAGTTTAATGACAGCAAGCAGGATTGGGATGAGCGGGTGGCAGAAAAACAAAGGCAAGTCGACGGTTTTCTTGGCCAAGCACTTACCGCTTATTTTGTGCAGCAGGGTGTAACTATACCACATATGGAGGTTTAAATGAATATTATGATTGAGGTAAAGTCGCTGACCAAACGGTATGGCGACAACGACGTGCTAAAAGGCATTTCGTTCGAGGTCAGGAAGGGAGAAATCTTTGCCTTGCTCGGCACAAATGGCGCAGGCAAAACAACCACGCTTGAGTGTATCGAAGGCATCAGAAAGTATCAGAGCGGCAGCATTAAGGTGCACGGCAAAGCCGGTGTTCAGCTGCAGTCGTCTTCTTTGCCGCAGCACATCAAGGCGCATGAGGCGGTGAAGCTTTTCGCCAAGTGGAGCGGAGCGTCTGTTGACAGCATGCTGCTTGCAAGGCTCGGTTTTGACGAGATAAAAAGCAAGGCGTATAAAGACATGTCGACCGGACAGAAACGTCGGTTGCATCTGGTGCTCGCTTTGACGGGTGACCCAGAAATTGTGTTTCTTGACGAACCCACAGCCGGGCTTGATGTGGAGGGCCGTTCCGCGCTGCATGACGAAATCAGAGCGCTCAAGTCGAAGGGTAAAACCGTGATTCTTGCAAGCCATGATATGGCGGAGGTGGAATCGCTCTGCGACCGTATCGCGATACTTAAAGACGGTATGATCGCGTTCATCGGCACGGCGGGCGAACTCACGGCGCAAGTTTCAGACACGTTCAAGGTGATGGTGAGACTGACTGCTCCGATCGCATTCAGCTCTCTCAAACACTGTGTTTTTACCGGCACACATCAGGGCTATGATACGTTTGAAACCGGCAGCTTAGAAGATGGGCTTTCAGAGCTGCTTGCTGCCGCGAAGCTTAGCGGTGCGCATGTGCGCGATTTGAAGATTGAACACGCCAGCCTTGAGCAGCGTTTCCTTGATATTGCGAAGGAGGGAAAATAAATGAACGCATTTTTATACGGTATCGGCCTGCAATGGAAGCTTGATTTGAGAAACAGATATGTGCTGCTCACATATTACGCGGTGCCGCTTATCTTCTTCCTGTTTATTGGCGGTATATTCACCTCAATCAATCCCGAAGCGTACAAAACGCTGATTCAAGCAATGACGGTTTTCGGTGTTTCAATGGGGGCTTTTTTAGGCGCGCCAACGCCGCTTATTGAGCTTTACGGCAGCGAAATGAAAAAAGCATACAAGGTGGGCGGTATTCCGCTTTGGACAGCGGCGCTCAACAATTTGATTTCGGCTCTTATCCACTTGATGATTATGAGCACGCTCATTTATCTGATTGCGCCGATAGCGTTCCATGCCGAAGTGCCCGCCTCTGCGCTTGTTTATTTCGTATCGCTCGCGGTTTTTATCACCTCATGCCTTGGCATCGGCACACTGCTTGGCTTGTTTTTAAAGAGCGGCTCCAAGCTCACGATGATCTCTCAGGTCATCTTCCTGCCGTCTATTGTGCTGTCGGGCATCATGTTTCCAAGCTCCATGCTGCCGGATGTGCTGCAAAGCATCGGCAAGGTTTTCCCCGCCACATGGGGCTTTGAGAGCCTCACCGGCGGCGCTTGGAACGCGACAGGGTTGCTCGTGCTCATTGGGTTCATCGCGGCGGCGCTGATTGTGAGCGTATGGCGGATAGGAAAGCTCAAGGCGGATTAAGAAGCATAGATTTGATTAACACAGTACAATATTGACGGGCGGGTTCTGAAAACCCGCCCTCTTTTTTGGGCATCTTTACTAATTCCGAAGACAGTAAAAAGTACAATAACAAAGAGTATCGCGGCAAACGCCGCCAACAGGTCTCTTTTTTATTTTTCAATGAGAATGGTGTCTCCTCAACTCAAAGAATATAAAAAACAGAGATATCAGTACCCATCCTCGAAACACAGCAAAAGAAAAAAAGAGTCCTGTAACCCCGAAGGGGTATAGTCGCCTCGCTTAACCGACCAAATAAACTCTGATCGATACGAAGATCATACATCAATGAAGAGTGTTGAGTCTTTTTGTTTGAGTCATACAACACTTATCGCGGCAAACGCCGCCAACAGGTCTCTTCTTTATTTTTCAACGAGAATGGTGTTCGTCATCTCTCAGAACAAAAAAAGATCTGTAACCTGAAGCCAGCTATATAAAAAAGTGACGGGCTATATTGCACATTCTATCTGGAAAGCCGGGCCTCCCCTGCTTCGTTTTTCCACGAATATGTCACAAATGTGTCTCCGTTCTTCAATCCTCAGTCAGCTTACGCTGACAGCTCCTTTCAAAAGGAGCCTTTATTGCCGAGGTTTAGCCTCCTTTATTAAAGGAGGTGGCACGCGTTAGCGTGACGGAGGATTGCGTGAACCATTAAAATTAACAATAGCGCGGTCATCACGCATTACAGCTATTCACAAAATACCAAAAAAGGAGCCGTCCGTTTCGGACAGCTCCTTTGTGTTGCACATTGGGCTAAAATTACATTCCCTTAACTCTCTCTTCAAGCGCAGCCAACTCATCAAACAGCGCCTTGGGCATTTTCTTTGTGGGCTGATCGTATGTTTTGTAGTGCTCTTTGATCGATTCGATTTCAGCAAGCCAGTTTTCCTTCTCGATCTTCAAGAGTTCAGTCATATCGGCTTCGCTGACATCAAGGCCTGTGGTATCCAGCGCGTCCACAGTGGGCATGTAGCCGATCGCGGTTTTGTCCGCTTTGCCTGTTCCCTCAGTACGCTCGAATATCCATTTCAGCACACGGCTGTTTTCGCCGAAGCCCGGCCACAGCCACTTGCCGTTGCTGTCCTTGCGGAACCAGTTAACGTAGAATATCTTGGGCAGCTTGTCGGCATCGGTTGCTTCGCCGATATCGAGCCAGTGCTGCAGATAATCGCAAACGTTGTAGCCGATGAACGGCAACATTGCAAACGGATCGCGGCGCACCTGGCCGATCTTGGCGGAAATGGCCGCAGCCGTGATTTCGGAGCCCATGATGGAGCCCATGAACACGCCGTGCTGCCAAGAAAAGCTCTCGTGAACAAGCGGAATTGTGCTCGGGCGGCGTCCGCCAATGAGTATCGCGGAAATCGGCACACCTTTGGGGTCTTCCCACTCGGGTGCGATGACGGGGCACTGTCCGGCAGGCGCCGTGAACCGCGCATTCGGATGAGCGGCAGGCGTTTCTGCGCCCGGAGCCCAGTCTTTACCCTTCCAGTCAATCAGATGATCAGGCGCATCGTAGCCGATGCCTTCCCACCACACATCGCCGTCGTCAGTTAAACCAACGTTGGTGAATATCGAGTTTTTATCCGAGCTGATCATTGCATTCGGGTTCGAGTGCATTGAGGTGCCGGGTGCCACGCCGAAGAATCCGAACTCGGGATTGATCGCATACAGACGGCCGTCCTCACCGAACTTCATCCACGCGATATCGTCGCCGATGGTTTCCACTTTCCAGCCGGGAATTGTGGGAATCAGCATGGCGAGATTGGTTTTTCCGCATGCGCTCGGGAACGCGCCTGTCACATATTTCACTTTGCCTTCGGGGCTGGTCAGCTTTAAAATCAGCATGTGCTCAGCCAACCATCCCTCGTCTCTCGCCTGCACGGAAGCGATACGCAGCGCGAAGCACTTTTTACCGAGCAGCGCGTTACCGCCGTAACCGGAGCCGTAAGACCAGATTGTTCTGTCTTCGGGGAAATGGCTGATGTATTTTTGTTCAATCGGCGCGCACGGCCACGAAGAATCTTCTTGGCCTTCGGCAAGCGGAGCACCAACCGAGTGCAGACACGGGACAAATTCACCGTCGCCGAGCACATCGAGAACCTGTTTACCCATGCGTGTCATAATGCGCATGTTGGTCACAACATACGGGCTGTCGGTCAGTTCCACGCCGATTTTGGAAATCGGAGAGCCGATCGGACCCATCGAGAACGGAATCACATAAAGTGTTCTGCCCTTCATGCAGCCTTTATAAAGCGCCTTCATGGTGTTCTTCAGTTCAGTGGGATCAACCCAGTTGTTGGTCGGGCCGGCGTCCTCTTTTTTCACGGACGAAATGTACGTTCTGTCCTCAACGCGTGCCACGTCGGACGGGTCGCTGCGGAACAGATAGCATCCGGGACGCTTCTCGGGATCCAGCTTCGTTGCCATGCCGGCATCTACCATCTCTTGGAGCAGTCTCTGATTTTCTTCCTCGGAACCGTCGCACCAATATACCTGGTCCGGCTGGCACAGGTCGACCACTTCGTCAATCCACGCCAAAAGCTTTTTGTTCTTTGTCATCATCTTTACCCTCACCCTCTTTTTGAATTTTTCGAAAATCAAAATTTCCTTTTGATTCACAACAAAACCGTATTGCTCTTATTATAACTGCTTTTTCAACGAAAATGAATCCCCTAATGAAAGTTTTTTTTTAAATTCTTGCGAAATTTTCACTGAGCGCATATGTGTATTTGACTAATAATGTATTCGCGGCTTATATATTTGTCTTTTTCCGTGTGCTTGTCCCTCTTTTTATCGTCGATGATACATATCAAACAACATCATCACGCGATGCTTTGTATGCGATCAGTGCACCGACAGCCGAGATAAAGTTACCGAGTATGTTTTCCTGATTCGGTGTAAGGCCTTCTGTCATGATATTGGTGAGAATAGCTGCGAGTACCGTGCCTGATTTTGACGGCAGTGTTTCCAGCCAGCTTTTCGGCGCAAATTTGCCGTCATCATCATTGTTGTCGGTATCGGTTGCGCTGGGAATATGCTTTTTTGGATCAACGAAAGGCGGTTCGTACCAAGTCATATATTTCCACTCCGATATATGATGAGAAGGCATATTCTCTTAAGTATCTTATTCATGAGCAGGCATATTGTGTGTCACCCGTTTTTCGTTATCAATGTTTATCCAATCGGCAATATGACATTCCTTGATATCACGTTTGGGCCAACTCTCGAAGATACCTGTCGCCTCATGGCGATTTCACCAAAAGTGAAGCATCGCAGACAAAGATTTAAGCATCTTGGTTAAACAAGCGCAAAAAAGGCGGCAAGGGATAAACCTTCGCCGCCGCAAATCCTAAAATTATTATTTAAAAATGTACTTGCGCTGCATCGTGTAGCTCACAAAGAAGAGCGGCACATCCACGAGAAGCTTGGCGAGCAGCCCGGGAATACCCACCCACGTCAGCAGATCGCCCCCGCCTGACCCTGCCGCCATTATCAAAACCGCCAGCAGATAGTATTTGAATACACTGCTGGCTTTGCCTTTCGCAAAGACGATATGACGGTTGATCATATAATTGATAAACGAGCTGACCGCGCGCGCCAGAATGTAGCTGAGCCAGTAATCCAGCCTGAATAAGAGGCTGAAAAGCGCAAACAAACCGTAATCAATCAAAAACGATGCGAATGACGACGCGATGAATTTAAGTATCTTGCCGTATATCAGCCACGAATCGCGCAGCGGGTGAAAATGCGAGCTCTTGTTGTCTTCGAGATACACCGTTTCAATCGGCACTTCTATGAATTTAATGCCCCACCGATCGATATTTAACAGCATGCTCATCTCGTATTCGTATCGATCACCCTCCATGGCGATGAGTTCAGGAAAGATGGCTCTTGGCAGTCCGCGCAGCCCCGTTTGGGTATCCGATACTTTGAGCCCTGTCGCAAGGCGAAAGATGCCACGCGTCAGCGTGTTGCCAAACCGCGAACGTGCAGGCACATCACCCGAAAACGCCCTCGCGCCGATCACCATCATATCGGGGTTTTTCTTCATCGTATCAATCACACGACCGATGTCTCCCGGCGTGTGCTGTCCGTCTGCATCCGCCGTCACAATGCCCTTGATATGGGTTTGCAGGCCGATATGCGCAATGCCTGTTTTGAGCGCCGCGCCCTTGCCTTTGTTCTGCGGGTGTACCAGCAAGGCCGCACCCGCCCCCGCAGCCTGTTCAAAAATCTGTGCGTAATCGGCTCCGCTGCCGTCATCTACCACTGTGACATCAATGTCTTTTTCGCGCAGACTTTTCACCACCTGCACAAGCTTTTCATCCGGCTGATAAGCCGGAATCAGCACCGCATACTCTTTCACGCTGTCTCCTTCATTGAGAATCTAGCGACATTATACCCCAACCTTTGCTATTAATAAAGAGCAAGAATTCGAGAATTTCATAGCGTAAAATCAGGGAGTTTGGCATACGCCAAACTCCCCGAAATTCGTTTCAATCAGCAACTCATTAAATGCAAATAAGCATCATGTTAAACCTCAGGTTTAAGAGCCGGATGATTCTGATATGCTCATTAATTTCATATTGGTCACACGCGGCTTAATATGGCTGCCATCAAGAGCACTAATTATCCGCGGCTCAACTGTGCTTTCATCCGAAACCGCTGCCATCATTTTATTTTCGTATATCCATCTCGATGCGTCCGTCTTTAATCTCGATAATCCTGTCCGCCTTCTCCGCCACACGTCGGTCGTGCGTGATGACGATGAAGGTGGTTTTAAACTCCTCGTTGATATCGCGCAGCAGCTGATAAACCGTCTCAGTCGTCATCGAATCGAGGTTGCCCGTCGGCTCATCGCCCAGCACAATCGCGGGGTTGTTGATCAACGCCCGCGCAATGGCCGTGCGCTGCTGCTGTCCGCCCGAAATCTCCGTTGCCTTGTTTTTCTTCACACGCGTCAGCCCCACAATATCAAGAAGCTTATCGGCTTGCTTCTTCGCTTCAGCGCTCACCCGACCGTGCTTAATCAGATAAGGCATCAATACGTTCTCCAGCACCGTGAATTCGGGCAGCAGATAATGAAACTGAAATACGAAGCCGATCGTCTCGTTGCGCAGTGCCGCGAGCTTGTTATTACTGAGCTGTGTGGAATTCACGCCGTTAATCAGCACATCGCCGCTTGTCGGCGTATCAAGCGTGCCGAGAATGTTCATCAACGTGGATTTACCGCTGCCCGATTCTCCGATGATCGAATTAAACGATTGCGCTTCAAACCCCACATTCACATCAAACAGCACCTGCGTCTTGATCTTGTCGCCGTATATTTTGTTGATATTTTTAAGTGTCATGATTTCAGCCATTGCGTATCACCTCAATCGGGTTCAATTTGGACGACTTGCGCGCCGGAATCAGTGCGGCCACCATCGCCGCGAGTATTGCGATCAGCACCGACATGGCCACGAACTGCGTATCGAGATAAAACGGCACAAGAGGTGTTCCGTCCGGGTTCTTCACAAAATTTGAGAAGGCGTACGACAGGCCGATTCCAAGACCTGTACCGATTGCGCCGCCGATGATTCCAAGGATAAGCCCCTGTAACAGAAAGATCGCGCGCGCTGTTCTGTTCTTAATGCCCATCGCTTTCAAAATACCAATCTGTCGCGATTTCTGCACAACGGATATCGCGAGCACCGAGCTGATACCAAGCAGCACTGCCAGCAGCACAAACACCTGTATCATATAGCTCGAAGCCGACTGCCCCTTGAGGCCGCTTAACAGCTGCTCGTTCTGATCCTTCCAGTTGGTAACGCTGAGCGTATCCGGCAAATCCTTTGCAATCGCCGCTGCGGTGTCGTCCGCCGCAAACACATCGCTCACCTGCGTCTCAACAGATGTGAGCCGCCCCTTGCTGTCAAACACCGTCTGCGCTGTTAACAGCGTCGCGGGCGCCCACGTTTTGTTGACTGCTGCCACCTTCAAATCGAATATGCCCGTGACGGTAACCTGCGTCTCTCCTCCCAGCGGTGTGATAAAGCTGACCTTATCTCCCGACTCAATACCGGCGCTATTGGCCAAATCTTTGCCGACAATCACCTCGTTTTCTTCTTTGGGCATTATGCCGCTGATCAGGTTCTTGTCAAACTTGTATATCGAGTTGGCATCCGCAAAATCGAAGCCGCGCATCAGAACGGGGTATGTATCTTCATTTACCTTGACAAAACCGGAGGAATCGTACGCCGCGGAAACGGCTGTCAGGTCCGCATTATCCAGGAGCTGTGCAATGAGGTCGTCATCCTGCGTAAAATCCTTCTCGTTGTCAGCGGGCACAATGGTGACATGCGATGAACTGCCGATGGTTTTATCCACCAGCGAACGCTGAAGCCCGTCGATCAAGGAGCCGATGAATATTTGCACCGACACGCCGATGGCAATGCCGAGTACGATCAATATGGTCTGCCCGCGGCTGGCGGATAAAAATCGCGCCGCGATTTTAAGCGCAAGTCTCATTGACCGCCACCCCCTTTACGCAAGCTGCCAATGTCATCAAAGCTTTTCAGCAACGCGCCCGCGCCGATTGTTTTTACAGCCTCAGGGTTCTTTGCAAACGCCTGCCCACCAACCAATACCGTCACCGGATTGTGTGCTTGGATCGTCGTAATCAAATCTTTGGCGGCAAACATATTGTAATAGTTCGACACGCTGAGGGCGATATAACGCGGTTTCAGCGTCTCTGCCGCTTTGAGCACGGTTTTTTCCGGCGTGTTGGCGCCGATGTAAACGGTGTTGTATCCCCAGATGGTAAAGAAGTCTGCAACCATGCGCGCACCGATTTCGTGCTCCTCCTGCTTCGGGCAGAGTACAAGCACCGTTTCATCGGTCTGCAACGCTTTTTGCTCGCGTTCAGTGAGAACATACGGGTAGCAAGTTTCCACGATACTGCGGACGATGGACGACATCATGTGTTCGCGCCAAATCATATCGTCCTCAATGCTGTGCGTCACGATGATGCGGTTCAGTGCAGGTGCCAGCACACTTTCATAAAGCTCGGCAATGGTCACCTTGCCTTGCTCTAAGGCATCGAGGCAAAATGTGACGGCCTGCGCCTTATTCTGCTTTTCGATCAGTTCAATCAGCTTTTCAAGCAAATGCGTTCGCCTCTTTTCTGTGAAAATGATTAATTTATTTTTATTTAGAATAATTCCTATTACAAATAAAGAAAAGTAATTTTGTCACATTTAATAATAATTTAACATCATTCTCCAATAAAGAAGTGCGAATCGACCAGATAAGTTAAGTTGTATTTAACACTTAGTTTAAAAAGATATCTTTTTACGCTTGAAAAAGAATTCTGCCCCGACCGATAACCGTTGAGCAGCTTTTCAAAGACGGTCTTTTCCGAGGGTGTACACAGCGTTTTAAAGCAGCCCCAAACGTGCTGCCGCATTGACGGCAAAGCCTTTATTCTCCTGCATCCCGAGCGATGCGTCGATGATTTCAAAAAACGCCGCCGCCGGATAGGCCGATTTATCCTTGAGCAGCTCGCGTATGGCCGAATAACCGGACGGATTCTTTTCGAGCACAAGGTATTTATAAAGACGCCATTGTTTTTCCAGCGTTGTGATGCAGCCATTTTGCTCAAGGCAAAGCGCACATTTCACAGCGGAAAGATTCTTGTCCTTCACTTCGAGCATAATGTCAATACGCTCGTCCTTAAGCTGCTGCGCAAAATCCAAAAATGCGCTCACGCGAATGGTTTTTGAATGCGCGCCGGGGCGCTTGGTTTCGTCCTGCTGCGCATAATGAATTTTCTGCGTGCCGTCCATGCTGCGCCACGTGGTCCGGCAAAGATCGATCCACTCATACGGGTTCTTGGCACCGTAGCCGTTAATTTGATGATGCAGGTTGTCAAACACCATGGGGATTTTCAGCTTTTCTGCCGTTTCCAATACGTCCCCAACATGAAAATAGCGGTCGTCGTTCTCGATGACCAAACGGCGCTTCACCGCGTCGTCAAGGTATGCAAAGTGCGTGCAAAACCGCTGTAACGCCTCTTTTTTGTTGCCGAAAACACCGCCGATATGCAGCACAATTTTGCTTGCGCTGTCCGTCTGCAGGCTGCTTAACACGCGCTCGTGATAAACAAGATCGTCGATTGCACGCTCAACCACAACGGGATTCGTTGAGTTTAGCACGGTGTATTGCCCCGGGTGCATCGATACACGCATCGAAGATGCCTTGATGAGTCTGCCGATATCCGATAGGCGCGAAGCGAATGCATCCTGCCAAGCAAAAGGCTTTGACGGGTGCGATCCGAACGGAACCAGATCCGAACTGATACGAAACAGACGGATGCCGTTATGCGCGTTGTACCGGATGAGGTTTTCCAGCGCGTTTAAGTTGCCCGCCGTCAGGGTCTCAAGCCGCTCCGGCGTGGCATTCTCAAGGCGGCAGGTTTTCATCGCGGTATTTGGAATCCCAAGCGCGAGGCACGCATAGCCAATATTGATAAGTCGTCCGTCATCTGCTGTTGTCATAATCACTCGTTCTGTATCAATTGGCAAAATTCTTATGAGAATTATACCCACAATCAATACAACATGGCACCTGTATTATGATATATTCATAAAAATGGGTAAAGAGATAGGAAGATGGTTGATTATGCCAATCTCCAGTCTGCCGACAAAGCTCATTCGTGCCATTGCTGCAGAGAGGCACTCATTTCGATCAGCCGGTCCACTTCATAGTGAAGAGCCACAACGGCGACTGCCTAGCGGACCGGGATCTGACGCAACAGATTCTTTTCCGCTGCGTAGTCTCTATGTTACACTTGTTTACTACCACAGTGGAAAGCTTGACATATAGAGGGGTTATTCATCAAGCTGATGATTGACTCCTTCAATCACATCAGTATTGCGTATGACTATGCCGGGAACAATTGGGAAATATATGGTATAATAACATATCCATCACCGGAGGGTTCTTTATGCAGATCAGGATTGCCGAAAAGACCGATTTACCCGAACTGTTGTCGCTTTACACACAGTTTAAAGGCACACCGCTGCCCGCTGTAACCAACCGTATCCAAGCCATTTGGGAACAAATACTCTCTGACAAGAACCATCACGTCATTATCGGCATTGAAGGCGGTATGATCGTATCGTCGTGCGTGCTGCTCATCGTGCCGAACCTCACGCACTCCCAGCGCCCTTACGCGCTGATTGAAAACGTGATTACCGACGAAGCCTGCAGAAAAAAAGGCTATGCGTCTGCCGTGCTTGAATATGCCAAAAACATAGCGAAGGATACGCATTGCTACAAAATGATGCTGATGACAGGCTCTAAGCTTGACAGCACGCTCGCGTTTTATGAACGTGCCGGGTTCAACCGCACCGACAAAACAGGCTTCGTGCTCTGGTTTGAATAAAAAACGACGATTTACACACAGCGAGCAGGAGGCAAGCTTTTTCAGCCGGATTTCTTGCCGGTCATCACCCGCGTAATATCTTCCACGTAATCTGCCGCTTTCAATAGCGACGCATCCACGCTGCTGCTTGCCTGCGTGATGGCTTCAATTGTTTTCTTGGCAAACGCGTTCGTATCCGCTACCTCTCCGACCGACTGCTGAGACTGCATCGCAAGGTCGCGGATGGCCTGCGCCACCACACCGAAGCCTTTGCCCGACGCACCGGCTCTGGCCGCCTCCACCGCCGCGTTGAGAGATAGTATCTGCGTTTGCAGGGCCATTTCGTTGACCAGGCGCGCCATCTTATTATATTGCTCGATCGCCTCGCCCACATCCCCCACATCGGCCAGCACCTTATCAAATTGATCCTTGATATCCTTAAGCTCGCTCTGAATCCGTTTCAGATTTTCTGTGCTGTTGGAACGTTCGAGTATAAACGCCTCATGCTCGCGCAATATATCCTGCCGAGTTTTTTCCATGCAGTTTTCGGGCACGTTGATGCCCTTGGCAATGCGCACAGCCAGCTCACTGCAGGTTTCACAGCCGCAGGCATAGCAGTTATGCGAGCGCTGCTCCTGCGTGGTTTTTCCAAGCTGATCATAGGCCAGCTCCACGTCATCCTCAGTGTATGAGATGGGCATGACCGGGTGAGCTTCGTAGCTGCGTGTAAAATCAGACAGTCTCAGCTTCTTATCAAACAGCGCAAACAGCTTGGTCATTTGCGCCTCTTCTGTTTTTTCGTACATTTGCATCGCACTGTTGCGCTGCTCGTCCATCACACGGTTTATACTGAATACCGATTGAGACTTCAGACAGCCTGTCCCGGCGTTGCAGCCATCCTCGCAGTTGAGCACATCGAAAAGCGCGGGCAGATTGGCCTCATCTTCGCGTGCGAATTCGTCCAGATGACCGTAAACAACCGCCTGCCCTTCTGATTTGTCCACGCGCACCGTCTTGCCGATGTAATACTCCACGTTTTCCTTGAGACCGCCCGGCATCGCATAAATTCGGCCCAGTGACGCCGCCACATGATCGAACTCAAACGGCGCTTCGGGAACCTTAATACCGCGCCGCTGCATGTAAGAAACGAGCTGCTTAAACGTTACGTTGTAACTGACAATATGCGTTTCATCAAATTCGTTCTTTTTGGCAACGCAGGGCGACAGCACAGCGATCGTATCGCTATTGTGCAGATATTTTCTCAAAAAAATGGCTGTGCACAGCATCGGGCTGTGCACCGGCGAAAGCAGACCGATTAAATCCGTTCGGTGCTTTTGCACGTAATCAACAATGGCCGGGCACGGCTGTGTGATCAGCGAGCGCGGTTTGTTCGCTTCGATATGGCGAATGTGCGCCCATGTACAGATGTCCGCACCGAGCGATACGTCTACAATAGTTGTAACGCCCAAGGCTTTCAGCCATGCCAGTATCGCATCGCTGTTCTCAAAGTTCGTTCGAAACGAGGGGGCCACCATCAGCGTGATGGGCTTGCCGCGCTCAATGTCGGCAAAGAAGCGTTCTGTATCGTCGCTGTAGGTTCTTGCCTCGTGCTGGCATACCTCAAGGCACGCGCCGCAGGCGATACATTTTTCGGGATTGGTTTTGACTTTAATGCTGTCGTTTTCAATATACGCGATATTGGCTTCGGGAATAGGGCACATGCGCACACAGCGATTACAGCCTTCGCACCGCGCTGTGTCGGTTAATATGATGTCTCTCATTGTCGCTCTCCTAAGATGCTAAAACTTTATTTAATTTTATATCGTCAGCGGAGCGTTTCACCTTTAGATTTAATATCTCATTTTGAATAAGTTTGTATGAAAAAAGAAAATTCGTTCATCGATGCTGAATACGGGTATAATAAAAATGCATCTGAATCATTGACCGATGGGAAGGTATACCTAATGAAAAAAACACTAATCACGGCCGTCGTATTCATATTGATGCTGACCGGCTGCAGCAATACTAATCAAACCCCCTCCGTTTCGCCTTCTGCCAAAGAAGCTTCTCCCCCTGCCGGTACTGTGCCGTCTGCCATTACCTCGGTGGCGGATTTGTCTTCGGATCAAGTGGCGTATATCGATTTTTTTGACGACCGGTCTCCCGAGGGCGTTTCGGCGGTGACCTATTCCAAAGCGGAGGACGTAAAAAGCATACTTGGCTGGCTCTCGCAGCTGAAGCTGACAGGCCCGGCCGATCCTCAGACCACAGGAGCCCCCGGCGTCTGGGGTCGGTACGAAATCAAGCTGTTCAGCGGCGGCATGGTAACTGTTTCGTTTGATGAAAACATAGTGACGTTCGACGACAGCCAATATACGTTTGAAGACCCTTCCGGCCAAAACCCGGCTGATACCGTTTACACGGTATGGATGGCACCGCAGCACAGAACGTACCCCGCCGATACGGATCAGATTATTGTGGAGCTGTTCAATCAAACAGGCGGCGAAATCGCGGTCACGTATGTGCCGAAGCTGGAAAAGGCGGATGCGGACGGTTGGCACGAGGTTGCCTGCCGCAGCCAGTTTTGCGGGTCGTCAGAACCGGTGGATGTTCCGGTTTCACCCATGACGATTGATATGAAAACATGGTACCCGTCGAGCTCGCCGGGGGCCTATCGGCTCACCATAGAGGCGAGTGATAAGGATTTTAATCCGGTGATGCTGTCGTGCGTGTTTGAGCTGACGTAAGGGCTTCCTCTGCGAGGCAAAGCTCGCCGACAGGAGACTGAAGAGGTGTGCCTATATTATATAAACCCAGTTAACCATCGCGGCAGGCGCCGCCAATAGGACTCTATTTTTTTGGATGACTCTTTTTTATACCGTGATTTAAAGATAAGGCTTCCCCTGTGAGGGGAAGCTGGCGCCGACAAGGCGATTGATGAGGTGTGCATATGAGTTCTCGGCAATAATTGACACCTCATCCGGCGCTGCGCGCCACCTTCTCCTCGAGGAGAAGGCTTTTTTCTGTAAAAAGACTCCATGAATAAAAATAAATAATGTAAAGAAAATTTCAATCCCGTGATGTTGTCGTGAGTGTATGATTTGACGGAGGTGCCTGAAAGGCTTCCTCTGCGAGGCAAAGCTCGCCGACAGGAGACTGAAGAGGTGGGCCTATATTATATAAACCCAGTTAACCATCGCGGCAGGCGCCGCCAAAAGGACTCTGTTTTTTTGGATGACTCTTTTTTATACCGTGATTTAAAGATAAGGCTTCCCCCCAAGAGGGGGCCAAGGGTTACAACCAAAAAAGAGCCTTCGCGGCTCTTTTGTATTGCTATTCGAGTATGTACGGCGTTTCCTGATAAACGTAGTAGTTGAGCCAGTTTGCAAACAGCAGATGCGCATGGCTGCGCCACGTTACCGCCGGCTGCTGGGTCGGGTCGTCATTCGGGTAATAGTTTTTAGGAAGCGCGATATCCAGCCCCTTCTTGATGTCCCGGTTGTATTCGCGCGATAACGCAAGCCTGTCGTATTCGGGATGCCCCATCACAAACACCTGCTGCCCGTTTCTTGCAGATACGATATAGATCCCCGATTCTTCGGATTCGGACAGAATCTGCAGCCTTTTGTCCTTAACGATATCCTTATGCCTCACCTCGGTGTAACGCGAATGCGGCACACAGAACGTATCATCAAAGCCGCGCAGCAGCTTCATTCTGATCTGTGATTTATCTGCTGTATGCACAAAAACACCGAATTTCTTTTCTGGCAGGGCGTATTTTGGAATATTGTAATGGTAATATAGCCCCGCCTGCGCGCCCCAGCAAATATGCAGCGTAGAGAACACGTTGGTCTTGCTCCACTCCATAATTTCGGTTAGCTCCTGCCAGTATGTCACCTCTTCAAACTCCAGCTTTTCAACCGGTGCGCCCGTGATGATAAGTCCGTCGTACTTGTGAGATTTAATCTCGTCAAACGTTTTATAGAATGTATTGAGGTGCTCCTGTGACGTGGTTTTCGACGAATGCGTCGCCGTCTTCAGCAGCACGGGGTCAACCTGCAGCGATGTATTGCCGATAAGGCGCAGCAACTGCGCTTCAGCAAGGATTTTATCCGGCATTATGTTTAATATCACAATCTTCAGCGGCCGAATATCCTGATGCTGAGCACGCTCATCCGTCATCACGAAAATGTTTTCCTTACTCAGCACCTCATATGCAGGCAGGTTTTCGGGTATTTTAATCGGCATTATCATCACTCCTCTCAGAAATTTCGGGCCCGTTAATCAGGTCTTGAATCGTCATTTTATCGACCACTGTATTAATCTTTCGTGAAACCTCGTTCCACACTGTTTGTTGAATGCATCTCCTCAGCCCTGTTTCTTCCGCTGCCCTTAAGTCTTCATCCACTATAGACAAATCTCCCACGAGCACCTGCAGCACCTCACCCACACTGATGTCGGATGCGGGCCTTGCAAGCACATAGCCGCCGCCCGCCCCTTTCATGCTGCGTACCAGCCCGGCGCGACGCAGCGCGCCAAACATGCTTTCCAGATATCCGTCAGACAGATGCTGCCGCTTTGCAATATTCAGCAGCGACACGGGCTCCCCGTTTGAGTTCATCGCGAGATCAGCCATGGCCCGAAGGCCATAGCGTCCCTTCGTCGACAGCTTCATTTCTCCTGTCCTTCTCGATAATTATCAATGGCCTTTTTAATGGCCTCTTCCGCCAGCACCGAACAGTGGATTTTTGCCGGCGGCAGACCGCCGAGCGCGTCCACCACCTCAGCATTCTTGAAATTCAGCGCCTCGTCAACCGTCATGCCCTTTATCAGGTCCGTCGTCACACTGCTCGACGCGATGGCCGCGCAGCACCCAAACGTTTTAAACGTGGCGTCTTTGATGACGTTGTCCTCAATCTTCAAATACATCCGCATGATATCGCCGCAGCGGGCATTGCCCACTTCACCGACAGCATTCGCTCCTTCAAGCTCACCCACGTTATGCGGATTTGCAAAATGATCCATTACTTTCTCACTATACATCTCTTCATCCTTTCAGGCAGAGCGGCGACATCTCGCGCAGCTCACTCACCACGCGCTTCAGCGCCTCCACCGTGTCATCAATATCTTGCCGCGTGGTTGCCTTGCCGAGTGTTAACCGACAGGAACCGTGTGCGGTTTCGTGCTTTAATCCGATTGCGAGCAGCACATGCGAGGGATCAAGCGAGGCCGATGAACAGGCCGACCCCGTGGATACCGCAATGCCGAGCGCACTTAAGCGCATAATCAGCGATTCGCCTTCGATATAATCGAAGCTTATGTTTGCATTGCCGGGCAGCCGTTTTTCTGCGTGGCCGTTGAGCCGTGAATCAGGAATTTCGCCAAGCACCCGCCCGATCAGATAATCCCGCAATTCCGTGAGCCTTGCCGCTTCAGTTTCCCGCTCCGCCGCCGCGAGACGCAGCGCCTCGGCCATTCCCACCGCACCGGCTACGTTTTCCGTGCCCGCGCGTTTGCCCTTCTCCTGAGAACCGCCCGTGATCACCGGGCTTATGCGCACGCCCTTTCTTACGAAAAGGCCGCCGATGCCCGCAGGGCCGTAAAGCTTATGCGCCGAGAACGACATCATATCGACGTCCTTGAGCCTGTCAAGCGACATATCCAGCACACCCATGGCTTGAACCGCATCGGTATGGAAGTACGCCTTCGTGTTTTCTTTAACGATGCGCCCGATTTCTTCAACCGGCTGAACCGTACCAATCTCGTTATTCGCCGCCATGATGCTCACCAATATCGTATCGTCGCGCAGTGCTTCTTTAAGCGCCCATAAATCCACAATACCTTGCGAATCAACCGGCAGATAGGTGACCTCAAAGCCGTCCTTTTCGAGCGCGGCGCACGTTTTCATCAAAGCGGGATGCTCTATCTGCGAGGTGATGATATGACGGCCTTTGTTCTTGTTCGCGAGCGCTGTTCCGCGCACCGCCAGGTTGTCCGATTCGGTACCGCCCGATGTCAGTATTATTTCTTCCGGCTTCGACCCGAGCACCTGCGCCATACTTGCACGGGCCGCTTCGAGCGCACGCCGTGTTTCCATCCCGAAAACGTGCAGGCTGGACGGATTACCGTAGATGCCGCCAAGGTATGGCATCATCGCATCCAGCGCCTCCGGCCTTAAATATGTGGTTGCCGCATGATCAAGATAAATACGTTTATTCATTATATCATACACCTCCCTTTCCCTAAAAAGAACATATAAGTCGATTCACTAAAATCATTATAATTCCTATTGTTTTTGTAATGTTTTAATGCTAATATAAATATACATAAGGTACAATGTTTTGTCAATAGGCCAATAAACGAACTTAAGGTTCAATACGAAAAACTTGTAAAGGCGTATACCGAGACGATATAATAGCAAAGAACAGGAGCATGCATGAAGATTTCTAAAAACGGACAATACGCACTGCTGAGCATGGCTGACCTGGCACTGAATTCCAAAGACAGCCACGTAAGCCTTGCCCAAATTGCCGACAGGCAGCATATTGACTCAAGATATCTCGGGCAGATCTTTTTTGCGCTGAAAAAAGCCGGGCTTGTGCAAAGCGTCCGCGGCAAAACCGGCGGCTATTTTTTAAGCCGCCCCCCCGAAAGCATGACGGCAGGCGAGGTGGTTCGTGCCGTTGAGGGTGATTTGGCGCCCACGCAGTGCTGCCTGAGCGGTGAAGAAATTAAAAATTGCAAAACATATAAAGACTGCATCACGCGCGTGCTGTGGCAGCAGATTTCGCACGAGATCAACGATACACTTGACCGCATCACAATTGCGGATATTATGGCCAACTACGAGACGGGAGCTTACGACGATGACGCTGAATAAATGGCTGGAAGATAATAC
>JAEZIW010000014.1 GCA_023436525.1 Bacillota bacterium | reverse complement strand
TAGCCCTCGGCCAGCTCCACCTTGCTGCCCTGGGCCTTGAGCCGCTCATCAAAACGCACTTTCAGCTCGGGAGACAAGCTGTCACCGCCGCTGTAAATCGCTTTTAAGCGGTCGAAGCGAACCTTCGCAAAGTTCTTGTCGCGCAGCATGGCCTCAAACATGGTGGGCACGCCCGCAATAAACGTTGGCTGGTGCTTTCTTAAGCTGTCGATGTATATCTTGGTGCCGAATTTGGGCTCGAGTATAACCGTACCGCCGTTGCAGAGAATAGTATGAATACAGATGCCAAGGCCGAACCCGTGAAACACCGGCAGTATCGCGATCACGCTGTCGTCTTTGGAAAAATTCGCAAAAGGCCCAATGATGGCCGACAGCGCGTTAAAGTTGTAAGACGACAGCAGAATCCCTTTGGGCATATTGGTTGTGCCGCCGGAAAACAGCACCACCGCACCGTCTTTGGGGTCAATCTGCCGATTGTAGGTATCTTGATCGTTTTCTGATTTTCTTATGAAGTCGTGCCAATAGATAACCCGGCTGTCTTCGGGTATTTTGTTCTGCCCGCCTTTGATGATGTTAAACATCACCTTTTTGGAGCCGGGTAAAAAGTCGGAAATCTTGGTGACCAGCAGCTTTTGATCCTGCCGAAGAAACTGTTTAAACCGATCATAGAACATGTCCACCGTCACACACCAAACGCTGTCTGTTTCTTTAACGTACTGCTCCAGCTCGCTCGCCGAATACAGCGGATGCGTCATCGCCACGCGGGCACCGATTTTGTTGAGTGCGTAGAAAATGATCAGCGCGTTGGGGATATTGGGCATCGATTGCAGCACGTTGTCGCCCGGCTTTATGCCGTGCGCGGTAAACGCCGCGGCACACCGGTCAATCATCGCCAGCAGTTTTCCAAACGATATTTTAGCGCCCATGTAGCTAATGGCGGTTTTATCCGGGTATTTAAGCGCAATGCCCTGCAGCAGCTCATACATGGTTAAATCCGGAACGTCCGTAAATTCCGGGATACCGTTATACAGCTTAAGCCATGGTTTTTTAATTTTTGCGTCTTTATAAATTCCGCTATTCATGCCGTTCACCTCACAGGCTCTCAATGGATTCGGGATTTTTCAGGTAACTTTCCATCAGCTCCAATGAGCGTGCAAAGTAAAACCCGTCCGCGATCCTCTCGTCCAGCGACACCTTCACCTCAACCATTTTCTTCGCCACAATCGTGCCATCCGCTAGTGCCACGGGCTTGTACCCTATTTTGCCGATGGCGATAAACACAGAGCAGTTGCCCCATTCAAACAGGTGATGGAACGGCGCTTCAATGCCGATACTCCCAAGGTTCGCAATATAAACGCTGCAGCGTAGCGGGTCCACATCCGCAAACATTTTTGGCATGTTGAAGTAAAAATCCAGCCAGCGGAGCAGCGCAAACAGCGCGCGCAGCATAAAACGCGGCAGCTTCATCAGCGTTTCAATCACCTTGTCGTCATCTTTTTTTACATCATCGGATTTTGCGGTTTTGATATCTTTCTTTAGCTTGCTCAGAACATCCTGAAAGGTTGTGTTTTCATTGAAGGTTAGCGCGACGTTTGTCTCCTCACTTTCGTCGGAGGCCGCCTTTTTGGCGATGAACGACAGCTTGATATCGTTGCGCTGATAGAGTCTGCGCCCGGATACAAACCGGTTCAGATGCGGGCGCTCTTTAATGAGCTTCACCACAGCGGCAACGAACATCTGAAAAAACTTGATTTCCTCGCCCTGCGCTTGTTTCTTATCGATATAGGCCAGCAGATTTTCCACATCGAGCGACGTGTTAAAATAAACGAGCGACTCGGTTCTTGTGCGCATCATGTAAGGGAACATGGCATTAAGCGCATGCACCTTAACGACGCGTCCGTCTCTTTTCGCCATATGAATACCTCTCAGAAATGAAAATATAGAATAATACCTTGCTTAAATATATCGTAATTAGAATGAATATGCAATAAGCGGTCGATTTTTGAAAATTAGTTTGAGAACAGAAAAAGCCCCGATTAATATCGAAGCTCACGATTGCCAAAAAAGCCTATTCGGTCTCCCGGTCCACCACTGCGGGGTAATCGGATAACTATCCAAACCGATGGATCGGAAACGGCACGACGTACCGGAAGAAGTGATGGGTTATAAACCAGTCTCAGGCAGCACCGCTTTCTCAGAAGATGAAGTATACCGGATCTTAACGACCGTGTCCTGCTTGAGTTGACCAAGATCATCGTCTTCTCTGCTCTTTATTTCTTTAATTCGTAATTTGGAAACGTGTAAGAAGGCCCTGCCAACAGCACGGGGATGATGCCTCCGAGGATTATTGCAGACAACGGAACAGCATCCCCAAAAGATACACTCGCAAAGCCAATGCTATGCAGGGTGATTACCGCCGTGACAAACATTTTTGCACCGTTCCCCTTACGCTGTCGCTTTGTCAATTAAGGCGTGTGCAGCGTCGCAAATATCAGCAACATGCGTCTGGTAGATAAAATGCGTGCTGTTTACGATTCTTGTTTCAACCTTGCCACCCAGCCGGGCTATGTGCTTGTCTTGGTATTCGTCGCCGACTCTTTTCTTCGATTGTGCCGATATCAGCTTGATAGCCGGGATATCTTGCGGAAACGGAATGTCGTTCAGCTCATTGATGTTATCAAGCAGGCGCAGAGACTGGTCGATCATCGTATTATTAAGCACATGGCTGGAAAACGCCTTATAGTCTTTGATTTCTTTTTCGGTGTAACCATTCTCGGTTTTCTGCATGGGCGGAATCAGCACGCTATTGAGCCGCGTCATACCACAGGCCTGCTGCAGCTTGGCAATATCATAGATGAACCGAGGCGGATTCTTCGCTTTAACCTTGGCTGTTGACGTTGTATCCAGCATCACCAGGCCCGAGACCTCCTGCGGATACTTCGCCGCGTAATACTCACAGTAAACGCCGGATGCTGAGTGCGGCATCAATATATACGGCGCTTTGAACCTGGCTTTGGCCAGTGCGATACGAATTTCTTCCGTGTAGTTCTCATTTGTTCGCGGCGCGTCGGTCTGCTCGCTGAAGCCGATACCGAAATACTCGACGCATACCACCGTATAGTCTTTGGCCAGTGCCCGCATCAGCGGCCCGAAATCCGCACTCGGCAGCGACACCCCAAGGCCGGGCAGCAGAACCACGGTTTTCTCACCGCTGCCCATCGCATACACATGCATTTTGTGTCCGTTTACGTCCACCATTTGCCCGTATGGCTCTATGGCTTCAAGCTCATGTGAAAAGAATAGTTTATTGACTGCAAACCCGATGATGTTAAGACCAATGACAGCCACTATGATAATTCCCGCAACGACCATGTTGTTCACCTCTTTCTTATTGTTTATGGTGCAAGTATAGTCTTGCGGGCCGTCACATGACAAGTGACCCGAGTCATGAATCCGGTCATGACCTGAGATTTTTCGGCTCTGAAAGGATTAATCCTTGACATAATGTAAGCGGCATTCCCGCGCCGAAATAACGGTTTTAAGACGGGGCCGGTTATCTAAAAAAATGCCGGCCATTTATTTTATCC
>JAEZIW010000221.1 GCA_023436525.1 Bacillota bacterium | reverse complement strand
AAGCCCTTATACGCCGATAGTACTTGGCTGGAAACGGCCCGGGAGGGTAGGTAGCTGCCGGATTCAATTTTCAATATATCTTCTTAACGGGGAGCCCGCTTGCACTGCGCACGGCGGGCTTCTTGCTTTTTATGTGATTATAGATCGATCGCCGACTAAGAGCGAAGAATCTGTGAGCCATGAAAATGGACGGAGGCCATTACTCATCTCAAAAGCGATGGAACACGCTTTGTTAATAGAGTAAGACCTCCCGAAACGGCCCTGTTACAGCCGGCATTGGCTTAGGCCTTGCCCTTCATGGTTACATACGCTGACCATACGTGTTTAAAACAAACAGATAATGGTTGGCTTCACGCAGCGTGTGGTCTGCCAGCAGCGGAATGATAATGGACTGGATATTGCATTCCAGAATACCCTTGGTACCTGCTGTTTTAAATTCTTTGAGCTTCATCGTTTCGCGTTTGGTTGCTTCGGTGACACCCGGTATGTTGGCAGGCTGCATAGCGGCCTCTTTGGCTTTGGCTGTTAATGTATCAAACTGCTTGCCGAACATTCTTGCCGTATCGATCAGATCTTCTTCGGTGGGGTCAAGAAGGCCCGCGATGAATTTTGAGTGCTCTGCCATGATGCGGCTCCAAAACACCTCTTGACCAATGAGTTCCTCTGACCTCATTATATTTTCACCGTGAACGAGTGCTGAGAGCAGCTTCATAAAGAGCTTCGCTTCCCGCAAAATATGGTCGATTAACAGGGGGTAATTAAGCGTAAATGTTTTGCAGGCCAGCACATCGGCCAGCAGCATTTCTTTAAAGCGTGCCAGCGCTGCCGTTAAGTGATGCGCGTTGCGATCGAGCACTTCGACTTCTTCCACGATGCCGACGGGCATCGCCCCGTCTGAGGGAACCAACATCGCCTCCTGTCCGGTCAGCGAGGAATCAATCGGCACACCGGTATAAAATTGTGTCAGACGCTCGGCTTCAACCGTATAAGGCGTCATGAATTGTTGTGACTGCAGGGCCGCTTTGCTGACGGTTCCGTTAGCCAGTTCAATGGCGTCTTCCAAAAGCTCTTCAAAGCCCATGCTTAAAGAAGCTGCCTGCGCGCTGAGGCTTTTGTCTCTTGGCGTAAACGCAAGCTGTAAAAACAAAGAATGCTCTTTCATAATGCGAAGAAAGAACAGATTCAGATCTATGGACATTGTTACGAATTCTCGGTTGGTTATCATTTCTTTATCACCTTTAATTATGTTTTTTATATAATATGAATAAAGTTATTGTTCTGTTCTCTTGGGATATACGCGAGGCTTGATAAGTTCATAACACAGACAGTATTCTCGTTCATATATTAATCATGAAGGAGGATGTAACTATGTACACCCAACAAAATTATCCTACCCCGCAGCTTCGTTATGATAAACTGATGTGTACACTTCAGAGACTGTGGATAGAGCATGTGCTGTGGACAAGGGCTTTTATTATCAGCACAGCGTTCAACCTGCCTGACCTCAATGCCACCACAAATCGGCTGCTGCGTAACCCTGCCGATTTTGCGCGCGTTTTACAGCCGCTGTACGGAGACAACAAAGCTAGGCTGTTCGAAGAACTTTTAAGGGATCATCTGATAATTGCTTCTCAGCTTGTGAATGCGGCGAAGGCGGGGGATACCCGAGCTGCAGCACAGCAAAGAAGCAGGTGGTATGCGAATGCGGATGAAATCGCTGAGTATCTTGGCGGCATAAACCCATATTGGAACGTTGATACATGGATGGCATTGCTTGATGATCATTTGAAAATGACAGAGAATGAGGCGACACAGATACTTCAGGGGCAATATGAGGCCGGTATCGCTCAATATGACGATATACAGAAGGAAGCGATTCAGATGGCGCAGGAGATGGCGAGAGGAATCGTGAGACAGTTCGGGATCTAAATCTTTACGATCTTTTATTTATTTCATTTGATCCGTTTTTTAAAGGGATTCAAAATAAGGGATGCTTCGATATTCGAAGCATCCCCCTCCAAAAAAGGCTTCTAGCCCCACATCAGCGCGGCCAGTATGAAAATGATTAAGTACGTGATGCACCTTTTGTGCATCATTTTACGATGACATCGTCTCATTTTCTCGCCTCCTTCGGTGTTAGTATGAGCGAAATTAGGAAGAGATATTTGAACAGAGATATATAAGCTGTTTAGGAAATTAAAGAGTTAAGATCATATTCCAATAAGCATGCTGGAGTCTGCGTGAGACAGTTCGGGGTTTGAGACTGTTTTCTACATTCAATCGGAAATTGAGTTTTGATAGCAAGGGAGTCGAAAGGTTCTTTTGTTTTTACTGGTATTCGGGATATTCTTCTGAAAGACTAGTAGTCTATTGAAAAGTGATGTGCTCCTTATATAGCATCAATTGTCGCGCATGATTATTGAAACTAGCATTTAACTATTATATACAGAATTATGCTATACAAAGAAAATGTGTGATGATAAAATAGATTAAACTAACACTTCAAGGAAGAAAGATGTAACTTATGCTAGATACGTTAAATCAAACAAAAGCGTTCCCAACCTTTCTATATTTTGGTGCAGGTATATTTAAAAAAACAATCTCAAATTTATTAAATTGTGAGACTTTGATCTGGACCCAGAATCTTGAGGGATTAAAATCTAGATATGAAATTGATATTACTGAGAATCCTAAGCGATTCGCTTACATTATTGATGATGATAATGTAATATTATCAACCAAAATATTAGAGAATAGGAGCATAGTAGCGATTGTACCAATAGTATTAATAGGTGCAAAGGTGGGAAAAACCAATAGTAAAATTTTAAATGAGATAGCAAGCACTATTAGCCATGTTTTTTCTGATAGCTATGAATCTAGCCATAAAAAGTGTCAGATTCTTTTTGGTGACCATATGATAAAGATGATCATTGCTAATTGTTTTAGCAAGCCTGGTTTTAATACAAACAATATATATTATTTAATAGCATACTTGCAAAAACTATCTTCAACTACATTGGAAAATAGAAATTTCAAAACTGGATTTATAATTACAAGATCTCTATATGCATACGCAGGAAAAAACGGAAACGATAGGCAAGGAGAAATTTTACCGTTAAATCAATTCTATGATTTCCTGCAAGAACCGAAACCTGACAAGAGATTTTGGTATTTAGTAGATGGTAACAAGTCTTTCTATATTTGTGATCACAAACTTTCGATAAGAAACATTTTTATAAGAAATAATAAGCAAAACTCTATTGATACATTTATTGATTCGTATGCTCTTAGTCAAACTCTACTTGGTAAAGATGTGGCTTTTAGAATAATTAATAATAACCAATTTTCTGTTATATGTGCTGAAGGCATAGAATTTATTTATATAGAAAATACATGGAAACTTCGAGACTATAATGTTATTATAAACTTTCTAAATGATCGAACACAAATGGATAAGAAGACAGTTAGTTATTTATTGTTTTATATTTTTTTCTGTTCACACAACAACATTAGTTCCATTATGTGGATCCCAAATAATATTAATGATGAGCTTTTAAGTAAATTATTATTATCTTATAATTCATGTTTAAAAAAGCCATTATCTATTGTAAATGAAGATCATCAAAGCCTTTTAAAAAGAATTTTTTCTTGTGATGGTGTATCCATAATAGATAAGAATGGAACCGTGTCTGCATTTGGATGTATAGTTAATCTATCAGAAGTTGAGATTAATAAGTTAATTGGTACAGGTGAAAGTGCGGCGAAATTATTGGCTAAAGAAGGGATCGCTATAAAAATATCACAAGATGGGGGAGTTAAAATATACCATGAGATCGATCAATCACCACTAATCTTTTAATAATTAGTACATAGTATTTTTACTGGTTATTCATGTTTACTCCCCCTCGTCATAATCCCGCCCTCCCCATCATATGAATCATTGAAAAGGGGGAGTGGCTATGGAACCGAAAACAAAAACCAAATCGATCGCGGGCGATATCATCAAACGCGCGCTCAAAGGCACGCTCATCTCCATGGTGTTCACCGTGGCGGTGATACTCTTATTTGCGCTCATCATTAAAGAAACGGGGCTGGCCGATAACGTTATCGCGCCCGTCAATCAGATCGTGAAAATCCTCGGCATCGTCGGCGCATCGTACTTTGCCATCAAAGGCATGATGGAAAAGCAGTGGCTGACCGGCGGCCTTGCCGGGCTGCTGTTCATCTCCTTAAGCTACCTTGTGTTCTCGCTCATCGAGGGCATGTTCGGCAGCATCGCGCTGCTGTTTTCCGATATGCTGATGGGCCTGCTGATCGGCATGGTGTTTGCCATCATCCTCGCGAACTTCGGCAAGAGTTCTAAAACGCGCGTGAAATCAACCAAAACCAAACGTGTACGTTTGCGCAAGGCGCGTGCGTAAAGGGGTTGCAAAAAGGAGCTGTCCTATTATATAATTGGTAGCAGCTTTTATTTGCAATACGCGGATAAGGAGATCGGTATGAAGCACATCAAAACAGTTGTGAAGGGCAGCCTCAAAGAGAAGAAAGAAAAAACAGGCTGCGGCGAGTGCCAGACATCGTGCCAGTCGGCATGCAAAACGTCCTGCACGCTCGCAAACCAGCGCTGTGAGAAAAAAATCAGATAACGACATATTATCGGCGTTGTCCGGACGAAAGCGCGGCACTCGTGTCGCTTTTTTGTTTTTGAGGGAATAACGCAAGCCATGATCACTGCCGAAAACAATCTTCAGTCAGCTTGCGCTGACAGCTCCTTTGCCAAAGGAGCCTTTAAAGGCGTCGAATTGTAGGGGAGGGTCTTGACCCTCCTGTGGAAAAGACAAACCATTACCGCCCGCATACTCCTTCCGTCAAATGCCGGATTTCATCCGCCATTTGCCACCTCCCTCACCGAGGGAGGCAGGGGTGCGATGCCGTGCCGACGAAGTGCGCACTATCGGAAACGATTTCTATCGCTTTGTCTGCGAATATACACTCATTAACGAATTAACATGGACGCAAGAAATTTGGCCCCCTCGAGAGGGGGCTGTCGCCGACAGGCGACTGGGGGAGTTAATTCAGCTTGGCAGCCGCACACTCCTTCCGTCAAATGCCGGATTTCATCCGCCATTTGCCACCTCCCTCACCGAGGGAGGCAGGGGTACGATGCCGTGCCGGCAGAGTGCGCACTATCTGAAATATTTGCGGTCGTTCAGTCTGCGAACGCATATAGGCAATCCTCAGTCAGCTTGCGCTGACAGCTCCTTTGCCAAAGGAGCCTTTAAAGGCGCAGTGACCAAAGCCTCCTTTTGAAAGGAGGTGGCGCGCGAAGCGCGACGGAGGATTGCACAAAGTATAATTTATCTAACACAAGGAGAACCCATTGATACACGCGTTTAAACACGGCGATACCGGCTTCGTGCTGGACGTTGAAACAGGCAGCATCCACGTGCTCGACGACGAAGCGTTCGAGGCCGTGAAACAGCTGGAAGCCATTCAGAACAACGGCGGTGACATTGCCGAGGCGCTTAACGCCGGCGGCCCCATTATGGAGGAAATCGCGGCGCTGATTGACGAGGGACTGCTGTTCTCAGACCCTTTGGACGATGAAGCGAGCCCTGAAAACGTGGTGAAAGCGATGTGCCTGCACCTCGCGCACGACTGCAACCTGCGCTGTGACTACTGCTTTGCCAAGGGCGGGGCGTTTGCGGGACGGCGCGAGCTGATGAGCGCACAAACAGCCAAGGCCGCGATTGATTTTTTAATAGAGGTGTCGGGTTCGCGGCGCAACCTCGAGATCGATTTTTTCGGCGGAGAACCGCTGCTGAACTTCGAGGTGCTGAAAGAAACGGTCAGCTACGCGCGAAGCATTGAAGCCGCGCACAACAAGAACTTTCGCTTCACGGTGACCACCAACGCGTACCGCGTCACCGACGAGATGCGCGACTATATCAACAAAGAGATGAACAATGTGGTGGTCAGCATCGACGGGCGGCCGCATGTGCACGATGCCGTGAGAAAAACGGCGGGCGGCAGCGGCAGCTACAGCCGCGTTGCGGAGAACGCAAAGAAGCTGCTGCTGAATCGCGAGGGCGAATACTATGTGCGCGGCACGTTTACGGCAGACAACCTCGATTTCGCTGAGGATGTGCTGCACGTCGCGGACATGGGCTTTTGGGGCCTGTCTATTGAGCCCGTGGTGACATCAGGCGCAAACGCCATCAAGGAAGAACACCTGCCTGCCATATTCGCCGAATACGACCGGCTCGCGGCGGAATACGCGCGGCGGCGCAAAAACGGGAACGGTTTTACGTTCTTTCACTTCATGGTGGATTTGGGTGCGGGGCCGTGCCGGGCCAAGCGCGTGAGAGGCTGCGGCGCGGGCACCGAATATGTCGCCGTTGCGCCGACAGGAGAGATTTACCCGTGCCATCAGTTCGTGGGGCAGGAGAAGTACAGGCTCGGCAGTGTGAATGAGCCGGGGCTGAATCAAACGGTATCCAAGCAGTTTGAAGACTGTAACATAAACAACATGGACGACTGCCAAACGTGCTGGGCGAAGTATTATTGCAGCGGCGGATGCGCGGCGGCGAACGTGAACACGAATGGCGACATGCTGCAGCCATACCGCATTGGCTGTGAGATGCAACGAAAAAGGCTCGAGATTGCCATCGGTATGACGGCACTGGAGCAGATGGAGGATGTATGATTCAGGCGATAAGCGGAAAAGACCCGGGGCGAGACAGAACCGCATATGTGCATTCCGCGGCGGTGGTAATCGGTGATGTGACGCTGCGCAAGGAGTCGAGCGTGTGGCCGTGCGCCGTGGTGCGCGGTGATGTGGCGCATATCGACATCGGTGAACGTACAAACATACAGGACGGCTGCCTGCTGCATACCACGCATCTGCCGATGATCATCGGCAATGACGTGACGGTGGGGCACGGTGCCATACTGCACTCGTGCGATATCGGGGACGGGTCATCAATAGGCATGGGCGCGATCATACTGGATGCGGCCAAAATCGGCAGGAACTGCATCATCGGCGCAGGCACGCTGATACCCGGCGGCAATGTCATTCCGGATAACAGCGTGGTGTATGGCAACCCGTACAAAATTGTGCGCAGCACAACGCAGGACGAAATAAAAAGCAACGCCGAGCGTGTTGCGCGTTACATACAGCAGAGCAAGAATTACATCAAAACGGGTATCATTCGTTAGCTGTTTTCGGTCCAGAGCGGTTCGCTGCCGGTTGATACGCCGATCGCGCCGCTGGAAAGCGCATCAATCACCTGCTTGCGCTCGGTGATCAGCCCGCCCGCAATAACGGGAATGCCAACATCGTGCGTAAACCGTTTGATTACGCTCGGTATAATGCCGGGCATCAGCTCGATCATCGACGGGCGGATCTTGGCGGCGGAACGAACGGCGTTCTCATATGATGCGTTATCCACCATAAAGAAACGCTGTATGGCGAAGATGCCTTGATCTCGCGCGTATTTCACAAGCGCGGAGCGCGTGCTGATGATGCCGCTCGGGCTCATGCTCGTCTGCACATAATCCAGTGCGCGCGTGCTGGCCGCGAGCCCGTCAATCAGGTCCATATGCAAAAACACCCGGGTGTCGCTTTTCTTGGCGGTGTCCACCAGCGCCTTGGCAGAAAAGATATCGGTATTGATCAGAAACACGGTGGGAACACCGAGGCTGAGCGCACGCTCAAGCGACTGTCGGTTTTGAACCGCGGCAATCACAGGGCTGTCTATGATGGCTTCAACATAGTCATGCATGCAGGGGCCTCCTTTGCTTCTTTCGTGCGTATTATATCACTGCAGTGCAGTATTTACAAAGAATATTGGAAATGATATGATTGGCGGGGGGAAGCCTATGAAACCATATGAATTAAGCTTTCAATCGTCCGACGGAACGGTGATACACGCTTACAGGTGGGGGGCTGAAACGCCCAAGGCAGCGGTACAGATTGTACACGGCGCAGTTGAACACGCCATGCGTTACGACGACTTTGCGCAGGCGCTGAGCAGCCGCGGTTTCGTGGTGTACGCCGCCGATCATCGCGGCCACGGTAAAACGGCAGGCAGCTTAGAGAACGCTGCGTATTTCAGTGACAAACCGGGCGGCTTCAGCATGGCTGTGGACGATCTGCACGAGCTCACGCAGCTGATTTCGCGGGAGAACCCCGGGCTGCCGATTTTTTTGCTGGGGCACAGCATGGGGTCGCTGATGGCACGTTTGTATGCGTCGCTGTATGGCTCCGGGTTAAAAGGGCTGATTCTCACAGGCACTGGGCGGGTCAGTGCGCCGTTGATCGCGCTGGTGCGAGGGTTTGCGCGCGTCATCATGGCGATGCGCGGGCGCAGGCATAGGTCGCCTTTTTTGCATTCACTGGTGTTCGGCACGCTGAATAAGCCGTTTAAGGGCGAAACGGGAAGCGAGTTCATCTGCTCGGACGAAGCGGTTGTCAAAGCCTACGCGGCTGATCCTTATTGCGGCAATCTCAGCACGGCGGAGTTCATCTATGAGCTGCTGGGCGGTACGCGTGCTGCAGCGCTCAAAAAAACGTTTGCGCGCTATCCTAAAGCTCTTCCGCTGTTCATCGGCGCGGGCGAATTCGACAGCATGGGCGGCACCAGACTGAAAGCTGTGAAGCAGGACGTGGCTGATTTTAAAAAGACAGGCGTGACCGATTTTGAGTTTAAGATTTACGACGGCATGCGCCATGAAATACTCAACGAGAAGGAAAAACACCGGGTGTATGACGATATCATCGCCTGGATTGAAAAAAGAACAGGCTAGCAACCATAGACAAGCTTTCAGCTCTGTGCGAAGCGGTAAAGAATGCAATCCGTCTTTAAAAAGACGGTATTTATAATCAATTTGTGCTGAAAAACATGGCTGTATCCGCGAAGAGCGGCACCAAAACAGCACGATAATGGCACGCCTATGGCGCGCTTATTTGCAGAAGGGAGGGGTGGCTGATGCTTTTGGACGCGAATTATGATGAAAGCCAAAACAGATGGGATGTGCATCTATACGGCGAAGTCGATATATATAACGCCGAGAGCTTAAAAACCGAGCTGCACGCGATGATCGACGAGAAAAAGGCGGATATCGTGCTGGATTGCACGAGCTTGAAATACATCGATTCAACGGGGCTCGGTGTGCTGGTCAGTGCGCTTAAGAAGGTGAAAGAGGCAAAAAAACAGATCAGTATTATCAATATGAAGCCGTATATCGCCAAGATTTTCACGTTGACAGGGCTTGATAAAATCTTTCTGATCGAGGTGGATGAAACGTGAACGGCGACGTCATACGTCTGCATTTCCCGGCCCGGCCCGACTACATACTGGCGATGAGGCTTACGGTATCCGCTGTGGCCGAAAGGGTTGGCTTTGATATTGAGGATATAGAAGACTTAAAAGTGGCGAGCGCCGAGGCGTGCACGCTGCTGCTGTCGTCCGGTGCGCAGCAGATCGAATTGAGCCTGACCGTTCGCAGCGGCCTTGAGCTTTTGTTTGAGGCGCAGGGCGGCACGGCACAAAACGCGGCGGATTCTGACGGATTAAGCCAGTATCTGCTGGATGCGCTGGTGGATACCTGTGAGATAGGCCGGAATGGCGGCGTGGTGAATAGCGTGCGCCTGCAAAAGGCTCTTTTGTTATGATATTTTCCCGAAAAGCGCTGCTTTAAGGGGTTTTGCTGGGGATGACTATGAGTGAGCGATGGGCGAGTCTCAATGAACAGGCTCTGTTTGAGTGTTATGAGAATAGCCGCGATGAAACGCTGAGAAACTTCATACTCGAGAAATACTTGTACATTGCTGAGATTGTAGCCAAGAAATTTGTGGGCAGAGGCGTGGAATTCGACGACCTTTTTCAAGTGGCATCGCTGGCACTCGTGAAGGCGCTTGACCGATACGAGAGCGCGCGCGGCGTTAAATTCGCGAGCTTTGCAACACCGACACTTGTGGGTGAAATAAAAAATTACTTCCGCGATAAAACGCGAATGATCCGCATTTCCCGGCGCGAAAGTGAAATGATCAGAAAGCTCGATGAAGCCAAAAGCGTGCTGTCGGCGAAAATGGGGCACGGGGCTACGCCGGAGAATATTGCGGAATACCTTGGATTAAGCGTGGAGCGCGTGCTGGAGCTGATGGAAGCACAGTCGGCCGGTTATGCGGCTTCGCTCGACAATTACATCGCACTGAACGAGGATACGAAGTTTATCAAATTGGTCGGCAGTACCGACAATGCATATGAAAAGATCGAAGACAGAGATTACCTTGCTTATTGCTTCGACCACCTGAGCGATATTGAAAGGCAGGTCATCCGGCAGCGCTACGAGAATGATTTGAGTCAGCGTGAGGTTGCGGGGATGCTCGGCGTTTCTCAGATGTACATATCACGCATAGAGCGAAGGATACTGGTCAAGTTTAGAAATTTCTATGAAAAATAGGTTTGGATGCCTTATCTAATGGGTATATAGAAGTAAGAAGCACGGTGTGCGTACTTTTTGCGCAGCATGATATTGTGTGCTTCTTGGTGTCTTTGTATGAATTATGCAAGCCGGTATGTGCTTACATCGATAGAGGATATTAAAAGAGTTGTGAATGGCGTGCTTAACGGTATCTCAAAGCACAGGCCGCTTAATGACGAATGCCGTTTTAATATTTCTTTGGTGATCAACGAGCTGTTGGTCAACAGTTTTGAGCATACGAAGCCTTCAAAAAAGGCACCTGTTGTTTTTAAAGCCGGAATCAAAAACGGTTTGCTTATTATCAGCATTACGGATTCGGGCACCGGGTTTGAGTATGAAAAGACATGCCCGAGCGTCACATCGGAATCGCTGCTAAAAGAGCGGGGAAGAGGGCTGACACTTGTGCGGGCGCTGTGTCAGGAGATCTGTTACAACAGTGTTGGCAACAGCGTGGAAGTGAAAATCGCAATATGACATTTTCTTTCTGCTCTGCGGGGGGATTCGTGTTTTTTTTATCAACATAGTCAAAGGAGTTTTTACGGCTGCGGAGAACTTATCAAAGACAGCACCTTGGAAGGGGATTGAATGGCAGTCAGGCGAAAACCGAAAACGAAGTTCTATCTGGTACTCATCGGTATCGTGGCGGCGATTGCTGTGATACTGATACTGCTTCTGAGCCCGCCGCGGTTGGCCTCGGTGGAGATCGCCAAGGCGGAGTTCGACCAGAGTTATGATATGCTCATCGTACGCGATGAGGTGGTATACGAAGCAAAGAATTACGGTAAAACAAAATATATTGCGGTGGAAGGGCAGCCGGTGAATGTCGGAGACCCGGTTATCGAGGTTTACAAGTGGGGCTACAACGACGAAACGCTCTCAAAGCTGCTGGAACTGCAAAAAAAGATCATGACGTATCAAACCGAGGTTATACGCGCGGGCGTAATCGACGATACGCTGATTGATATCAACAATCGAATTAATGCCAAAGCACAGGAGATTCAGCAGGCGGTTTTTGATAAGCATTCATCCGTATTGCTGACGCTGGAACGCGATATGGAATCGCTGCTGGATGAACGCAAGGCTCACTTGCGGGAAGTGACGGCGTCCGATAATCAGCTTAATGATTACTATACGCAGGAGGCTGAACTGCTCAATCTGTTTGCGTCTTGGCGCAGCCAGCTTGCCGCCAACGAGAGCGGTATTGTCAGCTTTTATTTTGACGGATGTGAAGCGGTGATGAACAAGGAAAACATCGGCAGCTTCACGCGGGATGTGCTGGAAGAGGTGCTGGACGGCAAGACGGTGGAAACTCCCGAAAAGGAACAGGGTTCTGCACCGTTGTACCGCATTGTGAACGGCAACGAATGGTATGTGGTGCTGCTGTCCGACAAGAAAATTCCCGAGATGCACCTTGGGAACACCTTTTCGATTATATTTGAGGATTATTTGGACAACACTTTCACCGGTGTCGTCTATGACGCATCAGAACTTGCGAAAAAGGATGGATACGTGTATACTGTTCTGATACAGGATAATATTGGTCCGCTGCTCGGTGACCGGCGCGTAACGGCTCGGCTCTATGGTGTGCAGGAGAGCTTCAGCATTCCCAAGGGCTGTGTCAAATCGGCTGACGATATTAACTATGTGGAATCGGCCGCGGGAGAGTATATCCCGGTGCTTATCGTGGCTGATAAGGGCACTACAGTGCTGGTGAAAACGTACGATGGACAGCCCGGCTTGTCTGTCGGGCAGCAGATAAAATGGTAAAACGCTAATGGAGTCATAAGAATGACCGATATACCGAATATAGCGAAAAATTTCGCAATAATAGAAGAAAGGGTTGATGCCAGCGCAAAAAAATCTGGGAGGAGTCGCGACGATGTTACGATCGTAGCGGTCAGCAAAACGGTGGGGGCCGATGCCGTTGGACAGGCTGTAGAGGCCGGCATACGGGATTTCGGCGAGAACTATGTCCAGGAGTATCTGAAAAAACGTGAGGTGTTGCCGGATACACTGAAATGGCATATCATCGGGCCGCTGCAGACGAATAAGGTCAAGTTTATCCTTGACGGGGTAACCTTGCTGCATTCGCTTGACAGGCTTTTCCTTGCGCAGGAGATTCAAAAGCAGTGCGAAAAAAATGGCACGGAGATCTCTGCGCTTGTGCAGCTCAATATCGGAAAAGAACCGACAAAATCGGGCATATTTGAAGAGGATTTGGAGCGTTTTTTGCAGGACGTGTCTGTAATGAGGAGAATCCGTTTAAAAGGGCTCATGGCGATTCCGCCGGCGGCCGTTAAAGCGGATGATAACAGACCGTATTTTGAAAAAATGCGAAACCTTTTCGATCGTTACAAGCAAGAATATGACGGTTTTGAATACCTGTCAATGGGTATGTCGGACGATTATGAAGCTGCCATAGAAGAAGGCTCAAATGTGGTCAGGATTGGGACGGCCGTATTTGGGGCGAGGTCAAATTAAAATTTACAGGGGGTTACAATATCATGGCGAGAGGTTTTTTTAACCGTATTTTGGATGCGGTTGGCCTTGAAGAGGAAGAATATGAGGGCGAAGAGATGATGGACGAAGAAGACGGCTTTTACGAAGAAGAACTGGAAGAGCCGGAAGAGCAGCGCGCTCCGAGGAGACGTCAACAGCAACAGCCCAAGGTGGTTGGTCTTCCGAATTCGGCAGCTAAAATGCGTATGCTGGTTTTCCAGCCGAGCAGCTATGAAGAAGCCGAATGCATCATCGATAATTTAAAGGCCAGAAAGCCCGTGATTATGAATCTGGATGATCTCGAGGTGGAACTTGGCCAACGGATTTTGGATTTTGTCGGCGGCGCGGTTTACTCGCTGAACGGAGATATCAAAAAGGTGGCAAGAAGCATCTTTGTGGTGGCTCCGTCCAACGTGGATGTCACGCAAAACGTGGATGACCGCGGCGGACGTGAAGGTTTTAGAAGATTTGACTGATTTATATATAGCTTTTTAGCGACATGCCGCAAGGAGACCTTGTGGCATGTCGTGTATAGTTCTTCATTTACTGGATACATTAAGCATATAGAAATCAGATGGAAAGGGGTAATTTACGTGCCTTTAACCGTTAAAGATATATTGGAAAAAACGTTTAAGCGCTCTTTTAAGGGGTATGACGAGGACGAAGTCGATAAGTTTTTAGATCAGGTTATTGACGAATTCAAAGCGATGCAAAGTGAGCTTGCTACCTTAAAGGATGAGCTTGCTACGGCAAGAGAAAACGTGGGCAAGGTTAAGCATTCGGAAGAAACCATAATGAACACGCTAATTAGTGCCCAGAAAACATCTGAGCATATGATCAATGAAGCCAAGCGCAAGGCCGAAGTTATTATCAGCAGTGCCGAAGCC
>JAEZIW010000234.1 GCA_023436525.1 Bacillota bacterium | reverse complement strand
CCAAATATCGTCCCTGTGGTTCCTTCTCCCATTTCGTCTTTGATCTTATCGATGTAATCTTCTATCTGCTCTGAACCCTGGAGGTAAACATACATGCGCATCGGTGAATAAAAAAAGCTGAAAGCCGATATCGTATCGATCGGAATAAAGATATAATTTGCGGGCAGATCATAGGGGAATACAGGAGATATGTCCTTTTCATACAAGCTTGACGTTTGAGGATAGTCAAACAGGCCGATGATGGTCAACGTCAGTGTGCCAGGATCGCCGGACATTTCCTTATCGACGTTTGAGCCGGTGACTCCGATGCTGTCTCCAAGCTTCAGGCCGTTTTTCTTGGCCAGCGCGCTGGAAATAACCGCAACTTTTTGCCCGGCGTTATCAGCGGTTATGTGCTTTCCCTCTGCAAGGGTGAATCCCGCACTGGTAAAGAGCGTATAAGTTTCGGTATTGATTAAGCCAAACAGCGAGCAAGTGTCGATTGTATATCCATCTGTTTTCGACCCTTCCTGAACTCTTGCATATAATTCCTCGTCCTTAACGACCGGAACCCCATCGACCAAATTGCCTATGCCAAACCCCACCATGTTACAGTCTCGAACAAAAGGCAGGCTTCTCAGCTGATCGGCTTCTTTGGCGTAAAAGGGGCCTTCCATCCCATCAACGCCCTCACTGACTTTTTGCATAATCACGCAGTTGCCCACATTGGCGTTCAGATAATCCACCTGCTGATTGGAAGCGATGCTGATGATAGTCACTGAGATCAGTAAAAACAGCAACAGAAAAAACCACACTGTGATCAGTATGTTTCTTTTCTTATGATGCCAAAGGCTATAGGCGGTGCGGCTGATTATGCTTTTCATGTTCCCCCCAAAACGAAAAGAAGTATGTTTTGACTGTAAAATCATGAATAAGCCTAAGATGAATAATGCATTTGAATTTCAACCATAACATAACACAAAATGCGATTATGACATATATGTTAAATTAATGTTTTCTAGCATTATTTTATTATATTGATATCGCAGTACGTAACTTTCAATAAAAAAACAGCCGTCCTTTCGGATGGCTGCTTAAATCAATTGTATCCTTATTCCGCGTCGCCGATGGCAAACACGAGCTCACAGCTCGCGGCGAGCTTACCGTTCACGTAGGCCTTGCCGCTGCCCGTCCCGATGCTCTCTCTCACGTCTTCGAGGGACGCTTCCAGCACCAGCGAATCGCCCGGTACCACCTTTTCCTTAAAGCGCGCGTTCTTAATGCGCCCAAGGAACGCAAGCTTGCCCTTCATCTGTTCCATCGACAGCAGCGCGATGCCGCCCATCTGCGCAATCGCTTCCACAATCAGCACGCCGGGCATCACTTTCTTTTCCGCAAAATGCCCCATGAAAAACCACTCGTTTCCGCTGACGGCCTTCACGCCGGTCGCCTTCACGCCGGGTTCCAGCTCATCCACCCTGTCCACCATTAAAAACGGCTCCCGGTGGGGCAATATCTGTTTAATCTGTTCAATATTCAGCATATTGTCTCCTCGAAAATTAATACTTGCCCAGCACAACACAGCTATTGTGTCCGCCAAACCCGAACGAGTTGGATATCGCATACTTGGTATCCATCTTGCGCGCCTTGCCCTTCACATAGTCAAGGTTGCACCCTTCGCCTTCGGTTTGAAGGCCGATCGTCGGCGGCGCAATGCCCTCAGCCAGCGCCATCATACTAATCACCGCTTCAAACGCACCCGCTGCGCCCAGCATATGCCCCGTCATCGATTTTGTGGAGCTGATAAGCAGCTTTTTGGCGTGCTCACCGAAGCACAGCTCAATCGCCGCGCTCTCGCCCACATCGTTGAGCGGTGTGCTGGTTCCATGCGCGTTGATATAACCGATTTCGTTCTTCTCGAGTCCCGCATCGAGTATCGCGAGTTCCATCGCTCTGGACGCGTATTTGCCCTCAGGCTGCGGTGCCGTGATGTGATACGCATCGCATGTCTGTGCGTACCCGGCCACCTCACCGAGTATCTTCGCGCCGCGCTTTTTGGCATGCGCTTCGCTCTCAATCAACATAAACGCCGCGCCCTCGCCCATCACAAAGCCCGATCTGTCCTTGTCAAACGGAATGCTGGCACGCAGCGGGTCTGCACTCTCGGTTACAGCCTGCATCTGATGGAACCCCTGCACAGCCAGCTCCACCATCGTTGATTCAGCACCGCCCACCAGCACAGCGTCCATACGCCCTTCACGCACCGCATACATCGCCTGCCCAATCGCGTCGGTGCCCGTGGCACAGGCCGTTACCACCGAAAGGCAAATGCCGTGCAGCCCAAAACGCATGCTGATAATGCCTGCCGTCGTGTTGATAATGGCTTTGGGAATAAACAGCGACGATACGCTGCGCGGTCCGTTTTCTATCAATTCACCGTGCTGATCGCAAATCACATCAAGGCCGCCCATACCGCTGCCCAGCACCACGCCCACGCGCTCGTCATCAAAGCCGCTCTCACCCAGGCCGCTCTGTTCCCATGCCTGCGCGGCAGCCGTCACCGCAAAAAGCGTGAAACGCGCCATACGCTTTTGTTCACGCTTGCTGATATACTTTTCGGGGTCAAAATCTTTCACCTGCCCCGCCACATGAATACCCGTCAGCTCCGCATCAAACAGCTCCGCCTTGCTGATACCGCATACCCCATCAATAGCAGCCCGAAAAGATGAGGCCGCATCCAAACCGATGGGCGAAACCGCGCCCAGTCCGGTAATACATACTCTATTTCTCATATGACCTCCAAACGATTATACGTTTAAATCACCATGCCGCCATCCACCACAAGCACCTGTCCGGTGATATAAGATGCGCGTTCACTGCACAGGAACGCCACCAGATTGGCCACATCCGAAGGTGCACCGAAACGTTTTAAAGCGGTTGCCTGTTTCATTCTTTCCTTCAGGTCATCGCCCAGATCGTGTGTCATGGCTGTTTCTATGAAGCCGGGTGCCACCGCGTTCACGCAAATGCCGCGTCCGCCCATCTCCTTTGCGCAGGATTTTGTGAGCCCGATCATCGCCGCTTTGGACGCAGCGTAGTTCGCCTGACCGGCGTTACCCATAATACCCACCACCGATGTGATGTTCACAATGCGCCCCTGCCGCTTTTTAATCATATAGCTGCCGGCTTCACGCGAGCAGTAAAAGCACGAATCAATGTTGGCGCGCATCACACGCAGGTATTGCTCATCGCTCATGCGCATCAGCAGCCCGTCGTCGGTAATGCCTGCATTGTTGATCAGCGCAAAAAGACCGCCCAGCGATTCGATACACTGCGTGACCGCCTTTTTGCACCCATCACCGGTTGTCAGATCTGCTTTTACGGTAATGGCTTTTTGGCCGAGTTCACTAATCTGCTGCGCAACCTCTTCGGCTTTATGCGCGTTGCCGTTGTAATGCACCGCGATGTCAAACCCTTGTGACGCCAGTTCCAGCGCGATGGCTTGCCCGATACCACCGGACGCTCCGGTTACCAATGCTGCTTGGCTCATCTTTTAACCTCGCTGATCAGTTTTTCAAGTGTCGCCGCATCACGCACCGAAAAAACCTCTGTTTCCTTCGATACGCGGCGCTTGAGCATTTTAGAAAGCACATTCGAGGGGCCGATTTCGATGAACCGCTCCACACCGCCGGCTATCATGTGCTCAATGCAGCCATGCCATTGCACGCGGCTGCGCATCTGTTCCACCAGCAGCCCTTTTATGTCGCCGCCGCCCGGATACGGAGCCCCGAGTGCATTCGCATACACGATGCCGCTCATATCACTGAAAGTCTCGCTCTGAAGCGTGTTGTCAAATGCTTCGGAGGCCGTCAGCAATAGCGGCGCGTGCGACGGGCCTGCGACAGAGAGCAGCGCCGTCATTTTGGCACCCATGCTGTCGAACCGCTCCTTCAGCGCGTTAAGCTGCGCCGTGTAACCCGCTACCACCGTCTGCATTTCGGAGAGATGGTTCGCCACATACGCGTCCTTCACGTCCGCGATTGTCCTCTCCACCTCGTCAGCCGTAAACCCAATCACCGAGAGCATGCCGCCCGTCCCCGGCGCAAACGCGCCATCCATAATGCGGCCTCTTTCGCGAACCAGCGCAGCGCCTTGCGCCGCAACGAACACGCCCGCCGCGCAAAGGGCGCTGTATTCACCGAGCGAGAGTCCTGCGAACACCTCCGCGTCGATACCGGCATCTCGAACGAGGGCGAGCAGCGATACGCTGTGCGCGAAAATCGCGGGCTGTATCATCTCGCTGCCGGTCATGCCGTCTCCTTCAAAGCACGCGGCTTTGAGATCAAGCTTTGCGCCGTCACTGCATGCGTCAAACGTTTGCTTGTAAACGTTAAAATAATTGTATAAGTCCGCTCCCATGCCAACCGTCTGTGCACCTTGGCCGGGAAATAAAAATGCCGTCTTCATGGCTTCACCTTAAGCCGGCTGCATACGTTTTGACACACGCTTTCCAAACGCTCTTGATCGAAAAGCTCCTCAATGATTTCCTTTGCCGTCTGAATCTTATCCAGCATACACGCGCACTGGCCGGCCATAAACGAGCCGCCCTCCGCGTCGCCGTGCAGCACCGCTTTTTGCAGCGATCCCTGCCCCAGCTCTTCCAGCTTTTGTGCCGCGTTTTCTTCGTACTCCACGCGCGCCATCTCTCTGACGAGCGGGCTCCTCAAAAGACGTACCGGATGCCCCGTGATACGTCCCGTCACCTTGCTGTCGATATCCTTAGCTTTAATCACGCGCCGTTTATACTCGTCGTGCGCCGTGCATTCCTGCGCAAGAATAAAGCGTGTGCCCACCTGCACACCGACCGCGCCGAGACAAAACGCTGCCGCGACGGTTTCCGCATCGAATATGCCGCCGGCCGCCACCACAGGGATGTTCACCGCACGCACAATATCCGGCACCAACACCATCGTGGTCAGTTCGCCGATATGTCCGCCCGCTTCGCCGCCTTCGGCAATTAAAAAATCGGCCCCCGTGCGCTCCATCAAAATGGCAAGCGAACGGCTCGGCACCACCGGCGCAACAATACATCCGGCTTCCTTCCACATTTTCATGTATTCGGCCGGGTTGCCCGCGCCTGTGATGACCACCGGTACCTTTTCGTCTGCCACCAGCTGCGCAATTTCCTTAACATACGGGCTTAAGAGCATCACGTTGAGACCAAACGGCTTGTCCGTTTTTTCGCGGACAATATGAATCTGTTCTTTAACCCAGTCTGCCGGTGCGTTGCCTGCGGCAATCACGCCAAGGCCGCCCGCCATCGAGACGGCGGCGGCGAGGCTTGCGTTCGATACCCAAGCCATTCCGCCCTGTATCACGGGATAGTCGATCTTCAGCAGTTCGCTGATGTTACGCATTTTTCTTACCTTCCAAATAAGTGACCAGGTCGCCCACAGTTTTGATGTCTTTCACATCTTCGTTAGGAATCTTGATGTCTGTCTGCTTCTCGAGTTCAATCAGCATTTCCACCATGTCCAGCGAATCCATTTCAAAGTCGTCTACAAAGCTGGAATCGGATGTGATGTCTTCTCTCTTTAAGTCGAGCTGCTCCATCAAATTTTTGATAATGAGTTCTTCCATTTTCTTTTCCTCCGTTTAATTATATTGTCCAATCTATCACAACTCCGCCGCAGGTTAGCCCCGCGCCAAAACCGACAAGGGCAACTCTGTCACCCTTTTTCAGCCAGCCTTTTTCATAGGCATCAAATATGGCGATGGGAATTGTGGCGGATGATGTATTGGCATATTCGCCGATATTAATAAAATACTGTTCATATTGCAAATCCATTTTTCGAATCACATAGTCAATAATCTTCTCGTTGGCTTGATGTGGTATCACCTTATTATAAGGCTTGTCACCGCACATCTGCAAAAGTTTTCTTAGAACATCTTCCACGGCAGCCACGGCATAGGTGAACACGTCGGTACCCGACATGTGAATGTATTCCGTCTCGATATTTTCTACCGGGTAAAACGGGGTGCTGCGTTTTTCTCTGAGTGCATACAGCACGTCCTCGTTGTCTGCCGTTCCGAAAAGCAGCGGGTGATGAATACACTGCTTTTCACTGCGCTTCAATACAACGGCACCCGCACCGTCTCCGAAAAGCACACAGGTGCGCCTGTCGGTCCAATCGGCATATTTTGTGAGAGCTTCGCTTGCTATCACCAGCGCATTGTCAATATTCAATGTGTCCATCAGGCTGGCTGCCGTAATCAGCCCAAACACAAAGCCGGTACAGCCCGCGCTTAAATCCATTGCGACAGCGTTGATATCAAGTTTCTTTTTAACGTAATCGGCCATAGAGGGCGTCACATACTCGCTGGTGATTGTGCTCCCAATTATGAGCCCGATTTCCTCACTTTTCATTCCCGCGTGATCAAGCGCTTTTTGTGCCGCTTCCACGGCCATGTCTACCACTGTTTCGCCTGCCGTGATGCGGCGAGTATGTATCCCTGTGCGTTTAACTATCCATTCATCGTTCGTTTCTACGAGCCGTTCCATATCGTGATTTGTCACCACAAGCGAAGGCACCACCTTTGATACGCCTGCGATTTGCACTGATGCAATCAATTTTAAAGTCCTCTCATATTTAAGAATTTTTCACGCCGTTTTTCAAGTATCCTGTCGGCCGGTAAACGAACGAGCCGATTTAAACACTGGACAATTTCACGCCGAATATCTTCAACGCTTTTGTCCATGTTGAATCGGTCGAACCCTTCCGGCTCCTCAATCACACAATCTACAATATTAAAGCGTTTTAAGTCTTCCGCTGTCAGCTTTAAATTCTTGGCAGCTTCCTTGGCAAGCGACGAATCCTTAAACAATATTGACGCGCACCCCTCGGGCGATATCACGGAAAAATAGCCGTTTTCCATCATTATCAGCCGGTCCGCGAGCGACAGTGCAAGCGCACCACCGCTGCCGCCTTCTCCGATGATAATGGAGATAACGGGGACTTTCACCGTCGCCATCGCTTTCAAGTGTTCCGCAATCACCAGCCCTTGTCCGCGTTCCTCGGCCTGCACACCCGGAAATGCGCCGGGTGTATCCACAAAGCAGATCACAGGCCGCCCGAATTTTTCGGCCTGGGCCAGCGCACGCATCGATTTGCGGTAGCCTTCCGGATGCGGCATGCCGAAGTTGCAGCGCATGCGTTCTTCAAGCGTATGCCCTTTTTGCTGCCCGATGACCGTAACCGGCCAGCCCTCAAACCATGCGATTGCCGTGATGATCGATTCGTCGTCACCATAAACACGGTCGCCCCTCACTTCAAAGATGCCGGTAAACAATTTTTCTAAATAATCTCTGGCCTGAGGCCTGTGTTCCTTGCGCGCGCTCAAAACGCGCTGCCAAGGCATCACCTCAGCGCTGCGATCAACCTCTTTTATTGCCATCGTCAACCTTTTCCTTTACTATCGATTTCACGCTTTTGGCATCCCTGCGCTCGTGCAGTGACAGCACCTCACCCAACGTGTCGCGCAGATCCTTTCTCTCCACGATGCGGTCAATCAAGCCGTGCTTATAAAGATACTCCGCCGTCTGAAAGCCTTCGGGCAAATCTTCTTTCACAGTCTGCTGAATCACGCGCGGCCCCGCAAAACCAATCAGCGCACCGGGTTCAGCGATGGTGATGTCGCCCTGCATCGCAAAGCTTGCCGTCACGCCGCCCGTAGTCGGGTGTGTCAGCACATTCACATGCAGCAGCTGCTGCTCACCGTGCTTGGCCAGCGCAATGGTGGTGCGCGACATCTGCATCAGCGACAAAATGCCTTCCTGCATGCGTGCACCGCCGGACGCACAGAAAATCACAAGAGGCAGTTCATTCAGCGTCGCGAATTCGGTGATGATAACAATCTTTTCACCCACCACTGTGCCCATGCTGCCCATCATGAAATACGAATCCATCACAGCAAGAGCCGTGCTGACACCCTTGATGCGCGCTTTACCGATCACAACGCCTTCCTGCGAATTGTTTTTCGACTTTTCGCTGGCGATTCTTGTTTTGTAACCCGGAAAAGAGAGCGGGTCTGAGCTTTCCGCTTCACGCTCAATCTCAATGAAGCTGCCCGGGTCAACAATCATCTCAATGCGCTTGTACGCGGGCTGACGGAACAACGCGCCGCAATAAGGGCAGATCGAATCGTTCGCGTGAACAATATCTGAAATGATGTCCTTGCCGCATCTGTCGCAATGCAATTTTTTAATATCGGTATTCTCTTTGTTCCCCAGCGATACGCCGGGTTCTATTGTTTCTGTAAACAGTTTCATGGCTTCTCCTGACTAAAACGGTTCAAGAAAACCTTCTCGATCCATTTTGTATGGACGCGGCCGGCCGCAAAATCACTGTCCGCCAGCATCGCACGCGCAAACTCGGTGTTATGAGAAACGCCGTCAATTTTCAATTCATCCAGTGTCGCCATGCTAAGGGATATGGCTTCCTGTCTGTCATCGGCGGTGCATATCACCTTCATAATCATCGAATCGTAAAACGGTGATATCTCGTCACCCGCGGCAAAGCCGGTATCGATACGAACACCGCAGCCGCCCGGCAGTGTCATCGCCTTGATGCGTCCGGGAGACGGCCTGAAGTTTTGCTGAACGTTTTCGGCGTTGATGCGGCATTCAATAGAATGCCCGCGCGGCACGATATGCTCCTGCGGAATCGTCAGATGATGACCGAGAGCCACCTGAATCTGTGCTTTTATCAGATCCACGCCGAATATGCTCTCCGTAACGGGATGTTCCACCTGAATGCGCGTATTCATTTCCATGAAATAAAACTTGTTGTCTTTTGAAAGCAGAAACTCCACGGTTCCCGCATTTTTATAATTGACGCATTGCGCGATTTTAACAGCTGTGTTTTGAATATCCTGAAGAACCGCCTCATCCACGTTAACTGCAGGCGCTTCTTCGAGCAGCTTTTGGTTTTTACGCTGCAGGCTGCATTCGCGCGTACCGAAATGACGTGTATTGCCATGCGCGTCGGCAAGAATCTGCACCTCTATATGCCGCGCGTCGGACAGATAAGCTTCCATATATACGCTTTTGTCGCCGAAAGACAGCTCAGCCTCACGGCAGACGAGCGGAAACTCCTTTTCAAGCTCCGCAGCGCTGCGAACAATGCGAATGCCTTTACCGCCGCCGCCTTTGGCCGCTTTAATCATGAGTGGATAACCCACTTTTTTTGCGATACTGAGCGCTGATGCAAGGCTGTCGACGGTGCCCTCTGAACCCGGTACCACCGGGAATCCGTTATCAATCATTGTTTTTCGTGCGCACTGCTTGTCTCCAAGCAGCTGCATCGCCTCTGCGTCAGGCCCGATGAATGTGATGCCTTCCTCTTCACAGGCCAGTCGAAATGCGGCGCTTTCCGATAGAAAACCCACGCCCGGATGAATCAATTCCGCGCCGTAAGCACGTGCTGCCGCAATAATGCTTTCAATATTCAGATAGCTTTTATCGGCCTGTCTTGGCCCAATGCACACAGCTGCGTCCGCAATCCGTGTATGCATGCTTTTCTGATCATTCTCCGAATAAACGGCAACGGTCTTAAGCCCCAGTTTTTTGCATGTACGAATAATACGCACGGCAATTTCACCGCGCGCCGCAATCAAAACGGTCATCATATCAGTTTTCCTTCGCGTAAACAAAAAGCGCGTCGCCGGCCACTATCGCTTCACTGTCGGCAACGAGCACACGCTCAACCACACCCGATTTTGGTGCGCAGATTTCATTCATCATTTTCATGGCTTCAATAATACAAACAGTTTCCCCCTTGCGCACCTGTTGCCCTTCTTTTACAAAAGGTACAGCACCGGGTTCTTTGGCAGCATAAAATACGCCGGATATCGGGGCAATAATATGATCATCGATCTGAAGTTCTTCAACAACTGACGGTGAGGCACCTGCCGCCGACGTTTGCATGACAGGCTGAACCATAACCGGTGCGGAAACGACCGGAACTGCCCCCAGTTTTTCCAGATTGATCTTGAAATCGTCAGTTTGAATCTCAATTTTACTGAACGTCGATTTTTCTGCTTTGTCCATCAAGCTGAATATCTTTTCTATATCCATTCATTTTCCTCCATTGACGGTTTAGCAGACTTCATTATAATAATACATATGATAACTAAGGTTAGTACTGCTAACCATCTCACTGCCCAGAATATTAACATGGCACCGTTCATAAGTCAATTCGATGATTATGAACAATTTTTACATTTTGTATCAAATCTTCATTAGAAATAATGAGAGTTCTTCCATAGAACGGAATAAATCACATGGTTTTTTACGAAAGAATTGCGTTTTTCATTTTTTATTTACTAATTATAGAGATTGCGTTATACAAACGGAAGAAACTTTTAAAATTTAGCATAGAACCCTTCGTATTATCATAGCATTTACTCATCATTTCGTTGCCATCACGATGATATTTTAAACTTTTTTACGTGTTTGTCTTTGTTTATAAAGAAAAAATTAAAATCTCTGTTTTTGACTATACTTTTATGTTATTATATGATATAAAGTATGTAATGCAAATTGTTACGCAAGTATTGCGTTAATATTACAATATTGCCGTGTCATTTGCACGAGCTGCCATTTAGGAGTTGGAAATACGAATGATGAAAAAACTGTTTGGAATACTGACAAGCTTAATCATGCTGTTAACCATCATGCTGAGCTCAACCACAGCATCGCTGGCCGGTGAATGTCCAAGCATTCGGGTGCTGCTGACCATAGGTTCTCCAACCAGCTTTGGTTTTTCATTAAACAACGTTTATACAGTGTGTATTGGCGGAGTCGTCCAAGGGCCTATTGGTGCAGATAACTATTCAGTCAATGTTGACGGCACCAATGTTGTCTTAAGAAAAAGCGACGGTTCTTACATGACAGCGGGTGCAGACATTACTCTCGTCCCCACCACTGACAGTTTGATTAATATCTATCATCCTGATTACAAATCTGTAAATTACAAAGGCGATTTTATTTTTACGGTGGTCGGAGGAAAGCTTCAGCTCATTAATCGGCTCAATCTTGAAACATATCTGTATGGTGTGCTTCCGTACGAAATGAGCAACTCGTTTCCACTGGAAGCACTCAAAGCTCAGGCTGTTTGCGCGCGGACGTTTTCGGCTATCCGCATGAAGGGTGCCGGTTCCGCCGCTTATGACCTTGACGACACAGGTGCACGTGCTCAGGTTTATAAGGGGTTTGGTTCAAACATAGATAATTGCATCAAAGCTGTCAATGATACAGCCGGACAAGTTCTTAAATACGGTGATACTGCGTTTGTTAATTGTTATTACTCTGGTTCCAACGGAGGCTGGACAGAAATTACACAACACAGATGGACGGCCACAGAACCTTTAAAAGCATACGATCAGATTAAAGCCGACCCATTTGATATTGCCAACCCGAGCAGCCTTCAGGAACGGCTGGTTCTGCCGGTTACGATTACAGCAGAAAACCCGATGCAATATCAGAACTGGTCGGGCGGCGTTTACGCCCCCAACGGCAACAGCCCGATTGGCGTGGATACCGCATCAAGGTATTTACGTACATGCGCGCTGCAAGCCGTTAAAAATGCGGGATATATCGGTGAAGTCTCCGATAATATTCAAATTCTCGGTTTTAACAATATCGTTGCCAAAACATATGACACGGGCAGCGGTCAGCATCATGGCGGAGACGGCAGCTATAATGGCAATGATGTCACCGGCAAAAACGACTGCAAGGATATGACGCAGGCAGACGTTACCATGACGGTGATGGCCAGCCGTTATGCAAGAACCGATGAAGCAAGCGGCTTTTTACTCGGCGATGTGGATCGCAATGGCGTGATTAGTATTGCAGACTATACATTCGTCAGGCTTTATATTCTTGGACGTCAAGGGTTGCCTGATGAAGCGATCAAAATAGCCGATGTTGACAGGAACGGCACAGTGAGTATTGCGGATTACACGTTAATTCGCCTTCATATTCTTGGCCTGAAGCCGATAACCGGGCGCACGAACGATGGTATTGTCTGGGAACCTATTCAAGTGACTTTCCCTATCAACTTACCCGACATGGATGTCGGTGCCGCTTATCAGTCTTTCTTCGTGTCCAGCCTTGGCCTGTTTACCGTGGAATTCGATGGCACCAACTGGTATATCTATCAGCGCAGATACGGTCATGGCATTGGGCTCAGCCAGCGCGGTGCGCAACAGCGTGCGAAGAGCGTTGCGGAAGGCGGCGGTGGGCAAACGTACGATCAGATTCTTGATTTCTATTTTTCGAATTACCCGGGATATCCGGCCGTCACTCTTTCGGCTCTGTATTAAAAATCCAGGCTGCAAGGCTTAGGTACGGCATTAATCAGTTATCAGCGAGGAGTATTATGACCAAGCCAACAAAACGCAAACCGCTGCAATTTATACTGCTTTTATTACTGGTTCTGCTCATGATTTTAAGCTTTGCCGTAAGTTTTATACCTGTCAGTCATACCTAGAGCCCGACACCTTAGTCAACCCCTTCATCAGCTGGAACTCTCTTGGCCATCAGTTTTATCCTGTCTGATGCGGTTGGCACGTTGCGGATCAATAGGTTGGATCGATTCTTGATCGAACATGCGTGGCTGCAGATACATAAACGATGGCGGGATTTGATCTTTACATCAGTCTGCGTGTGATAAAAATATAGCTGTTTGAAACGGCAGACTTCATACATTTATAAATATAAAGGAGAAGAATATGAGAAAGAAATTTTTCACCCTGCTGCTGGTCATGATACTGACGGTATCAACGATCGGTTTATCCACCGCAGAAGCAAAAATAAGCGGCAGCAGCCAAGTTGTCGCTGGTAAAACCTATACAATAAAAATCTCCAAGTCAGCGACCGCTTCGTCCATTAGCGGCAGAATTTCATGGAGCGGTTTTGCCTCAGGCAGTGAAACGATGTGGAAAGATTCGACCAGCGGCATGAGCGAGAGCATAACAGCTTCAGTATCGATTAAAATTGCAGTGCCTGCAGGTACCCCCGCCGGCTCAACGTGTACCATCAGTCTTTCGGGAGAAATAGCCACCTCTGATGGAACAAACGTGGGCGAGTCTGCATACTCTGAGAGCAAGACGCTCACTGTTGTCACCAAAGAAGCTTCCTCAAATACCTCCGAAGGAGATGAACCCAAAGCCACCAAAGCCCCTACGGAGTGGGAAGTGGCCAAGGATAAGTTCGCAGGCACAGAGCAAGGCGGAACAGCCACAATAGATATTACTGGCGATGATCATAAGATTCCGGCATCTATGTATAACTCCCTTCGCGAAAAACAAAATATACTGACTGTTAATTTCCCGACATACTCATGCACGCTTAATGGTGCCGTCCTTGGCGAACTCGGAAAAAACACTAAAAGCCTTGACTTAGGCCTGACTTTCGATCCCGATCCGGATTTTTCTGCCGCTGTTGGAGGCCAAGACATCTACCAATTGCATTTTTCACACGAGGGTGAATTCCCGGGTAAAATTTCCTTTAAGTTCAAGGCAGATAAAAACGTTCCCGGCGACACAGTATATCTATATTACTACTATGGTTCTTCCAAGGTTATTCAAAGCATGCAGTCAGCTGTGGTAGATTCAGACGGTTTTGTCACGTTTGACATCTTTCACTGTTCAAATTACTTTGTTTCGTCTGCTATTATAGAAGGCGCATCCGGAGTTGTTGTGCAGCCGACGCCCGAACCAACACCCGAGCCAACACCCACAGCGACTTTGGCGCCCGAGCCGACGCCCGAACCGACACCTGTCCCAACAGAATCCGCTGAACCAGTTATGGCGTCTGCAACCGGTTTCCCGCTTGTCGTTCTGATCATAGTAAGTGGCGGCGCGGCGCTGATCGCGGTTCTCATCACTATGCTCGCCTTTAAGGTTGGGCCTTTTAAGAAAAAGAGCCGTCACGCTGCTTAATCTAATTTTGTACTTAAGAGCTTCGTTCAAACGAAGCTCTTTTTATGTTCTATTTGATATTTTATGAACACTCATTCCGATAACTATTTACTTATTATGCTATTATGAGTATTGACGCTATTACCTTTTTAGTGCAATATAGTTATATAAGTCTTTTGTACACATATCTTTCTATTATACATCGCATCAATGTGACAATCCATAATAAAGGAGCTATTATGAAAAAACCAACAGTTTTACTATTAGTCGCTGTTTTTATTGTGTCAATGCTTTATATGCCAACCGTTTCTGCCGGAAGTGTATCTGTATCAATTTCTGGGGAACAGAACGTTAAACCCGGACATACTTACACTTATACTTATACAATATCACTCAATGAAACCGGAGGGTTTTTCGCTAAAATAAAATGTAATGGTGCTGAAATATCAGGAGATAAAAACCCGCATTTGGACTCTATAACTAATAATAGCAGCTATACCGTCAGCGGGCAAGTGAGTGTAAAAATAAGCGACTCAGCGATAATTGGTGATAATATCACTATTTCAACACAAGGACGTTATACAGTATTTAATGAAGAGGGTATTCCAAATTTAGGAGGAGAGATATCAGAATCGTACACGCTCACGGTGGTGGGCGAAGAAGTGCCGACACCTGTGCCGACACCTCCGCCTTCAGAACCAATCTCCAGCGAAACGGCTCCGCCTGCCCCCTTACCACCCCAGGAGCCTAAATCGTCACCAACCCCAAAACCGATTGCACATCCTTCTGCCAAACCATCACATATAGCATCAGCTTCCCAGCCTGCACAAACATATGCTCAGATGCAATCAGACGAACAGTTACCAACTATTCAGCCTTCAAATTCTGCCGCTTCCAATGATCTTATTTCAATTTCTTCACAACTCGACTTGATGCCGCAAGGTGGTACGGTTGTCGTTTCCATGAATGCTATTACCGAGAGCACCCTTCCCGCTCTTACGCTCAGGGTGCTTAAGGCAAAACGAGGCACAATGATTATTGATTTTAATGAATACACCTGCACAATAGACGGTAATAAGCTGGCTTCAACCATAGATAGTCCGGTGAATCTATATATGAACATGACTAAAAACCAAAAAGTATCCGACGCGGCCGAGGGACATGATATATACCAGCTGCATTTCAGCGAGGAAAGCGATTTTCCCGGCTGTTTGGTTTATAAAATCCCAGCTGTAGAAAACCAACCGGGTGATATTTTATATATATATCAGTATCATGCGATCTCCGGAATTAATGAATACAAGCAAACCGTAACGGTTGATGATAACGGTCATACTTCATTTAATATATATGAAGGAGGCAGCTATTTTATCTCAGCATCTCTCATTACCGACAATCCAAAGACGGGCGATACACCGGTTAAAGCACAAAACGGCAGCGATTTGTTGTATATAATTATACCCGCATCATGTGTTATCCTCGCTGCTGCGGTTATAATAGCAGCTCTCATTATACGTAAAACTGCGAGTACTCGGTATTCGCCTAATAGATGATCAAACAATAAACTGCTTGAGGGTTTTAATCAGTACGTCGGGATCCACCGGCTTGCCGATATGTGCATCCATTCCCGCCATTAACATTTTATCAATGTCTTCTTTAAACACATTGGCTGTCATAGCGATGATTGGGATACTGCTTGCTGTTTGAATGCCGCTGTTTCGAATGCGTTTTGTCGCCTCCATACCGTCCATGACCGGCATTTGGATATCCATTAATATAGCATCATACAAACCTTTTTTCTCTTTATATAAGCGAAAAGCTTGCTCCCCGTCAGCAGCCTGAGTGATTTGCACCCCTGTAGGCTTTAATAATTCACTTATGATAAACTGATTGATTTCAATATCTTCAGCCACAAGTATATGACGATCCCTCAGAAATATATCGTCGTCTTCACATCGTTTAATCAATTCGATAGGCTTCTTGCATATTTGAGAAAGCGTATTATATAAACGCGAAGGCAAAACCGGTTTTGTCAAAAACATTGATACACCGGCAGTCTTGGCCTGATGCTCAATCTCAGCCCATTCAAACATGGAAAACATAATAACAAACGTATCAGGGCCTGCAACTTTTCGAATTTCTTTAACCGTGTCTATTCCGTTCATCTCAGGCATTTGCCAATCGACAAAAACGACATTGTATGCAGGTTCCGCATTTTTTACGGCTTTCAGCGCATTTTTTCCTGAATTTGTCCAATCGGACTTCACACCGAATTGAGAAAGCAACGAAGACATATATTCGCATGTCCCTTTGTCATCATCAACCACAAGAATATTAAGCTCTTCAAAACAAACATCCAGTGAGGCAGGTTTTTCTTCGGCAACTTCAAGGGGCAGCACAAAATAAAATGTGCTCCCTTCTCCTTTTTTTCCTGTCGCACCTATTTCGCCCCCCATGAGTTCAACAATTGAACGAGAGATAGCAAGCCCAAGGCCAGCACCTTCATATTCACGCGTTGACGTTCCGTCTGCTTGTTCAAAAGGACGGAAGAGTTTATCCGTCAGTTTCTCGTCAATACCAATACCGTTATCCTCCACAGAAAACTTCGTGATGATTTGACGCCCATGTCTTTTTTGAACCTGTGCCCGAACTGAAATCTCACCGGCCTCAGGGGTAAACTTCATCGCATTGAACAGCAGGTTTAAAAGCACTTGTTTAAACCGGATTGCATCACTGAGGACGTACCTAGGCAGACGACTATCGATATAGAGATTCAAGTGCTGCTTCTTTTCATCAGCATGCTGGGTTACAATACTGAACACCTCTTCTATTGCCGCAATTATATCGGTTTCAACGTGACAAACAGTGAACTTTCCCGCTTCAATTCTTGAAATATCGAGTATGTTATTAACGATTGACAGCAGATGCTTAGATGACATGTTAACCTTATCCAGCAAATCTTCTATATGTGAAGAATCCTTTGATTGAGCAGCCACATGCGTGAGCCCGATAATTGTATTCAGCGGCGTTCTGATTTCATGGCTCATATTCGATAAGAAGTCACTTTTCGCTTTGCTTGCCGCACTGGCCTCCTGCTTTGCCTGTATCAATTCTTTTTCTTTCAGTCGTTGTTCGGTGACATCTTCAGCGACACCGAGCAACGCATAGACGTCGCCGTTCTCATCCATTAAAGGTACTTTGTTGATTCGGAATATTTTTTGCTGCCCGTCTTTTCTGATCATAGTTGTGAAGTGGTTCAAGCAAGCCTTCTTTGACTCTATTATCTGTAGATCATGCTTTGAACTTGTTTCTGCTACGTCATCTTTCATATAGTTTTTATTTGTCTGCCCGATTAATTCTTCCTGACTCGTGCACAAATTGCGAGCTGCCACTTGATTACAGCCCAAATAGTGACCATCTATATCTTTCCAATAAATTCCTACCGGTGCATGCTGTATCAAATTCTCAAACATCTTGTGGGTTCGATAAATCTCTTTCTCGTTATTGATTCGGCGTGTTATGTCACTAACAAAAACAGCCACGCCGGTAATCTGTTGATTTTTTTCTATAACCGGATAGATTGACCCCTCATAATACCGGCCGTTTTTCACAACCCTATACTCATCCGCCACTCCCGTCTCCATGACCTTCCTGAATATCGGTTCCGCTGAAAAATATCTATCCTCAGGCATTAACGCTTTGATATTATGCCCGACAATATCGCTAAGCTTCTTTTCATACTGGCACGCAAAGGCATTATTCGCCAAAATAATATTTCCGTCACAGTCCATCAGGCAAATACCGTTTTTTGTGGATTCCAAAATAACGCGCATGTGTGCGTGACTGGTCATTAGCGCGTCTTCCTTATCGGATCGGTCGTAAAGATTCTTTATAATCTGCGCAAAAATCGTCATCACAGAAAGCGAATACGGCTTCCATGTTTTCACACTGTTTACCGAATATAACGCAATGAAGCCGCGTGGTTTTCCATAAGAGAACACCGGAAATGTTATCATAGACCGAATTCCATCTTCGCGTAAGAAACCGGCTATGTGAGTTTGATGTTCTTGTGTATCTTCAATAGAATAATTTTCTCCGCTCAAATGTGCCTGAATCATATCCTGCGCATGTTTAAACGAGATTTGGCCCCAATCTCTGTTAAGCGGAGCCACGCCAACTCTGTTCTTTTGTGACTGAAGACAAAATCGTTCTTGTTCCCAATCATACTTGATGTAACAGATCCCGTCTTCATCAATATAATCTCTTATTTTTTGCAATGCAGATTCCAATTCAATATCAACTCGTGTCAGATCCGCATTGATAAAATTCTGAGCCAGCTCAATAATTAATTTTTCAAAATTCAGCTGACGCTGCATATTTTCCAGCAAAATATCCTTTTGCGTTTCTGATCCCTTTAATCGTTCAACCGTATGTTCAAGCTCCGCGGTCCTCTCACTGACAAGCGCATCAAGACTCTCCCGCTGTTTTTTCAGCTTTCCAATCAATTTATTTAATATAATAAATAAAAGCAGTGCCGTAATAAGCACATATGCAATACCTTTATACGTTTGGAAATTAGCAGAGACTTGCGGAACCATGTTAAATATACCAAAAGTATCATCCGAAAAGAAAATCCATGCGGAACCAAACAATAAATATGCCGTTGATATTATGATCGCTTCCTTAAATAACAGTCGCCTTTTTTGGGGTCTATTCATCTTGATTGCCTCCGATTGACTGTTTTGTGATCTCGCTGATATTGCGGCAGGCCATTTTCAGTTCCTCTATCAGGGCTTTGGCCGTTATGTTATCCTCATTTTTCAGATTTATATGAACCCCTGAAGCAATACGAGATATGTCTGTTAAACCAAGATTGGCAGCTGTCCCCTTTAAGCTGTGTGCCTCGAGCTGCGCCTGTTTAAAGTCCTTTTTTTCAAATGCCGCGGCGAGACGTTTGGGCGGATTATCATTAAAAAAAAGCCGGAGCAATTCGGCATATAATGCCGAATTATCCGACATACGCTTAACGGCTGTTACATAATCCACACCCGGAATGCTTTTTAATACGTTTTCCAAATTGTTCATGGCATGCCTCCAGATTAATGTCTTTCGTCTCCATGCTCATTAAGGATATTGACAAATCGATCTTCAATTTGTAAAAATACATCGATTAGCCTTGGATCAAACAGCTTTGCTCTGTCTTCTAACATGATTCGCTTGGCCATTTCCGGGGAATAAGCAGGCTTATAGACTCTTGGATTTACCAAGGCATCATACACATCAGCAATGGCGACCACCCGAGCAGAAAACGGGATTTCATCACCGGCCAGCTTGTCAGGGTAACCGGTGCCATCCCAGTGTTCATGATGATGTCGGCATATCTGGTGGGCATACTTTATAAAAAGCTCATCGTCATTGTCTGCAATCGAATCAATAAACCGGCTTCCGATCTGCGAATGGGTTTTCATAATTTCCATCTCATCGATGGTGAGCGGGCCTGGTTTTGTTAATATGCTGTCCGGAATGCTCACCTTACCGATATCATGCAATGATGATGCCCTCGCAATCATTTCGATTGTGCACTTATTCAGTTCGGAAGGGAAAATACCGTTTTCATAAATATACTCAAGCTGCGCCCGGCATAACAGGCGGATTCGTTTTACATGCTGCCCTGATTCGAGGCTTCTGTATTCAATAATTGATGTAACGGCATCATAAACCGATTCGCGCATACTCAGTATTTTCTTGGCCTGTTGCTCCGCCAGTTCTCGAAGATGGTTCTGATATCTGTTTAGCTGAATATGATTATCCACACGGCATTTAACAATATGCATATTGAAAGGCTTGGTTATATAATCAATGGCACCTTCTTTAAGGCCGCGGCTTTCGTCGCACTCCGAATCAAGCGCGCTGATGAGTATAACCGGTATATTCTTTGTAGCCGGGTCCTTCTTGAGTTGTTTTAAAACCTCATATCCGTCTAGCTTCGGCATAATGATATCAAGCAATATAAGTGACAAATCACACGCATGCTGATGCACAAACTCAATAGCCTGCTTGCCATCACACGCTTCATACACGCGATAAGAATCCATAAGTATGTTCATGAGTATTTTTCGATTGATTTCAATGTCATCAACAATAAGAATGCTGTCCATAGTCACTCCCCGATTATGAAATGATAAGCCGGTAAGAAGTTATATGTAACTATTATGTATATTATTATACAATATGCGACAATATTAAACAACCAATTAACTGTTTAAATGTCAGATGTGCTATGGTAATTATTCCCGAATAAAGTTGAAAGAAGACCTCACGCATTGTGAAGTCTTCTTTCTGTGCGTTTATATGAAATTTGATTATCTCAATACAGCAGATTCTTCTCTGTCTCCGGATCAAACAGATGCAGCTGACCTTCCGGTATAGCAAACTGAATCATATTAACTTTACCCGGTTCAAACACATGCGGATTCATGTCGGTGGTCTGCACACGAATCACAACATCCTTCTCGTTGACAAGCACATGCAGATACATTTCGCTCCCCATCATTTCCGACACATCCACTTTGGCTTTGATCGCGTTCTTATCATCCGAGTCGACCAGATTGATATGCTCCGGACGTATTCCGAGGATCACTTTACCTTGAGCTTGATTATTCTGCTTTAATATCTTTTGCTTGTCGGATGCCAGCGGAATGTTTATGCCGGCAACTTGAACAACATAATCACTGCCTGCAAGTTTAAGCTCCGCATCGAAGAAATTCATCTGTGGCGTGCCAATAAAACCGGCTACAAATAAGTTTTCCGGGCGATGAAATACATCCTGAGCGGTTCCGATTTGCATGATGAACCCATCTTTCATTATGACAATTCTATCGCCCAATGTCATGGCCTCAACCTGATCATGCGTCACATAAATAAATGTCGTATCAATTCTATCGCGCAGCTTGATGATCTCCGCACGCATCTGGTTTCTTAATTTGGCATCGAGATTCGAAAGCGGCTCATCCATCAGGAAAACCTTCGGCTCGCGAACGAATGCGCGCCCCATTGCAACGCGCTGCCGCTGGCCGCCGGAAAGTGCTTTTGGTTTACGTTTTAACAGTTCGGTAATGCTTAATATTTCAGCAGCTTGCCGAACCTTTTTATCGATGACGTCTTTCTTTTCTTTGCGCAGCTTAAGCGCAAAAGCAAGATTCTCATACACCGTCATATGGGGATAGAGCGCATAGTTCTGGAACACCATTGCAATGTCTCTGTCTTTTGGCGGAATCGCGTTGACAAGGTTATCATCGATATAGAGTTCGCCCTCGGTAATCTCTTCAAGGCCCGCAACCATTCGAAGCGTTGTCGATTTACCGCAGCCCGATGGGCCAACAAGCACAATGAACTCTTTGTCGTTGATTTCAAGATTGAATTCGTGTACAGCCGTCACATTTTTGTCGTAAACCTTTTTGATGTTTTTAAGTGTTACTTTTGCCATAAAAGCGGCTTTACCACGCACAGCAATCGCTCATTGCGCGGTTCCCTGTTGCCCGCAGAGTGACAACAGGCTTACAGCAGGTCTCCACACTGCTGCACCGCAAGCCGTTGCGGAAAATTCTTACCTCCCTTTTTAACGTGCCTTACACGGTATGAGTGGAGCCGCATAAAGC
>JAEZIW010000138.1 GCA_023436525.1 Bacillota bacterium | reverse complement strand
CGGTAAAACGGTGCTTTACGACGGCCGCAGCGGCGAACCGTTTGAGAATCGCGTCACCGTCGGTTACATGTACATTCTAAAACTGCATCATCTCGTAGATGATAAAATCCACGCGCGTTCCACGGGCCCGTATTCGCTGGTCACACAGCAGCCGCTCGGCGGTAAAGCGCAGTTCGGCGGGCAGCGTTTCGGTGAAATGGAAGTGTGGGCACTCGAGGCTTACGGCGCGGCGAATACCCTGCAGGAAATTCTCACCGTTAAATCGGACGACGTGGTGGGGCGTGTAAAAACCTACGAGGCGATTGTTAAGGGCGAGAACATACCGGAACCGGGCGTTCCTGAATCGTTCAAAGTGCTGATCAAAGAAATGCAGTCGCTGGCGCTGGATGTTAAGGTTATCGGCGATGTGGGTGAAGAGATCGCCATTCGCGAAAGCGTTGATGATGACATGAGCGGCCTCGAGGTGAACATAGAGGGTGCCGAGCACGACGTACCGGAAAGACGTTCCGAAAAAGTGCGTGATGAGGACTTCTCTAACTTGAGCTTTGACGAAATCGATGTGCCGGATCTTGACGACCTTGATGACGATATCGATCTTGACATCGACAGCATGAAGAGCCGCCGCAGCAAGAGCGACGATTTAGACAGCGATGACTTAGACGATGACGATTTTGAGAGCGATGAGCTTGAGGATTACACCGAAGACGACGATGACAGTGTGTATGAAAAAGACAGCATCTTTGTCAGCGATTATAGCGACAAGAAATTCAAAGATGATTTTGACGACATAGAAATTGAATCTCTCGACGGCCTGATCGATGATGACGACAGCCTGTTTGATGACGATTACGATGACAAAGAGTAGATAAGTTTTTTGGCATAAACGAGAGGAGAGGAATTCTTTGTTCGAACTTGGCAATTTTGATTCCATTCAGATTGGTTTGGCATCCCCGGAAAAGATAAGGGAATGGTCGAGAGGTGAGGTCAAAAAACCCGAAACCATTAACTACCGCACGCTGAAACCCGAAAAGGACGGCTTGTTTTGTGAGCGTATTTTCGGGCCGACGAAAGATTGGGAGTGCCATTGCGGGCGCTACAAGCGTGTGCGCTATAAGGGCATCATTTGCGATAAATGCGGCGTTGAGGTGACGCGCGCTAAGGTGCGTCGCGAGCGTATGGGCCACATCGAGCTGGCTGCGCCGGTTTCGCACATTTGGTACTTTAAAGGCATTCCGTCGCGCATGGGCCTGCTGCTGGATATGTCGCCGCGCGATCTGGAAAAGGTGCTTTATTTCGCGTCGTTTGTGGTGACAGATCCCGGCAACACACCGCTTGATTATAAGCAGCTGCTTAATGACAAGGAACTGCGTGAAAATCAAGAAAAGTACGGCGAAGACGCTTTTGTGGCCAAAATGGGTGCGGAAGGCGTGAAGGATCTCCTCAAGCACATCGACCTTAACAAAACAAGCAAAGAGCTCAAAAAAGAGCTGGAAACCTGCACGGGCCAAAAACGCGTGCGTGCCATCAAACGTCTTGAGGTGGTGGAAGCGTTCCGTCAGTCGGGCAACAAACCCGAATGGATCGTGCTCGACTGCATTCCGATCATCCCGCCCGAACTGCGTCCGATGGTTCAGCTCGACGGCGGCCGTTTTGCGACGAGCGACCTTAACGATTTATACCGCCGCGTGATCAACCGCAACAACCGTTTAAACAGGCTGCTTGCACTGCGCGCGCCGGACATTATTGTAAGAAATGAGAAACGCATGCTGCAGGAAGCTGTGGATGCGCTTATTGACAACGGCCGCCGCGGACGCCCTGTCACGGGCCCGGGCAACAGACCGTTAAAATCCCTTTCCGATATGCTGCGCGGCAAGCAGGGACGTTTCCGTCAGAACCTGCTTGGCAAGCGCGTGGACTACAGCGGCCGAAGCGTTATCGTGGTGGGGCCGGATCTGAAAATGTATCAGTGCGGTCTTCCCAAAGAAATGGCGCTGGAGCTGTTTAAACCGTTTGTAATGAAGAAGCTCGTGGAAGACGGGCTTGCCCATAATATTAAAAGCGCAAAGCGCATGGTGGAACGTGTGCGTCCCGAGGTGTGGGGCGTGCTCGAAACGGTCATTAAAGACCATCCCGTGCTGTTAAACCGCGCCCCCACGCTGCATCGCCTCGGCATTCAGGCGTTTGAGCCGGTGCTGGTGGAAGGCAAAGCGCTGAAATTGCACCCGCTCGTTTGTACCGCATACAACGCGGACTTCGACGGCGACCAGATGGCCGTGCACGTGCCGCTCTCGGTAGAGGCACAGGCCGAATGCCGGTTCCTGATGCTGGCTGCCAACAACATATTGAAGCCGCAGGACGGCAAGCCGGTGGTGAGCCCTACGCAGGACATGGTTATCGGCAGCTACTACTTAACCATACACCGTGAAGGTGTGCGTGGTGAGGGCAAGTATTTCGCGTCGCCCGAAGAAGCGGTGATTGCGTATCAGACCGGCGAGATTGGTCTGCAGGCGATGATCAATGTGCGCTTGACAAAGGTGACAAACGGCGTTAAACGCAGCCGCATTTTGCAGACGACACCGGGCAGACTGATATTCAACGAGGCAATACCTCAGGATCTCGGGTTTGTGGACAGAACGCAGCCTGACAGTGACTTTTTACTGGAGGTTGATTTCCTTGCGGGCAAAAAGCAGCTGGGGAAAATCGTTGATTTCTGCTACAGAAAGCACGGCGAAACAAGGACGGCTGCCATGCTCGACGAAATCAAACGCCTTGGGTTCCACTATTCAACAGTGGGTGCCATCACAATCAGCGTGAGCGATATCGTGATTCCGGAAGCCAAAGCGCAGTATATCCAGAGCGCCGAGGAAAAGGTTGTTGAAATTGAGAAGAAGTTCAAAAGAGGCTTCTTAACGAATAAGGAAAGAAAAGAAAACGTCATCAAGGTGTGGGCAGATACCACAAACCTTGTGACCGAGGCGCTGATGGAGGGCCTCAGCGAATTCAATCCGGTTTACATGATGGCCAATTCGGGCGCGAGAGGATCCACGAACCAGATTCGCCAGCTGGCGGGCATGCGCGGCCTTATGGCCGACCCGTCGGGCGAAATCATCGAGATTCCGATCCGCGCGAATTTCCGCGAAGGTCTCACGGTGCTCGAGTTCTTCATCTCGACGCACGGCGCGAGAAAAGGCCTTGCCGATACGGCGCTTCGTACCGCAGACTCCGGTTATCTGACACGCCGTCTTGTTGACGTCAGTCAGGATGTGATCGTGAGAGAGCACGACTGCCTGAAGGAAGGCGATCCGGTCAGAGGTATTTTGGTTGAGGATATCTACGAGGGCAAAGAGATTATTGAGCCGTTTATCGACAGAATTTTCGGTCGTTATGCGGCAGCGGATATCGTTGACCCCAAGACAGGTGATGTGATTGTTCATACCAATGAGATGATCAGCTACGATGCCTGCCGCCGTATTGAAGCCGCCGGCATCAAGAGCGCAAGCATCCGCACTGTTCTCACATGCAAAACGCAGCATGGTGTGTGCTCTAAGTGCTACGGTTCGGATATGTCATCCGGCAAAACGGTCAGCATCGGCGAAGCGGTGGGCATCATCGCGGCGCAGTCGATCGGTGAACCGGGTACACAGCTCACCATGCGTACGTTCCATACGGGCGGCGTTGCGGGCGAAGATATTACACACGGTCTGCCG
>JAEZIW010000135.1 GCA_023436525.1 Bacillota bacterium | reverse complement strand
CTGGCGCGCAAGGCGCTGGAGATTGAAGATGCCGGGCGTTTTGCTCAGTACATGGAACCGCACGATTCTTTCTATATAGGGTCGGATGTATTCTACACATATATCGTTCAAAATGATTGGTGGAAGCTGAGGACAAAGCAAAAAACGCGCGAGGGCTATTTTAAGTATGCCGGTGAATTCAAGGAAAAGCTACTTTGCGGCAAATTTCCCGAGGATGTTCAGGCGCAGTTTATGCGTGTGCTGGAGTATTTCGGTCAGTCACCCATTATTGTTCGTTCAAGCTCGCTGCTTGAGGACAACTTTGGCAATGCGTTTTCGGGCAAGTATGAGAGCATTTTTTGTGTGAATCAGGGGACGCCCGAAGAAAGGTATGAAGCGTTTGAACAAGCTGTCAGAATTGTTTACGCCAGCACAATGGATGAGGACGCACTGGCTTACCGCATGAACAGGGGGCTTTTTGATGAAGATGAGCAAATGGCCATATTGGTTCAGCGGGTATCGGGCGACTATTATAACGATAACTTCTTTCCCCATATTGCGGGCGTGGGCAATTCAAAAAATCTATATGTGTGGGATCGCAAAATAGATATGGATGCGGGTATGCTGCGATTGGTATTCGGTCTTGGTACAAGAGCGGTTGACAGGACATCGGGCGACCATGTGCGCATCGTGTCGCTTGATGATCCTTTGCGGCGCGCACCGATGCATTCCGCAGATCAGAAGAGATTTACGCAGCATCACGCTGATGTGCTTTCGTTAAGCGAGAACGTTTTAACGGAAAGAAAAATAGAAGATCTGCTGGATATCGATCTGAAAGCGGATAAAAGCCTGTTTTTTAAGCTGGATACAGAAACCATGAACCGCCTGCGCTCACTCGGTTACACGGATGTGAAACCCTCGTACATACTGGACTTTAATAAGCTATTGTCGGAAACGGGCTTTGCGAAGCTCATGAAAGACATATTGGCCATGTTGTCGAAAATCTATGATTACCCGGTTGATATCGAGTTCACCGGGAACGTCACTCAGGATGGGTTGAAGGTCAATCTGCTTCAATGCCGTCCTCTTCAAACAAGAGGGCTCGGCAAATCGGTCAGCATTCCCAGCATTGACGATAAGAACGACTGCTTTTTCTATACGGACGGCAACTTTATGGGCGGAAACGTTCGTATATCTGTTGACTACGTGATCATGGTTGATACAAAGGCTTATCTCGCGCTGCCCGAACAGGAGAAGCACTCCGTCGCCAGACAAATCGGGAAAATAAACACCGCGCTCAAGGGAAGCAATATCATGCTGATAGGGCCGGGCCGATGGGGAACCACAACGCCATCGCTGGGTGTTCCGGTGCATTTCTCGGAAATATGCAACATGTCAGTGATTTGTGAGGTGGCAGACGAGGCCCTGGGCTTTTTACCCGAGCTGTCGTACGGGAGCCATTTCTTTCAGGATCTTGTTGAAATGCAGATATTCTATGTGGCTGTTTTTGCAGGGGGGAAAGATGTCGTGTTTAATCCCCAATACATCCTGGCGGAACCAAACATATATCCGGATATTAATTCGTATAACAAAAGCTTATCGCATGTCATATCTGTCTGCAAAACAAACACCCTGCAAATCTATTCGGATATAGTGTCGCAGCGCGTGTTGTGCAGGTGAACAGACCGCATACCGTAAGCTTGTTTTCTTCTTGTTATCCTATGGAATTTTACATGAGCTTTACAAAGCGTTGATTTGTCTTTTACATCGCTTTGTTATACTCACTCCAGATTTTAAAATTCTTTAAGGAGGAAAACATGAAGAAAGTTATTTCACTGGTGATAATTACAGCCATGATGCTCATGGCATTTGCGGGATGCGGACAGGCAACGCCCTCTGCGCCGGCTGAGGGCTCGGTTACTGAAGCCGCAGATGCGCCTTCGGTTGAAGCAACGGAAGCCCCGGCAGAAGCTCCGGCTGAACCTGTGGTTCTCAATGTGGTGGGTTCCACATCGGTCGGCCCGGCTATTGAAGCCATGGCCGAGCTGTACATTGCAGCAAATCCGAATGTCACCATCAATGTTGAGCAGCCCGGTTCTGGCGGCGGCGTCACAGCCACAGCAGACGGCAGTGCTGATCTTGGTATGGCCTCCAGAAGCCTGAAGGATGAAGAATTGGCAGCGGCTCCGGATCTGCAGACACATGTTCTGTGCATCGACGGCGTGGCGGTTATCGTGAACTCGGCAAACACAGTGACTGAACTGACAGCTGAGCAGGTTAAGAAGATATACTTAGGCGAGATTACCGATTGGTCTGCAGTCGGCGGCAGCAAAGGCAAAATTACTCTTTACTCCAGAGACGAGGCTTCCGGTACACGCGGTGCTTTCCAGGAGCTGTTCCTTGGCAAAGACGATAAGGGCGAAGAAATCAAGATTGACGACAAAAAGTGCTTAATCGTCGATTCGAACGGCTCAATGGGTGCGTCTGTGGAAGGCGATCCGATGGGTATCGGCTACATGTCGCTTGGCCTTGCGCCGAACTACAAAGTGACATCGTTGAAGCTGGACGGCGTGGATGCAACCGTTGAGAACCTGAGGAACGGCACATATGCTTACAAACGTCCGTTCAATCTGCTCACACTCGGAGATCCCAAGCCTGAAGTTAAAGCTTTCATGGATTTCTGCGTGAACGATCAAGGCGCGCTTGATTATATGGCAGAGAAGGGTTATGTAAAACCCTAACGGCTGCATAGTCAATAGTGAAAAGAGGGACGACCCGACGCGTCTCTCTTTTTATTTAAAGAGAGTTGGCTTATCTATCGCGCTGCAGCTATCTTTTGTCCCAAGTCACTTATCGGTGACAGCTCCGACTCCAACTTCGCGGGGGATAGTTGTACGAGTGTGCCAAGATAAAAGGTTTATGGCAGTATGAGTATCTCCTCAAGGAGAAACCAAAAAATGCGTCTTAGTTATTGTTGATTCAACTAGGTATCGCAAGCCTATCGCTTTCATCGCTTTACAAGAACTTAACATATACTTAACACGCACGTGCCGTAGAGAATCAGCACCCGAAGTAGAATATGAGTAGCGTAACAGTTTTCTATAATAGGGTGGATAGAATGAAGAAACAGAAACTAAGACTTGGTGAGAAGACGATAGAAAAAGTGATGCTGATCTGCGCGTTTATATCCGTAGCTGCCGTTTTGATCATCACGTATCTGGTTTTTGCCGAAGGCCTGCCATTGTTTAAGCATGTGAGTGTGGGGGATTTTTTGGCCGGGTCTGAATGGAATCCTGACGGAAAACCCGAACTGTACAGCATATTGCCGATGATTGCCGGCTCTGTTTACACCACGGGCATTGCACTGCTGCTGGGCATTCCGGTCGGGCTTGGATGCGCCATCTTCTTAGCCGAAATTGCACCGCGCAAACTGGCTTCCGTGCTGCGAAGAATCGTTGAAATACTCGCGGGAATTCCCTCAATCATTTTCGGTTTCTTTGGCCTGGTGGTTATCGTGCCGTTTATCCGAAGCTTTGGCTTGGGGCCGGGCCAGAGTGTGCTGGCAGCCGGGCTGATACTCGCCATCATGATACTTCCCACTATCATTACGATTGCGGAAGTGTCGATGAGGGCGGTTCCAAAAGCTTATAAAGACGGTTCGCTGGCGCTTGGAGCCTCTCAATGGCAAACCATATCCAAGGTGAGCCTGCCGACGGCGAAATCGGGCATCATTGCCGGTATCGTGCTCGGCATAGGCCGGGCCATGGGCGAAACCATGGCGGTCATACTCGTTGCGGGCAACACGCCGATCATCCCGGAATCGATTTTTCAGCCGGTGAGAACGATGACCGTTAACATTGTATTGGATATGCCGTATGCGGCGCAGGGGTCAGCGCATTATTCAGCGCTGTTTGCCACAGCCATCGCACTGTTTGTGTTTACCATGATCATCAACGCCGCTGTGATGATACTCAGCAGAAAGCGAGTGAAAGCATGAATCAGGAGAGATTTCTTTCGAAAGAGAAAATACTCAACAACAGGGCGAAGCAGATAAGACGGCAGAATTTTGTTTATTCGCTGCTTTATCTGGCGGCGTTTCTGGCGGTTGGCGTGCTGTTTGTGATCATCGGCCACATCTTTGTGAATGGCTTAAAAGAGATTTCATGGGAGTTTCTGACGAGTTCGGTGAAAGACTCCGGCCGTAAAGGCGGTATATTCCCCGTTATTATCAACACGCTTTACTTTGTGGGGCTTGGCCTGCTTATCGCCGCGCCGCTCTCGATACTGGCCGCCATATATATGACCGAGTACTCGCGGCAGGGCCCGGTGATTAAAATCATACGCTATTTTACAGCCAATCTTGCGGGTATTCCGTCAATTATATTCGGGTTGTTCGGCTTCATGGTTTTCAATAAATTCTTCGGTTGGGGCTATTCGCTGCTCAGCGGCGCAGCAACAGTGGCGGTGGTCATACTCCCCACGCTGATCCGAACATCCGAAGAAGCGATCATGACCGTTCCTATCGGCTATAAGGAAGGCTCGCTGGCCTTGGGTGCAACCAAATGGCAGACGATGAGAAAGGTTGTGCTGCCGACAGCATCGCCGGGCATTATCAATGGCATTATCCTTGGCATGGGGCGTATATTCGGTGAAACAGCTGCGCTGCTTTTTACACTCGGCATGGGCACAAAATTGGTGAAAAGCCTGTTTGAGTCGAGTCGGTCGCTCTCGCTTCATCTTTACATGATGGTTAAAGAAGTGTCGCCCAGCAAGGGGTACGGCACCGCCGTGCTGCTGGTGGTTATTGTACTGATACTCAATTTGATAGCGGGGGCATTCAGCCGCCGCGTCAATCGATATAAGGAGAATCTCTGATGAATTTAGCAACTGAAATGAAAGAGGATGCCCTGCATGGCAGCGTTAAGGTAAAGGTTAATAAACTAAATCTGTTTTACGGCAGCTTTCAAGCGCTCAAAAACATCAATATGGATATCGGCCAAAACCAGGTTGCAGCGTTGATCGGGCCTTCCGGCTGCGGCAAATCGACATTCTTAAAGTGTATCAACAGAATGAACGATCTGATTCCGGATTGCCGCGTGGAAGGTGATATACTGATCGACGGAACGGATATATATAAGGGTGGCGTGGATATTGCATACCTGCGCAAGGAAGTGGGCATGGTCTTTCAGAAGCCGAATCCGTTTGAACTGTCGATATTCGATAACATCGCCTATGGTCCGCGCATTCACGGCCTGCGTGAAAAGAAAAAGCTGGAGATGATTGTAGAGCGCAGCCTGAAACAGGCAGCGTTGTGGGACGAAGTGAAAGACAGGCTGCATCAATCGGCCATGGGGCTCTCGGGCGGCCAGCAGCAGCGGCTTTGCATTGCACGTGTGCTGGCGGTGGAACCGTCCATCGTGCTGATGGATGAGCCGACAAGCGCGCTCGACCCGATTTCGACAGGCAAGATTGAAGAACTGATAGCCGAGCTCAAGAAGGAGTATACGATTATCATCGTGACGCATAACATGCAGCAGGCGGCGCGCGTATCCGACAAAACGGCGTTCTTCCTGCTTGGTGATATGGTGGAAATGGGAAATACACGTCAGATATTCCAGCTTCCGCAGGATAAGCGGACGGAAGATTACATTACGGGCCGATTCGGCTGATTAATAAGGAGATTTGCCATGAAAACACGCGTGGAATATGACCATCAGCTGGAAGATTTAAAGCATGAGATCATCCGTATGGGCTCGCTCGTTGAACAGCTGCTTGCTGGTTCGATGAAGTCGTTGGTGGAGCGCGATTTTGACCGCGCGCAAAGAATTATGGACAGCGATGACGAGATAGACGATTTGCAGCTGGAAATTGAAGAGCAGTGCGTCACGCTGATTGCCACGCAGCAGCCTCTCGCAGGCGATTTGCGCGTGATATTTGCGTCGATCAAAATGGGCACAGACTTAGAGCGTATTGCGGATTACGGCGTGGGTATCGCCAAAATGGCGCTGCGGCTGAAGGATGAAGAATACATCAAGCCATTGATTGATCTGCCGCGCATGACGGATATCGCATGTGAAATGCTGGTATCGAGTGTGCGCGCGTTTGCCACGGGTGACAGTGAACTCGCCATCGAGACGGCCAAACGCGACAATCAGCTGGATTCGCTGTTTAAGCAGATATACCGTGAACTGCTCACCTTTGTGATGGAAAACTCAAAGCATATCAACCAGATGATGTCGTTTGTATTGATTGCGCGCTACCTGGAGCGCGTGGGCGATCATATTACGAACATCTGTGAATCGATCGTCTATAACGCGACGGGAAAACGTCTGGATCTTGATTAAGGCTGTTTGCCATAGCTTTTCGTTTAATGTGGTGCTTAAGCGCATGAATGTTCTGAAGGATCGAAACGAAATAAAAAGCTATGGTGTATAAGCCGCTTTTCAGATTCATCGCTGACGCTCAGAATGACCATTTATATAGTTAATCGATAGCCACCGATGGCCGATTCGGCCAGCTTTTGCACGAAGTTTTTTTCGCCGCATCTATAAAATAGCCGCCTGAATGGCAAGCTAAATAGACAAGCTTTGAATTGCTGAAAATCGCAGTAAAGGCTTCAAAACAGCTTGCCAAAAGGGTGGGGTTATGAGCATATCTTTGGTTGTTATACTCGGGCTGCCGATTTTGTATTTAACCGGCAATCTTCGAAAAAGCACAAATGCCGCAGGCTTAAGCGGAACCTGCTTTGTGCTTTATTTTGTTATTTGCATGGTGTTGTCGCTTATCCCGCCGATAACACTTTTTGAGCGTGTCAGCATCAATCTGCCGGGTGCTTTTATGTGCTTGGCGCCTGCCGTTTATCTGATTGTGGTGAGAGATTTTAAGTTTCGCTTCTATCTGGCCGCCATGATCACCATTCTGATTTCGGTATCAGCCTCATTTGTATCCATATCCTATACCATTTCGTTCATAAGCGCGCTGCTTATCTTTACGGTATCGTTGATTTCGCTGTTGTTTTTAAAAAGAAAAGCGCCTTTATATGCCCCGGTTCTGATCGGAATTTACAGCGTGGCATCGGATATCATGTCACTGCTGACCGAAGCCGAACAACATGTGACGGTTTTTGATGTGCTCGATATTGCATCCATCAGCTTCGTTATTTGCCTGGTCGGGTCTTATCTGTTGTCGCGTCCATGGCACAAGGTATCCACAATACAGCCACAGCTTCGTTCTTAATGCCGCAACAAAGTCTGGCGCGCGTCTGCAAAATAGTATATAATAGCCCGAACAAAAGTGAAAGGGAAGACTCAAATTGTTTGAGGCAGAGTGCGTCAAAGAAGGCAGCGCCGCACAGCTGGGCGGCATTTTGCCCGGAGACAAGATCGCGTTGATTAACGGTGAGCCGCTTCTAGATTATATCGATTACATTTATTTTTGCGCTAAAAAGCGGCTTAAAATACGTGTTTTGCGCGACGGAAAAACCAAAACGCTGACGGTTATAAACAGCGGCGAGCAGGATCTCGGAATCACGTTTACCGAGCCGCTGCTCGGCAACAAGCGTGTTTGCGGCAACAAATGCGTGTTTTGTTTTGTCCATCAGCTGCCCAAAGGCATGCGCAAAGCGTTGTACGTGAAGGATGAGGACTGGCGCTATTCGCTGGTAATGGGCAATTACGTCACCCTTTCAACAATATCAGACGACGAAATCAAGCGCATCATCAAGCGTAAAGCATCGCCGCTTTATATCTCCGTTCACACCGTGGACGAAACGCTGCGCAAGGCGATGCTCGGCAACAACAACGCGGTGCCGATACGCCCGCTGCTTAAAAGGCTGGCTTCACACGGCATTCACTTTCATGCGCAGGCGGTGGTGTGCCCGGGGTTCAACGACGGCGATAAGCTGGAGGAGACCATACGCTTTTTAAAGGGGCTGTATCCGGCGGCGGCATCCTTGGCTGTGGTGCCCGTGGGGCTCACAGGCCATCGCGAGCGGCTCACGCCTATTGAGCCGGTTTCGCAAAGCACCGCGCAAGAGTGCATCAAAACGGTTGAAAAATGGCAGAAAGAATGTTTAAATAGTATCGGCACGCGGTTTGTGTTCGCGTCGGACGAGTTTTATATCCGCGCGGGGATGCCGCTGCCGTCGTATGACGAATACGAAGCGTTCAGCCAAATTGAAAACGGCGTTGGCCTTGTGGCCACGCTGCTCGCCGAAGCGCAGGAAGCGCTGGAAGAGGGCTGTGAAGGCAAAGGTGCCGATTTGAGTCTCGTTACCGGTGAAGATGCTTTCCCGTATATCGACAGCATTGCAAAAAGAGCGGCAGAGCGGTCCGGCGCACGCGTGCGTGTGTACGCCGCAAGAAATAAGACATTCGGCGGGGCGATAACAGTGGCAGGGCTGCTGGCCGGGAAAGATTTTGTCAGTGCGCTAAAGGGCAAGGAGCTGGGAGAGAAGCTGCTGATTCCTGAAGCGGCATTGCGCGACGATAACGTGTTTTTGGATGATATGACACTCGATGAATTGACCGAAACGCTGGGTGTGCCGGTGGTGCCGGTGGGCGATGGGTATCAGCTTGTCTCCCAGATTTGCGGAATATAGAAAAGAGGACGAAAATGGCAAAGCCGTTTGTGGCGGTTGTGGGGCGGCCCAATGTGGGCAAATCCACTTTTTTTAACAGGATAGCCGGGCGGCGCATTTCCATCGTGGAGGATACGCCGGGGGTGACGCGCGACCGTATTTATGCGGACGCGGAATGGCTTGGGCGTGAGTTTACGTTAATCGATACGGGCGGTATCGACCCGGACGCTGAAGACGTGATACTCAAGCAGATGCGTCTGCAGGCCGAGCTGGCGGTGGATATCGCCGATGTGATATTGTTTTTTGTGGATGCCAAGCAGGGCGTGCTGCCTGCCGACCACGAGATTGCGGATATGCTGCGCCGCGCGAATAAGCCGGTGATTACGGTGGTGAATAAGGCGGACAACAAGCAGGATGAGCAGAACATATTTGATTTTTATTCTCTCGGAACCGATCAGCTGTTTGCGATATCGTCGGCACAGGGGCTGGGGCTCGGCGATTTGCTGGATGCGGTGATTGCGGACTTTGGCGAGACCGAGCAGGAAGACGAGACGCAGACCGTTCACATCGCGATTGTGGGGCGGCCTAATGCGGGCAAGTCGTCGCTGGTTAACGCGATCATCGGTGAATCGCGCACCATCGTTTCGGATATTGCGGGCACCACGCGTGACGCAATTGACGTGCCGTTTTCCAGAGAAGG
>JAEZIW010000228.1 GCA_023436525.1 Bacillota bacterium | reverse complement strand
AATAACCGGTGCGCCCCGCCTTTAAGTATTTAAGCTCCTGCAAACGTTCCTGCATCGCTTTAACATCCGAACCTCTGTCTCCCAGCTTCACGGTGTATGGAAGCGCATCATTCGAGCTCAAAGCAATCAGCGTTTTTTCGCCGAGCAGGCCATCCACCTGCAGGTTGTTTTTTCTCTGAAAAAGCTGAAGCGCGTATTTTGTACCGTTTCCGTAATAATCGGTTGGTTCATCATCATCCATATAGTCAAGATCCATCAACCGCTGCTGTATTTCAATCATCTGCGGATCGTGAACACCCGGCACCAGCTCGGTTTTGTCCGGCGCGGTGGTTGGTATGGGAGAAAGCTCATCACCTTGCGAAACCAAAGGCTCATCCACGCCTTGAACAGTCATCCCGCTATCCGAAACAGACGGGCTTTGCGGCGTTTCGACACTTTGAGATGCTGCGGCTTCGGGGGTGCTTTGTGAAGCCTCTTGTGCATCGTCATTCATCATACCGCCGCCTATGGAAGCCAATGCTTTATTCGGTGATGACGGAATCGCAAATATAAGCACCAGCGCAATTACAACAACAACGCCTCCCCCGGCGATAAGGAGCCGCTTGTTTTGCCACCATTTTTTTGGTTGCCGGCTGTAACGCACAGACCTAACGGAAGCTGTATTGATGCTGTCGTAATTGGATCTATGCCTGTTTGATGCTGGTTTTTTAAAGCTAGCAGAAAGAATACTCGAAAACATTCGTTTGATCAGACGGATAAACGATGAACCGGCTTTCGCGCAATATTCAAAAATATTGCCATTTTTCATAAACGACCTCTAATGTCAGTAAATTTAGTAATGACGCTGTAATAATCCCGTAATGAATTAATAATATTATACGCAATTAAACAAAATATGCAACCTCTTTATGAATTGAACACTAAATCTGGTTGCGGTATTTCTCCATCAAATGCTTAAAGATTTCTGCCGATGTGGGCGGCGTGAAGGTGATCGCGTTTGCTCCGGCTTCAATCGTTCTCATTATCGATTCATCTGTCGGGCCGCCCGTCGCGATGATCGGGACTTCAGGGTATTTCTTTCTGATGGATTTAACGATAGCGGGGGAACTCGCCGCACCCGAAACATTGAGTATTGAAGCGCCTGCTTTGAGCCTTTCCCCCACGTCTTCTGCTTCAGACACCACCGTCACCACAACAGGGATATCGATTCTTTCTTTGAGATTCAGTATGATTTCGTTTGACGTGGGTGCATTCACAACCACACCGATAGCACCTTGAAATTCAGCATCCATCGCAAGATTCACAACGCGCTTTCCGGTTGTGGTGCCGCCTCCGATGCCGCAAAATACAGGAATGTCTGACACTGTGATGATTGCGTGGGTAATCAGCGGCTGCGGTGTAAACGGATAGACGGCAATAACGGCATTAGCATTGCAATTTTTAATTAATGCCACATCCGTAGTAAAAACAAGCGATTTTATTGTTTTGCCGAAGATACGAATTCCGCTGACTTCGTTGATCACTTCCGGAACACGCACCATATGTTTTCTTAAATTGCCGTGTATTTCGGGCACAAATTGACTCATAAATAACTCCTGACAAAGTTTTCTGCCAATACGGGATACAACAGACCACCTTCAATTATAGCCGAATGACGGATCATCATGATTAACTTGAGTAATAAATTCTCCGTTTGTGCCGATAAACCTTTTTTGTTGGACAATGTTAGATGAAAATTTACAAGTTCTTATTATTTTTTCTTTTCGTTTTATCGATTCTGTTTATTCACAGTTGAAGCCGACTATTATAAACATCGGCGGCCTCTTGCGAATAACAGACAAAAATGACCTTTTCTATTGCTGCTTCTTTTTTCAGTATGCCATCCACCGCACTCACTGCTGTGTCGGTTGCTTCTTCAATAGGGTAACCGTATACCCCGGTGCTGATGGCCGGAAAGGCGATGGTTTTCAAGCCATGTTTTATTGCCAAGCACAGAGAATTTTCGTAACAAGCCCGAAGAAGCGCTTCCTCGCCTTGCTGCCCGCCGCGCCAAACGGGACCTACCGTATGGATCACATAGCGGCACGGCAGATTGTATGCCTTGGTGATTTTGGCATGGCCTGTTTCGCAGCCGCCGAGTGTCCTGCATTCTTTGAGCAGCAGCGGGCCCGCAGCCCGATGTATTGCGCCGTCTACCCCGCCCCCGCCCAGCAGCGAATTGTTCGCGGCATTAACGATGGCGTCAGCGCTGATTCTTGTTATATCACCTTTTATAACGTCAATGCTGCCCATCATCCTACTCTCCTTTTTTGTGTTGCCGGCGCGTTAAAAGCTGTCTATAATCAGCTTATACACATTTGCGGAGGATAAAACATGGCCTGCACAAACACAGTTCAATGCACGTGCACGTATAAATCCTGTTCTCATCACGGCAAGTGCTGTGAATGCGTCGCTTATCATCGTCGTCTCGGAGAAGCTCCTGGATGTCTCTTCTCCCGCGAAGGCGAAGCCACTTATGACCGCAGTATCGCTATGCTGTGCAAGGATCAACTGAAAGTGAAATAGCTTCCCTATGCTTCGGCCTCAATCACATGCGCTAATAAAGCAGCTCCGCCGAATACTGCTGTATTGTCAGCTCATATAAGGCCTGCACCTCTGCGGCAAACTCCTTATCGGTTTGGTCTTCTTTTTTTTTCAATTCTTCAATCACTTCTATGGAGAAATTCGATTTCCCCCATTCGTCACGAAGCAGCGGGTGAACGCAGCCGCCCGTTTGCAGGGCAAAGGCAAAGCGGTTCAGGCTGCCCGGCATATCCTGCGTGGTGAGCAGCAGCATTTTACCGGATTCCGTATTCTTTATCGCATACACGCCGCCTTTTACGCATCGCTCGGCGTATTGCTGCTGCAGTTTTTTTCTTTTCTCTTTGTCCATCAATAGCCAAGCTCCTTTAGCAGCCTTGAAAGCGTCGACAAACGCTCTCCTATCAATTCGTCATCTTTTCCGAGCACATCGGCGAACAGTTTAATGTCTTCATCGATCATCGGATTATCGGTGCATACAGAAACGCTCATCGCGTCGCCCTGCAGGCCGATTCTGTCTATTTGCGTATGCGTTGGGTCATAGAGCTTCTCGAAGCGATAGGCGTCCTTAAAATGCTGTCTGGCGCGGCATACGAGTATCGCAAGATCGATCACGCGGTGCAGCGGCAGCTCTTCAGATTGGCGCGACCATTTCTCGCCGGTATACCGCCAAACCTTGGCCGATATTTCGACCTTGCCGCGGTCGTTCCATTGAGCCAGGCCAAGAGACAGCCCTTTGGTGTCCGATTGATACGCCCGTCGACCGTCAATGTTCTCATAGTTTTCCGATACAATCACAGGCTTATGTTTCAAAGTCGTGGGTATTTTCATGTGAATCTCCATTACTTATTTACTAATTTACTAATAAAAATATACAGTATTTCTTGTAAGCTGTCAACCGGGTGACGGTAAATAAAAAAACTCCGAATGCTTGTTATCAAGCAAACGGAGCAAACTGCTGTCAGCCTCTTTATTCTGAGATTTTTGGTGCGATCCCCTCTTTTACGAGCTTTCTGCTGAAAAAAAGGACGGCGCTTGCCAGCAACATCAGTATACCCGTTCCGATAAGCAGCCATTCAATTGGCATTGTATCCGACAACGGCCCGAAAAAGAGCATAGCGAGCGGCATAACCGCGCTCGCCAGCATACCGAACAGCCCGAACACGCGCCCCAGATACGATTCTTCCACCTTCTCCTGAAGCAGCACATTGGCAGGCGTATGATATATCGGAATGGCGATTCCCGTAAGCCCCATGATAACAAGGTATATCCAAAACACCGGCACCACGCCCATTAAGAACGTGAAGACTCCGAGCAACGTTCCTGCCAAAACCATTGTCAGTATTCTGTTTTTAAAGCCGCCCCAGCCCGTCATCAGCAGACCCCCAAGAACCATACCCAACGAAAAAGCAATTTCGATGGCACTGAGCTCAAAGACGCCCCCGTTAAAGCTTCGGGTTACCTGCAGCGGTGTTAAAAATGCCGCCGGTGCCGCCAAAAAGAAGAACGCAGCGCTGAAGAGCAAAAACTTTATAATGAACCCGTGCTTTCTCACATAATCAAGGCCGCTTTTAAAGTCAGACAGGTAGCCTGTGGTTTGTGTTTCGGTCGCCTTTTGATGCGGCGGTACGTGAAGCTTTGCAGCGAGAATGAAAATGGCAATCGCCGCGGTAACCACATCGATAAAGAATATCATTTCAATTTTCGCAAAGGCCATAAGCGCAGCGCCCAGCATGGGCGATGCAAGCGAAATAATGCTTTGAATGGTGCCGTTAACGGCGTTAACGCGTGTAAGCTTTTCCTCGGGAATAAATTGAGGTAAAAAAGCACCAACCGCAGGCGTCTGTATTCCCGTGCCGAGCGACCGAATGGCCGATATCACAAACAGCAGCCATATTTCATCATATCCGACCATGAAGACGACTGCCAGCAGCAGCGTGACTGCCGCAATACCCGCGTCAGCAATAATGATCAGCGTTTTTCTGTTGTATCTGTCTGCAAAAACGCCCGCAAAAGGCGAAATAAAAAAACTCGGCAGAAAACCGCATATGATTGACAGCGTCATCATGACCCCAGATTGGGTGGATAATGTGATGTACCATAGTATCGCGTACTGAACCAGCGACGACCCGAGCAACGACACCGTTTGGCTGGAAATAAAGAATATCGTTTTTTTCTTCCAGCTTTGTTCCATATTTGTCACCTGCGCCTTTAAAAGAGTGTTTTAAGACTTTAACACAGGCCTATCAGAAACGTCAATAACAATCAAAGTGAAATGTCAGCATTAAAACGGCATCATCTATCTTCTGACAAATTCCTTAATAAATATGTTTTAAAATCCTAGTTTGGTCTGTATGAAGTGAAGCGTCGGCTGCAAGATTGTGAAAAACGACGGCCACTAAAAATTGCGAACGAAATATGTATACAAAAAAATCTTCCATATCAAAGTGTTTTAACAGGCTTGCTTCAACCTGCCTCAATATCCCTCTGCATTTTCTTTGGCAGCGCCTGCAAAACAAGTTTGTACGACTGTTCCAGCATGATTTGCAGCAGTTCATCAGGCACGCTGCCATTCAAGTCCACAGAATTCCAATGCGTTTTATTCATATAGTAACCGGGGCGGATATCGTCATATTGGCTGCGCAGTGATTCGCCGAACGGCGGTTCGAGCTTCACCGTAATGATGCTGCGGCCTTGGTTATCTTTCCCCTGCATCACAAACATCTTGCCGCCGACCAGATAGAGCAGCGCTTCCCACTCCGGTTTGTATTGCTTTTCCGCGCCCTTTTTTGATAGGCAGAAGTCTTCTATCCAAGGATAATTCATTTATTTCCTCTCTTTCAGCAGATCCCTGATTTCTGTCAGTAAAATTTCCTCTCTGGAAGGCTCAGGGACGACCGGTTCGTCAGTCTTTTGCTCTTTCTTCTTCTTAAATTTATTGAGTATTTTGATGATCAGAAAAATACAGATGGCGATTGTGAAAAAGTCAACCAGACTTTGAATGAAACTGCCATACATGATCTTCTCATTGCCGATTGTCCAACTCAATTCATTAAAATTATTACCGCCGCTGATAATGCCGATTAGCGGCATAATTAAATCACCCACGAGTGATGAAACGATTTTGCCGAACGCACCGCCGATAATCACGCCGACGGCGAGGTCAATGACGTTTCCTCTTGAAATAAACTCCTTAAACTCTTTAATCATTATTTATCTCCCTTACTACATAACGGAATTGGATTTAATTTTATTATACAGCTACGGCAAATGAAAACAAGATGACCCGTCAGGCGATTTGAAAAATGGTTTCATACAACAATGCTGCATGCTGTTGGCTTTGATGACACACATTGATAAAATCATCCATGTTGCTGATCAGCTTTTCAATCACGATCGGGCATAAAGATCCGTCGTCTGCCATCGATTTGAGAACACTGTTAATCTGCATTTGAGACATCCCTTTTCTATACGGGCGGTCTTCAGTAATTGACGTAAAAACATCGGCAACAGCCATGATCCTTGAACCAAGCGGTATGCTGTCCTCGGTGAGTTGAAAGGGATATCCTTTTCCGTTAAGCTTCTCGTGATGGTATGAAGCCCACATATTAATCGTTTCCATTCCTTTTATGGTGTTGAGTAAACGATAAGTATGAAATGTGTGCTCGCGAATAATATGAAATTCTTTCTGATCAAGAGCGGATGGCTTTTCCAGCAGTTCGTTGGGAACGCTTAGCTTTCCAAGATCGTGCAGATAACCTGCCACGAGCAGCATCTTGCACTCTGTTTCCGAAAAGCCGAACGCTTTACCCAGGCGGTTCGCTATTTTGGCCACGCCTGCCGAATGTGTCGCGGTAAAATGGCTCCGAAAATCAATAATCAGCGAAATCATGTGCGTGATATCCATAAGCTGATCAATATTGATGTAGTCACCTGAGAACAATTTATGCGTGGGTAAATAATCAACCGGTTGATTCTCCATCAGTTCGAGCCAGATGTGGTCGTTTTTCTTTAATGAAAGCAAGGCTTTGACCACTTCGGGATTGAATTTTTTATCTTTGTCCTTCTCAATATCCAATAGAATTTTGGGGACTTGTTCCACAGTGCTTGTCGTTGTTTGAAATTTGACACAGACTCTGTCTGCCAGATGCAGTATGTGGCTTTCTATCGGAACCTTTTTTTCTGAGAAAACCTTCCCCTTTCCCTCGTCCCAGTTAACATGATGATACTGCACGATATCTGAGATGTCGCTGAACAACGCAACTTCCTGTAACAGTCTTGCGCTTCTGAAAGCATGGCTGTTCACACTGACAGGCTCTTCTTCTATCAGAAGCAGCCTCTCTTTACTGTTTAGGGCACCGATATCATGAAGCAAGCCTGCCATGATTAAATTGCGGCAGGACTTTTGCGTCAGCCCCATTTTTTTTCCGATATGATACGATAAAAAGGCGACCTGTTGATGGTGACTTGTATATTCCGGGGAAATGAGATCAACCGAGTATCCGATGCTTAATAGTAAATCAAATAAATGAACCTGCAAAACAACTGCTCCTCACATATTTTTTATACTATAAATCTACCACACTTGATGTTGAGTAAATCAAAAGTTTTTGTATAATAAAAAAGTTCTTTGCCATTGCCGCAAAGAACCTTTCAACTCATTAATCCAGCATCACCATTTTTGCTTTTATTTCATCGAGTTCGTTTAACGCTTTTTCCAGCTTCATCATTTCATCCGTATCCCCTGTCAGCTGTAAAATGAGAATTCCTTCATCGGAACACACATTCTCGGTTTCATGAAGCCCAAGCCGAACCTTGATTGAGCAGCCGAATTTAGACAGCACTTCCTGCACCTTAGGGGAACGGTCTCTTCTTTGGCCGATTTTAACAACCATAATGTCACACGCCATTTTGATAGTCTCCTTTCTGATTTGACTTATTAATACCCATAGTTTATGTTTCTAACCAATTTGTATATCATCGTAGATTTTATAAAACCAGTAACATCTCGCGGGCGGCTTCTTTATATTGAAAACAATTGTTTAAGTAGAGCTTCTCGCCCGCTTCGGTTGCTGTTAATTCGACGTATGATAAATTGAGCCGTCTCGCTTCTTCAATAACCGCCTTGATGAGAGTATCGGCCACCCCTCTTCGCCGGAAATCCGGCTTTGTGTAAACATTCAGCAAAAAGCCGGTCTTTCCCGTCGGGAAACGCGGGTTTGCGGGCTTTTCCTGAACTATCAGAAAAGCGCAAGCGATAATGCTTCCGTTTTCTTCCGCAAGAAAAGCCGAGAAATCTTTTTGCAAATGGGCCGAATAATACGCATTAAGGCTGTCAACAATCTGCTTTTCTGTTTCGCCGATATCACCAAAATGCTCAGTCAGATAGAAAAGCCTCAGCTGAATCAGCGTATCAATATCGGTTATCGTCGCTTTGCGGATAATCATCTCTTCTCCTCAGCCGTTGATTCAAAAACAGGCTCATGCTTTAATCAAGCGTATCGCGGAGTTTTGCAATGACATATTTTCCGCTTTTGGACAGATGCTGAGGCTTCCAGCTTGCCGGTGCCCCGGGCAGCAGCGCGGCACTGGTTTCATCGCGGTCGGCAAGGCTCCAGTTGCACCAGCTGATTTTGTTTTCTGAGAGAAACGCAAGCCAATCGTCGCTTTCCTTTATAAAGACGCCGCCGCTGCCATCAGCGGCGCTTGTCCCCCATTCGCTGACAAAAACGGGCGCTCCAAGCGTCAGCGCCTTCGTGCATTTTTGACGCAGAGCATCACCATGCGTTCCGGCGTAAAAATGCAGGGTGTACATGATATTATCAAAATTAAGCGGATCTGCCGCGCAGATATCAACATCCTGGCTCCATGTCGGGCAGCCCACCAAAATCACGGCATCGGGTGTATTTTCGCGTATCACAGGAATCACCTGTTCGGCATACGGCTTGATGCTGCGTGTCCATGTCACGTCATCGCCGTTGGGTTCGTTGCATATTTCGTAGATAACGCCCGGCTCATCTTTGTATTTCAGGCTGATTTCTTGGAAGAATGCTTTTGCTTCTTCAACATGCGCCGATGGATCATTATCAAAAAGGATGTGCCAGTCTATAATGGCATACATATCAAGTGCCAGTGTGTCATCAACGGCCTTGATCACATCTTCTTTGATTCTGCTATCAGTCAAATATCCGCCTTCTGCCGTGTACATCGCAACGCGGAACACGTTCGCGCCCGCATTCTTCGTTGCCTGAATAGACTCTTTGCGCGCAAAATGCGGGTACCACTGCAGCCCGTGGCTGCTCATGCCGTGCAGCAAAACGATTTCATCCTTTTCGTTTTTAAGGCTTGTTCCGCTCACATGAAGCTTTCCATGATGGGATAAACCCTTCCAATTTTTCTTCATAATCAACCTGCTTAATCGTTTTCGATTTTTGAATTCATATTACTATTTATGGTACACCTTTTCAAGGTGTATTGTCATAGAAGCCATCAGTATCAGCTTGCTGATATTATTAAAAGCGAATAAAAAAGGAGCGTTTGAAGACGCCTCAGTATACTAATAAACCATGCATATTCAGCAGAAGTGCGAGGCGACGTGGCTGCATGTGCAATGCGTCCCATGGCGAAACGCTGTAACCATGGGATACCAATCCATTATATAGCCGGCTCCGTTCGGTATGACATATGGCGATTCTCATTTAGTCCCGCGCGAGAGATTCGGCAAGCTCTTCCTGCGACATATTTTCCAACCTCTCATTTTCTTTTCTGCCGAGATCGTTGGTGTTGATTGAATGACGGTATACCACAAACCGAGTGAATAAGAATTCTGTTACAAAATTGATGACCATTGTTCCTATCAGCACAATGTAATTGTTCCAGCCTATGGCTGTTAATGCAGCTCCCCACCATGTGGAAACAGGCGTGAACACACAGTAGTAAAGAAACACCTTCATCATCGCCAGCGGATAGTTCGCTGCCGATTTGAATGTAAAGCGCCTGTTAAGTGTGAAGTTGTAGACGACAGATAAAACCAGCGCGATGAGGTAACTTGGCCAATAAGGCAAACCAGCGATTTCATTGAGCAGTGTAAAGCTTCCGATTTGAATGAGCCCGGCCGATGCCGAAAAGAGCGTGAACTTTACAAACCGGAATATGCTTTGCCTTTTTTTATGTTTCATAATTCTCTGATCGTCAAGCATGCGTTTCTCCCCCAAACCATAGTCTATTTATGTTTATTATAGATGAAGTCAACAATCATGTAAACTATATGAATACGATAAACAGCCTTGCCTATGACCGTCCTCGATTCTTCATGAAATCGCATCGCATATTTTTTCTTGCTGCGCAAAAGATAATAAACATGACAAACGATATCGTTGTGGGTATACCGAGAGGACTACTGTATTCAAAATATCATCGATTTGCCGAAAGCTTTTTTCAAAGCCTTGGGCTTCATATTGTTGTTTCGCCGCTAACCAATAAACAAATTCTCGATGAAGGCGTTAAGTGCTGTGTGGATGATGCCTGTCTGCCTGTCAAGGTCTTTCACGGGCATGTCAGCCATTTAAAAGACAAATGTGATTATTTGCTGCTGCCGCATTTTTTAAGCCCGGAAAAAGGAAAAACCATGTGTCCTTTATTTTGCGGGCTTGTGGAAATGATTCGGCACAGCATTAACAATTTGCCTCCGCTGATTGATGCCCCCATTCATTCGTTTGATGATAAACAGCTGAAGAAATGGGCGCTGCAAGCCGGTTCGGTCTTTACAAACAGCAAGAGCCGTATTGAAGCCGCACTGAACGTGGCACTGGAGAATCAAAGAGAATCAGCGCGCACCAATACACACGAGAATTATGATTGCCGTGTGGCGTTGATCGGCCATTCTTACATTGTGGACGATCAATTCATCAATATGAACATCATCGGCAAGCTCAACATGTTGGGTGTTGGCGTGGTCACGTCAAAAAGTGTGAACCGTCAGGATATGCATAACGAAACGAAACACCTGTATAAAACGCCGTTTTGGTATTTTGCGCAGGAACACTACGGATCGGCCGTGAGCTTGTATAACCGCGGTTTGGCCGACGGTATCATATACTTATCCGCCTTCTGCTGCGGTGTTGATTCCGTGTTTTGCGAGCTGGTGAAGCATGATATCGGCGCAATGCCGTATATGGTGCTCAAGCTCGATGAACAGACCGGCGAAGCCGCGCTGGATACGAGAATAGAAGCCTTTACGGATATGCTGAAAAGGAGGTTGCATTATGGTCATCACGTTTCCCCGTATGGGCAACATTTGCCTGGCTGCCAAAGCGTTCTTTGAAGCTGCCGGTATTCCTTATGTGGTCCCGGAAAAGATCAACAAACAAACGCTGATAAACGGCGCCGCCGTATCCCCGGAGGATATCTGCCTGCCGTTTAAAATATTCATGGGCAGTTATAGCGACTGCATTAAAAAAGGAGCCGATACGATTTTGATGACCGGCAGCTGCGGGCCGTGCCGTTTTGGAGAATACTGCGAGCTGCAAATGAAACTGCTAAAAAATACGAAGCCCTATAAGCAAACGGTTGTCATCGACGCGCCCGCTTCTGTCGGTAAAAAAGAATTTTTACGGCGAATCGGCGTGATATCTAAGGCCAGCCCTTTGAGCGGCATTCATCAGCTGCGTGCGCTTAAGCAAGCCATTCACATTCTCTCGCTGGCAGACGAGCTCGATGAAAAAGCGCATTGGCTTGCCGGTTATGAAGTCAACAAGAGCAGCTGCAAGTCAATACTTATGAACGCGCATAATGACGCGGAAAACTGCCGCACCCCCGATGTCATGCAGCAAACGCTTGAGCATTATACCGCACAGCTTCACGCCATTAAAACTGACAGCAGCAAACAGCCAATAAAAGTTGCGCTGATTGGTGAAATATACTCGATGATAGAACCTTTTGCGAACCTCTTCATTGAAGAAAAGCTGATGGACCTGGGGGTCAGCTCGCGGCGAATGATAACACCGAGCTGGTGGCTGAAGGATCTGGCCGCAAAGCCAATGGGGCTGAATTCTCTTTCTGTTAACAAAGCAGCGCGGCATTTTTTGCCTTACAACACCGGCGGACACGCAAGGGAATCCATCGGGCATGCGCTGCTGTGCCAGGAGCAGGGGTTTGACGGTGCGATTCAAATTTATCCGCTCGGCTGTATGCCCGAGATCGTCGTTAAGGCCATGCTCCCATCAATGCAAAGGCGCATAAATTTTCCTGTTCTCACTTTGGTTATCGACGAGATGACAGGCGAAGCCGGTTATGAAACAAGAATTGAGGCATTCATCGACATGCTGCAAATGCGCCGAAAAAAAGGAGTGATCACGCGTGATAAAAGAATTGTTTCTGGGAATTGATGTTGGTTCCGTCAGCACCAATTTCGCATTGATTGATGTTGAAGGCAAGGTTTTGGAGAAGCTTTACATACGAACCAACGGCAAGCCTATAGAAGCCGTACAAAAAGGCTTGGCTGTGCTGCAGAGCAAGGCACAAGGTGCATCTGTCATCGGTGCAGGAACCACCGGAAGCGGGCGGCAGCTCGCCAAAGTGATGATCGGTGCCGATATCATGAAGAATGAAATAACAGCCCATGCAACCGCCGCGTGCCACGTGGTGCCGGATGTCAAAACCATACTTGAGATCGGCGGGCAGGATTCTAAGATTATCTTCGTGGAGGATGGTATCGTTTGTGATTTTGCAATGAACTCCGTTTGTGCAGCCGGTACAGGCTCTTTTTTAGACAGACAGGCCTCACGCCTCAATATTCCCATCGAGGAATTCGGCAGCTGGGCGTTGCGGTCTTCATCCCCCGTGCGCATTGCGGGACGCTGCGCAGTCTTTGCGGAATCGGATATGATCAGCAAACAGCAGTCTGGTCATTGTATTGAGGATATTGTTGCAGGATTGTGTGAAGCGCTGGTTCGCAATTATTTGACGAACCTTGCCAAAGGCAAGGAAATTAAAGGGCCGATTCTTTTCCAAGGCGGCGTTGCTGCCAACAGCGGAATACTTGCCGCGTTTGAAAAATCACTGAAGCAAAAGATCATTATTCCGCAGCATTTTGATGTGATGGGCGCTTACGGTGCCGCGCTGCTCGCTAAAGACGAAATTCTTGCCGGGCGCCTAACGTGCTTTGCGGGTTTTGAAAACCTGTGTCATCAATTCTCAGCAGAAAGCTTTATATGCAGCGGCTGCGCCAATATGTGCGAAGTGGTTCGGATAAAAGCGGATCAAACGTATGCGGCCAACTGGGGCGACCGCTGCGGAAAATGGGGCTCGGCATCGGCAGCCGGCAAAGAGGAAAAAGCCGATCTCGAGATACAAGCCGTTCCATCTTGATGTAATAAAAAGAACCAATCACTGAAAAAACTCATACTATACATCAACAAACAGTATCGTTTGTTGATATATGAAAGGAGTTTTTTTAATGCCAGATGGTATGAATACATTCGGAGATATGCAGCAGGTACAGCGTGGACCGGGCGGCGGATTTCCCGGTCGCGGGCCGGGCGGCGGATTTCCCGGCCGCGGGCCGGGCGGCGGATTTCCCGGTCGCGGACCGGGTGGCGGATTTCCCGGTCGCGGACCGCGCGGCGGGTTCCCGGGCGGTGGATTTCCGGGCAGACGTTTCCCAAGGCCGATGCCCGTCAGGCAGCGCTTCCCGAGATTCTTCTTTTTTCCCGTCAATTTCGGGTTTCCTGCCGGGAGATGTTATTTTGTCGATGATTTCGGACGGTGCTGCGACCGTTTCGGACGGTGCTGCGATCGTTTCGGCCGATGCTTTTTCGGCGGCGGATTCGACGGTTTTGCCTCTGCCTCAAATACGATGGGGTCTTGGTACGGTGTGCCGGGCGGATGGGATATGATGCCCGATTATGACGATATGGCCGATTATGACATGGATGATATGTTAGTCATGGACGACGAGTAATCATTCCGGCTTTGTTGAACGCTCAGTATGAAAATAATGGTCACCGCTTCATTGATGGCCATTATTTTTTTAGGTTTCAGTATATAGCGATCGCATCTATCAGAACAATGCGTTTAAGTAATCGATACATTGTGAAACAACGTTTTGATATTCCTTAGCGGTTTTCATATATAACTTGACTTCGGCAGTTTCAAGAAACACCTTATTTTCATCAAATAAGCTTTTCACACGTGTCGCAACCTGATTTTCAGGAAAATCATGATGCATAATACGCGCATGCTCTCTTTCAAAATTGATCATCATTCTGCTCAGCCGTTGATTTTGCATGATCAATCGTCTTTGTTTCATCATTTCAACATATTCCGGTGTGGCTTTCAGCGCACTGGCCAGCGCCATCAGCTCTGTTTTTGGCAGCATCGTATTCCCCCTTTGCTTTTTATGCTTTATTTTATTGACCGTGCAAACGATATGTGCGCAGTCGTTTCCGGTTATAAAGGGTTAAAACGTCTATGCCAAGCTGTTCAGACATAGTTATGTTTTAGAACGAAAAGGAGATTCCTTATGCGTCTAATAAAAAAAAATATGATCGTACTCTTAATGCTGGCCCTCTTTATCATAGCCGGTTTTGTTTTCATATTGCGTACTTCATATAATAACGAAGTTATTTTCAACACAGACACTGAAAGCTTTGACACAATCATCGCGGATATTTTTAAGCTGCGAAATGAATGCATTATAAAACAAGATACCAAAGTATTGAAAACGCTTTTTTTAACTGAGGAGAAAAATGGACAATGGGCATATGAATTTGAGGTGCAGCGCGCGCAGTATTTAAAAAACTGGGCTGCAAAGCAAGGTGTCAGCTTTACAGATGTGAACAGCGACATCATTATAAAAAGCGCCAAGCAAGTCGGCAGAGGGTATTCTTTTTATATTCTGACTTCTAATGAATACACTTACGCATACAATAACGATCTTAATACTAAGAACACATTTCGTTTGGGGTCATACCATTCCGTCGATTTGATTCCGTCTGACAATAAAAATGAATGGATGATCAGTCGCGAATGGTATGATGACCCGCTTCTTGATACATTGAATATGAGCGGCGTAACGCAAGACATAACATCTTTTATCAGCACGCATTCGCCCATTGATGTATCCGGCATCAGCGCCGCTCGTTTATCGGCAGTCGACTATGCCGACACATACTGCGGGGCGGCATCAGACGGACGTAATAATTATTTATACAACAGCGAATTTACCAATTACAACGCTTTGGGGGGCGATTGCGCAAACTTTGCTTCGCAGGTGCTGCTTGCGGGCGGCTTTAAAAAGAACGGTACATGGAATTATACGGGCGGCAAAGGCAGCCGGGCCTGGGTGAACGCTCAAGGTTTTAAGAATTACCTTGTATACAGCGGGCGTGCCTCGCTGCTTGCCAAAGGCAGCTATAAAGAGACATACCAATACGCTTATAGTCTGCGGCCGGGTGATATTGTGGCTTATGTTAAAAAAGACAAGGTGACGCACGTGTCCGTGGTTACCGGCGTTGATTCCAAAGGGTATCCGCTCGTCAGCTGCCACAATCTCGACAGAAA
>JAEZIW010000090.1 GCA_023436525.1 Bacillota bacterium | reverse complement strand
GAGTACGCTTTAAGCGGCTGTATAAACGATAAGCTGCCCGGGAGTCTTCTCGGGCAGCTTTAAATCATGTCTTCAGAGAACTCGACGCGCTGACCGAAAACATCCTTGATTGTTTCGATGATGCGAGCGTCAATAAAACGGTCTTTATTATGAACAACAATGGACAGCGGCGCCATGTTCACAAGCGCACTCAACAGCGCATCGTCTCTGTCCATGCCTTGGCTTGTATACTGGCTTTTCAAAAGGCAAAGACGGTCGTCCAGCAGCAAATACTGCCCGTTGCCGTCGACGCATATATGAACCTGACGGACACGCGGTATCCGTATCTTTACAAAAAGGCGCAGAATTTCTACGAACTCCACGTATTCACGCTTTCTGACGTATTCCTCCACGCACTGCGCCAGTTCTCTTTCCCATATTTCAAGGTAATCCTTCATGCGAAAGCGCATGAATCCTTCGAGCATCACCGTGTCGGCCTCGTTTTGCGTCAGCATGTCCGTAAGCCGCTGCTTAACATCAATCTTGCAAAGCGAAACTTCGTTTTTCTGCCCCGTCGTACCATACCAAAGCCTCTTTAAGGCTTTCACGAGTATATCGCACTGCTCTTTTTCCGACAGAAAGTAATAGTCCTGCTTTAAGAGCTTTACCATATGGCGTATTTGCAGGTTTTCCACGATGATGTCGGCAAGTATGGCGCACAGCATCGTCCGTTCCTTGTCGGTGCTGTGCTCGCAGTCAGAAAGGCAGACACTCGCAATACGCCCGTCCGACCCATCCATTTCGTCTATGCTGATCATACAGCCCTGCCGCATCGCATCGTGCATTCTGTTGGTAATGAGCGGCGCGAGTTCGAGGCCCTGGTCTTCTATTCCAATTACGATATCCAATTCACGTCACCCTTTTTTTACGTTCTATATAATTTATGCCGCACAGAAATAAACGTTTCTCACATTAATGTGTGCCTCAAAAGAAAAATACTTTCGTTGTAATTTTTGTATTTTGTTCACCGACTCCAGCATGAATAAACAATATATTGAAATAAGGCCGCGAAATGAACGTACAATAATGCTTGGAATGGAACAATAATCCACATGACGTCAAAAAAATTGATACAAATACACGTTACAACAAAATAACTGTTGACATTTACAACGCAAGGTATATCATTTATAATCGGCGTGGATTTGGAAATTCGTTTTGATGTAAAGAAAAATACATTGACAAACCGGTGGACAAGCCCTCAAAGCCAGGAAAATATTAAAACGGATAACAGCGGGTAAAACCGCACAAATATCAAAAAATATACATAAAGGAGAATACTATGAGCAATTTACTTCTATTTGAACTCTTTGGTGTCATCATTTCTTTGCTCGCCTTTGCTGTGGCTTTGTATTTCTACTTATGGATTAAGAAGCTCCCCAAAGGTACTGCCAATATGGAAAGCATTGGCATGATGATCAAAAAGGGTGCACGCACATTTTTGACCAGAGAGTACAAAACTCTTGCTTGGTTTGTGTTGGGTGCATGCGTGCTGATCCTCATGTTCCTGCCCGGCCCGATTTGGTCGACTTCGGATGTATCATTGAACATCATGATGGCGATCTCTTATGTGGCTGGCTCTGTTTTTTCTGCACTGGCAGGTAAAATCGGAATCGAAGTGGCGACAATTGCGAATGTTAAGACAGCAGTTGCAGCCAAGGATGGTATCAAAAAAGCTTTTTCCGCAGGCTTCCGAGGCGGCGCTGTTATGGGTATGGCCGTTGTGGGTTCGGCGCTGCTCGGCTGCTCTTTGCTGCTGCTGATCACAAACAATGAAAGCGCAGTGCTGGGCTTCTCGTTCGGTGCCTCAACACTCGCTCTTTTTGCAAAAGCGGGCGGCGGTATTTTTACCAAGACGGCGGACATTTCGGCGGACATCGTGGGTAAAGTGGAACTCGGCCTTGAAGAGGATGACCCGAGAAACCCGGCAGTTATCGCCGACAACGTGGGAGATAACGTGGGTGACGTGGCCGGTATGGGCGCTGACCTGTTTGATTCGAACGTGGCGGCGTTTGCAGCGGCATCCATCATCGGTGTGATACTGAACAGAGTCGATATGGTTCTTTGCTATACGGCTCTTGGTCTGCTGGCATCCATCATCGGTGTGCTGATGGCCAGAATGGGCAAGAGCAACGATCCCGGCAAGGCTCTTAACATGAGCACATACATCACCACCGCGCTGTATGCGGTGCTGACTGCGGGCGCTTCACTGTTATTCGGTTACGATTTCCGTTTCTGGGGCGCGACATTCGTCGGTTTGCTGGTGGGCGTTATTATCGGGCTCGCGACAGACTATTTCACAAACGACCTGCGCAAGCCCGTTCAGAACGTTGCCAGAGCCAGCCAGTCAGGCCCGGCTTTTACCGTGCTCAGCGGCGTTGCTTATGGCTTTAAGAGCGCACTGCCCTCACTCGTCGGTATCGGCGCGTCTGCGGCAATTGCTTACTTCCTCTGTTACCCGATGGGTGCAACACCTGAGGAATGCGTCCAGTATGCCATGTTCGGTATCTCGATGGCGGCTCTGGGCATGTTGTCAATCGTCGGCATGATCGTTTCCAACGATGCGTTTGGGCCGATTGTGGACAACGCGCGCGGTCTTGCTGAAATGGACGGCCTCGGTGAAGATGTCATCAGAATCACCGATGATCTTGACTCGGCCGGCAATACCGTGAAAGCGATTACAAAGGGCTTTTCCATCAGCGCAGCGGGCTTAACCGTTATCGCGTTGCTTGCATCGTTCCTTGAAATAGCCAAAGCGAACAACACCGGTATCACAGGCTTTGATGTTATGAACCCGCTGGTGTTCTTCGGTCTCCTCGTCGGTCTCGGCATTCCTGCTATGTTCTCTGCGATGCTGATCATGGGTGTGGACAAAAACGCTCAGCGTATGGTGGCGGAAATACACAGACAGTTCGACGAAATTCCGGGCCTCAAAGAGGGTAAAGAAGGCGTTCATCCCGAATATGAGAAATGCATCGATATCGCCACCAAGGGCGCGCTCCGCGAACTTGCTCCGGCCGGTTTGATGACGATTCTCGTCACGCTTGCTGTCGGCTTCCTCGGCGGCATATCTGCCATCGGTGGCTTCCTCATCGGCAACATTGCATCCGGTCTGCTGCTGGCCCTGTTCATGTCGAATGCGGGCGGCACATGGGACAATGCGAAAAAATACATCGAAGCGGGCAACTTCGGCGGCAAGGGCAGCTTGGCTCACAAAGCCGGCGTTATCGGCGACATGGTTGGCGATCCGTTCAAGGATACAGCCGGTCCGTCGATCAACACACAGATCACAGTGGTATCGCTGGTTGCGAACCTGACGGCTGTGCTGTTCAGCACCGTTTCCCTGTTCGGTATGATTTAATACCAAAAGTCCAATACATATTGTTTTTTGGGCAGCCGGCTGCATCATGCGGTCGGCTGTCTTTTATTTTGGTTTTTCTCCGGATTTGATGGCAAGTTTTCTCTTTGCGAAAAAATTCGACGCACCGGGGATGACAGTTAAAAACAAGCATGCCGTTTTGTTCAAAAAATGGCTCTATGTCAATGGTTGGGGTAGAGTAGACTAAAGTATTTAAGTGTTTGTTCTTGGAAGAAGAAAGCCTCCTTTTGAAAGGAGGTGCCGCGCTAAGCGCGGCGGAGGATTGTGCGGGTGTGCGTTTATTTCGAAGAATAATAGTCGCCCCGATAACTTCTTTTCCAAGAGGGTAGAAAGCCTTTTCCTTTGAGGAGAGAACGGCGTGTAACGCCAGATGAGGCCGAATTCGTTATACAGGAGTACTCGTATAAGTACGATTCTCGACCTGCGTATTTCACCAGTATTCTATTGGATAAGCCTTCTCCTTTGAGGAGAAGGTGGCGCACAGCGCCGGATGAGGTGTCATAAATCGAGCATCAGCAGCGACGATTCAGCGTTGTTAATACCCCAGCGCCCTATTGATCACACTGCCGTCCACGGCGTTCAGCGTTAAAAAGCTCATATTCGTTTGCATGATGCCAGAGTCTTCCCAATCGCCGATGAAGTCCCATACCGGCATATAAACGTACTGCCCACCCTCCATTTTCACGCGCATCAGGCCGAGCACCACCCGCTTAATACTGAGTTCGCTCTTTTCAGAAGGAATAGACCAAGCTTTTTCATAAAACAGCTGCTTTTTGAAGATGTCTTTGATCTCTTGAAAATCATTCAGTTGTACATTGGTATTCAAAGCTTGCCCGATTTTGCCCGGGTTGTTCCAATCGAACCATAGGACGCCGTTATTACCCACGGCAATCTCTATGTTCTCAGGGCCCCATACCCAGTCATAGGTTTCGCCGTTGTCATCGAATATGATGCCATTGGTAAATTCTGTACAGTTGACAGGGATACCGTTGACCGTCCTCGCAAATTGAAATAAAAAGCATTTATCTTTATCGGGGTCTGTCATAGCTTTGGCATATGAATCCCACGTAAGGCATTCCACATCAACTCTCATTTGGGTACCGGACAGCTGTATATCCGTTAGTCCCATCTTTTCAAGCACATCTTGTGCTGTTTGCAGAGCTTCTTCACGAGAGATGGTCATGCCGGGAACGGTATCTGGAAACGTATAGAACGGAAAATAATTCGTTGGATGGTCATACTTAGTACTAAAGGACAATACCGAATACAGATTATCGTCAGATAAACCTGCAAAAACATATGCCGATAAGGAATTATCCAAATCCGCTTCAACATCTATTGTTCGATTGACTTCGACGGAGGGATCCGGATTTCTTTTGAATTCTATTTTGCCGTTTTTTCTTTCCGAGATTGTGTCAGGTGCGTTATCGTATGCCTCCTGATATTGTTTCAACAAAGCATTCAAGCCATCCAAGCTGAGATTTTCATCTGTTTTGGCTTTCTCAAGCTGCTGGTTAACCCATATGCTATCTTGCTCGATATCCGCCTTGGATTTGACAGAATTGGCTTCGTAAATGGGCTTACCCTGTAAAAGAACATCAACAACTTTTTGAGCATCCTGCTCGGTGAAACCATACGGCGTGACTTCAATAACGGGCCATGAGGCAACATCCGGCTTTTCGATAGTTGCGTCAATCATCACCTTCACGCCATCCTGCTCCAGCGTCTCCTGCCAGATGTCTTGTGTTGCGTCAGTGGAGGAGGGAGCAGCCGTTTGCATGATCTGCTGATCGAGGCCGTTCTTTTGCACCACAGCGGGTTTTTCGGGCGTGGGCTGGCAACCGCCCAGTAGGGCGCATGTTGTTATTATTATAATGGTTGTACATAACTTTGACAAAAAAGCCCTCCTAATTAAACTATTCGTGTAGCTTCTAACGAACAGGTTAGTGAATTATCTTTTTTTAACTTCGAGTATCCAACGATACTCATCATAATTGAAATAATAAGCGTGAGCCCTAAATCAAGTTGGTTTTTCGCATAAGCACCTCACTTAGGGGCAGATATATCATCATAATCGGTTATGATGCTGCCGTCTATAGCGCTTAAAGCAAGAACGCTTTTTTCCTCGCAATCTCCATACCTGTCATTCGATACGACTCCGTCTATATTTCCGATAAAGTTCCATGCGGGTACCATCATGTATTGGTCAGGATTATCCTTAATAGGCTCTCGAACCATTCCAAACTCAATACGCATGATATTGATCTCTACCCGTGTGCCGCCACCTCCCCACAGATTGTGGTAGAAAACGCCGTCTTTAAACTTATCCAGTATGTCGTCAAAAGGTAATAGGCTGACATTCTCGTTGAGTGTTTTTACGGTATCGCTGTAGCTGTTATACTTCATTTCCACAATACCCCTGTCGTCCACAACAACGCATGCGCCTTCTCTTGTATATGGCTGCGCATACTCCGTTTGCTCGGTCACATATATAGGAGCCCTATCTATGAACAACGAAGGTATGCCGCCGTATTCGCGTGTATAATAAAATACGTATGCCTGGCCTTCGCTCGTTTCTTTATCTTCGTTCCATAAGTATTCATAGTGATTGATGATGTCAATTACATTTGAGTGCACCATAAAGAACGGATCTTCAAACAAGGTCTCTATAGCTTTATCCGCTACTGAAAGAGCTTCTTTATACGTCACCTTCGTATCGTTTGCCTGAATGTCCTTTCCTGAAATATTATTTAAATACTGGAAGACTCTGTTGAATCTGTTAATATAGAATAGAAAACCATCAACGCCATGTCCTTGATTATCATAAGCGATGAAATTCATTATGCTATTATCGCTGGGGTAGCTCTTCAGAAGTAAACCTCTTTCCCCATATTCTCTATCTTTGTATTTGAATTCCGCTTCCAGATTGTTTTCGACAGCATTGTTATATATTCCGTCCATAAATTTAAGGTAGTTATCGACTTCCTCTTGATATCCGTCCAATATCGTATGAGCGCTTATATCTTTTTTGAAATCGAGTATCTCCAGCGTAATGTCTTGCTTTGATTCCTTTCCATCAAAGATCTCACCCTTCATCAGATACTGCGCCGCATTTTTCATGGATTCTATGCTGAATTCTTTGGGTTCGATTAAAAAACAGGGCACCTTAACCGGAAGTTCAGGCACTTTGGCGTCAACGCTGACGGCGACGGTATACTTGCCTTCACCTTCTATATTGACATCCTTTGTTTCATTCCAGACAATACTGTCATCTGCCTGCGAGGCCTCTGTGCCGGGGCTTGCGGCAGGCTGCTGCAATACTTTGTTTTCCAGTTCATTGCTGCCCTTGTTCACTATGGCTTCGCTTTCTGGCGTGGGCTGGCAGCCTGCCAGCAGCAAACACAGTAAAAAAAGTATAACAATTCTAAAATACTTAGACATACATCCTCCCGGTAAGACTGCTGTTTTATAACTATCGGGAATGAATAATAATGGTATGTTTTCTCCGGATCAATCAAGAGTTTTGCATGAATGGTAACACAAAAGGATAAAAATAGCAATAAATATCTTTATGCATAAAGATAAAGTCCAATAAAATTCACATGGGCTGATATGCTGAGAAACATATTCATGACCTTTTTTCGCATAAGCATTAACAATCGTTCAAAATATCACAATGTTTGAAATTACCTCTTGCTATTTTGTGTATCAGGTGGCTTAATGAAGCTATACAGTCGGAGGAATACATTTATGACTATAATCACGAAACGAGGCCGCGTTTATAAACTTGTCGGCACTTGGGACAGCGATTTGGTTTTTGCGCCGGACGACGGGCTTGATGATCAGGTGATGATTTATTCAAAGGATGAGATGAACGAACTGATCAAGAAGGGCAAGATTTTGGAGGCCGCTGTCAAACAGTCCGCATACGCGAACTAAACCTCGATTTCCCGGGCGTTATTGTGAACCCTTGAGGATAGTTAGCATATCTAACCAAACGATAAAAAGATGAATAGACCAAGCCTTCTCATGTCACCTGCAGAGGGGGCATTTTTATTTTGACTAAAAGAATAAAAACGGCTATTCGAAATGAAATCCGAATGATTTTGAAGCCTTTTTTAAACGGGCCGAAACACTCTTCAGCCGTTTAATGTGCGCAATTCCGTCGAACCGATTGTCTGATATCAGCTCTGCTATCAACAAATAAACGGCACACACGACACTGAAAAATGACACCTCAACAGGTGGAGCATTAATCGGCTTTGCATCATGCTTCAAGCAAATTAAAGCAAAGCTGGAGCCGCTCAGCTGGATTGAGAACGAATGCGCGCAAGCAGGGAAAAATAATTCCTCGGTGTCACCCGAAGCCGATTCGAGCATGCTGCACAAACTCTCTGCCCATAGTATCAGCGTTTCGCTGATATTGCCGGGCTCGTGCGTATGCGGAAACGGATGACCGTCCGCTTCGATATAAAGTGTGCCAAAAAGGCCAAGGTCATTCCAGTCGCACACATTTGAAATGATGTCGAATTTCAATTTCTGCTCCTAAAACCGTTTCCTCATATTATTTGCGCAATACTGATATGATAAACATGGTTAGATTACGCCTTGCTAGCGTACAGCGGTATTATGCTTTGCACAGAAAGCCTTAAACAAAAGTCATAATATATTGTGCACCAAACTTAAGGCGCAATCATACGCGTTCATTTCACCTAATATACTATTAAAAAGCGCATAGTGGGAGGGAATGGGTATGCTGAAAAAGGCACTGGCAGTGCTTGCCGCGATTTTCCTTGTGATTGGGTTTGTCGGCTGCGGCGCGAAGGAAGAAGCACCAAGTGAAGAAATACCGGCGGCCAATATCGACGATACTGACGCCAATATGAGAAATACCATACTTTATCTTGAGGACGATTATGGTTATATTGTGCCTGTGATGAAGCAAATTGAATGGGTGGAGGGCATTGGCGCAGCCGCCGTTTCAGAGCTGGTGGCCGATCCAAATACCGATCCGCAGATGGAGTACATGGGGCTCAATCCGGTATTGTCGGAGGGAACCGAGCTCAGCCTTTCCATTACAGACGGTGTCGCAACCATTCAGCTTAGCAGCGGGGCTATTCAGGCCAAGGATGCCGTGGATGAGTTGAGCAAGGTGACGGCACTGGTCAACACGCTCACCGAATTCCCCACAATCGACAAGGTCAAAATTCGGCAGGAAGGCTGCACGGAGGCGCTGCCTCTGGGTACGGATATCAGCGCGGCTTTTGAAACGTTTGACCTGAATGTGATGGGCTCGGTATCGTCAGAAGATACCGGCGACGCGTCTAAGCTGCTGCTGTATTTTGAGAACGAAGCCGGAACAGCCATTGTACCGGTCACCAAATACGTGGGCGGTCAGGCAGATGCATTCGCGGCAATGAGCGAACTGGTGAAAGGGCCCGGGCAGGGCGGCCTTCGCAGCATGTTCCCCAAAGATACTGAATTGCTGGGTGTAACGGTAGACGAAAACGGTGTGGCGTCTATAAACTTCTCAAAAGAGCTGGAACAGGTGAAAGAGAAGCCGGAGCAGGAAAAAGCACTGATGCGCAGCATTATATTAACGCTGATGCAGTTTGACAATATCGATGAAGTGCGTATACTGGTGGATGGAAAGGAATACACATCCACCTCGCAGACGACGATGGCGACGCCGGATTTCGTCAATACATTAGAATAAAGGGTACATACAGATGATAAGAACAGATGGCCGCGCCGCGCAGCAGCTGCGGCCTTTGACAATTCAAAAAAACTATTTGAAAAACGCGCATGGCAGCGCGCTGGTTTGCTGGGGCAGAACCACAGTGCTCTGCACAGCCATGTACGAAACAGGCGTGCCGCCGTTCCTTGAGAACGCGGGCAAGGGCTGGCTGACGGCGGAATACGCGATGCTGCCGGCCAGCACGCCAATGCGGAAGCCGCGTGAAACCAAGCGTCCCGACGGGCGCAGCACCGAGATCGGGCGGCTGATTGGGCGAAGCTTGCGCTGCGCTGTGGATATGGCGCTGATGCCGGGGCTGACCGTGCATATTGATTGCGATGTGCTGGATGCAGACGGCGGCACACGCACCGCCGCAATTACTGGGGCTTATGTTGCGCTTTGCGAATGTGCGCAGAAAATGATAAAAGACGGGCTCATTTCGGCATCACCCGTTGTCAGGGGCATCGCGGCCGTTAGCTGCGGCATTGTGGACGGCGCTTGCGTGCTGGATTTATGCTATGATGAAGACAGCCGGGCCGAAGCGGACGTGAACGTGGTGATGTCGCATGAAGGCGGATTTATTGAGGTGCAGGGCACGGGCGAAAAGCGTCCGATTCTTCCCGAAGAGCTGGGAGAGCTGATGGGGCTTGCGGCACATGGCATTTCGCTGATACAAAAGATACAGGAGGACGCGCTGCACGGATGAGCAGACTGTTGATTGCGACGAACAATCAGGGCAAGGTGAAGGAAATCAAGGCGATACTCGGCGGTTTTTACGACGAAATCGTCTCACTTAAGGATGCGGGGATCAGCCTCGAGGTTGTGGAAGACGGTGACAGCTTTGAAGCCAATGCAATAAAGAAAGCGCGCGAGGCGGCTGACCTTGCGGGCTGCGACGCGCTGGCCGACGATTCCGGGCTGTGCGTCGATGCGCTTGGCGGCGCGCCGGGTATCTATTCCGCACGATACGCCGGAGACGACGCGACGGACGCAAAGAACAACGAAAAATTGCTTCGGGCGCTCGACGGCATTGCGAACCGCAGTGCGCGGTTTGTGAGCGTGGTGGCGCTTGTTTCAGGCGGCGTTGTGACAACGGCATGCGGTGAGGTGTGCGGTGTCATTGCCCATGCGCCCTCGGGCGGCGGCGGGTTTGGTTACGATCCGCTTTTTTTTGTTCCCGAACTCGGACAAACCTTTGCTGAGATACCCGCTGAAATCAAAAATGGGTTCAGCCACCGGGCGCGTGCGCTGTCGGCGCTCCGCAAAAAACTCGCCGACGTATGAAAACGATATTGGTCATCAGTGACACACATGGTGCGAAGATGAAAATGACGGCAGCGGTGCGCCGATTCCCGGATGCGGATATGATATTTCATTTGGGCGATACAAGCCGTGATGCCGATTATATCCGTACAATAACGGACAAGCCCGTATGTAGCGTGCGCGGCAATTGCGATTTGGGCTCAGATGCCGAAACAGAGCTGGCTTTATCCGTTGAAGGCGTGAAAATACTGCTGGTGCACGGGCATAAGCATAACGTGAAATCCTCGCTGCTCGGGCTGGGGATTTTTGCGCAGGAGCAAGAAGCAAATATTGCACTTTTCGGGCATACCCACGTGCCCACAGTTCAGTTTTGGAACGGAATTCAGCTTTGCAACCCGGGCAGCCTCGGTGAGCCGCGTATGCACCCCGCAACGGTTGGGCTGCTCACGGTGGATCGCGGAGCGGCGAGCTTTAAAACAGTGAAGATTTAGGCGGAATTGGATACGGCTTTTCGAACCGGATGGGCGAGAGCATTCCGTGCTTTTGCAGACGGCTGCATAAAGAGCGCATGACGGCGAAGAAGGTATCTGTAAAAACGGGCGTAAGCGAAGCGCAGGTGAAAGAACATAATAAGCACCGGTACATAACTTAAGCTTTAGGAGATCGCGCATGAAGATCCAGGTTGTTAAGAAAGTTCTAACCGATAATCAGCGAATACTGGTTGAATTTAATACGCCGTACGGTGCTACGTTCGGCAACTGGATAGGTGCGGAGCCTGAGCTTTTTAAAGAATGTCACATCGAATTTGAGATTCCAGATCGTCTGATTTGGGGGTCAAACATATCCGAATCGGAATTGCATGACTATAAGATTTGGAGCAATGAGAAAAACATTGTATTAAATGTTAAGCTTGAGTCTTATGATGACGATCACTGTTTGACCGTGAGATTAGGTGACAGCCTCATTCTCGTTGAGACGCAAGGCACTCCGTTTACAGCTTTGTTCTTATCGTTGCGGGTGGAGAAGATAAATATTTATCCTTTCGATATATAATTGGTATATAAAAATGTCTGCCGTCATGAGACATCCAAAGTGAACATGCAGGATGGCCCGATGACGTTAACTGTTTGCCATGTGCTTTCAAATATAATATTTATCTTCAGCCCATTTTGCAGGATTATCGTCAATGTATTTCCAATGGATAAGATAATCCTGCTCATCCCGAATAATATGATCGTGATATCCGCTTTGCCATAAGTCATAATGGCTTGCTTTGGTTGTATACCGTTTTATGGAGGAAATGAGTTGTGGTATGATTCCGAGAGCAGGTGGTGCGGCAAGGATGTCGCACCCTACAGAATGGGTATGAGATTGTAGTGCGCGATCTCCAAGCGTGCTGTCGTCGCAGCAGGGTGCGCCAAGGATGTCGCACCCTACAGAATGGGCATGAGATTGTAGTGCGCGATTTCCAAGCGTGCTGTCGTCGCAGCAGGGTGCGCCAAGGATGTCGCACCCTACAGAATGGGTATGAGCTTGTAGTGCGCGATTTCCAAGCGCGCTGTCACCATCACAATCGTATCCGTTGTCAACATTATTGCCTTCAACCGTCACAAGCAAATGAACATGATTCGGCATAATTACATAATAATCAATATGTACATCGTCGCGATTATCATTTATATAGTTTAATGATTTTTCAACACATAAGCCATCCTTTGTGTATTGGATGGTTGGTGCATTATTAATGCTGCACCTTGTGATAATTGAAAGCAAAGGTTCCCGATTTTTAGTGCAAAATGTTAAGAAATAAACGCCGGCAGAGCTATAATCATATTCTTTCAGCCTTGTTCTTTTTCTGTTATGTTTCATTTTATTATCATTGGTCATAACAAAATTATAAAAGACAATCACAAAAAATGCAAATGATGCCAGTACATGTTTTTGCCATGGGATGCGCGATCTGTGAGCGCGCTGTCTTGGCAGCAGGGTGCGCCAAGGATGTCGCACCCTACAAAATGGGCATGAGATTGTAGTGCGCGATTTCCAAGCGCGCTATCGTCGCAGCAGGGTGCGCCAAGGATGTCGCACCCTACAGAACATAATTAATCATTCCACTTGGCCATCGCACCCAAATTACGTACATTCCGATAGCCCATTTGTGCCAGCATACGCGCGGCGCTGCCGCTGCGTGCTCCGCTTAAGCAATACAAAACAACGGATTTCTCCTTATCGGGCAGCACCTTTGATGCTTTTGATGCAAGCTCATCCAGCGGCAAAGATACCGCACCGCTCAAATGCCCGCCCACATACTCGCGCGGTGAGCGCACATCCACCAGTGTGGCAACGCCGGTTTGTACCATCTCTTTGGCCTTTTTCGCGCTGATACGCTTTGGCCTTTTTATTTTATCCATTATAAGCTCCTCGTGTTTGTTTATTGACTAACACAATACGCCGCAAATGCTTTATTTTCTGTGACAAAATTACCGACTGTGATAAAACAAAAACATACCGCCTAGCTTTAGCGCGATGAACGAAGATAATGCACGATATAACCCGACAGTCTGTTCGCGCAAGCTTTCATATTGCGTCATAATATTTTTTTGTTACAGCGTAGTTCTACAATATATCAAGTGACAGTACCTATATAATATGCCCATCATTTATTCAAGGGTCTGATGGGGTTGCAAAAGGTCTATATTGAGCTTGTTTTTCTCGACAATTTTATTGTCAATATGCTCATTGTGCTGCTCGCAGCGCGTCTTGTCAGAACGCCGTTTCGGTGGCGACGATACGCAGCGGCAGCGGCGCTGGGCGGCGTTTACGGTTGCGTCGCGGTGGGTTTAAGCGGCTGGCCGGAGATGATTGCGGTGAAAATCGCTGCAGGGTTTGCGATGTGCTTCATCGCTTTTTTCAGGCGCGGCGAGAAAGGCTTCTGGAAAAACACCTGCGCGTTCTGGGCTGTTTCGTTTGTGCTCGCCGGTGCGGTATACGCGTGTATGCTGAGCTTGCGTGAACCGATGATGATTGGCGGTGCGTTTGCGGTGAAAGCACCCGTACGCATCATTTTAATCGGGCTGCTCGTTGGCGCGGTACTGACGTGGCTGCTGGCGCGTGCGAAACATAGGGCTCTTAAAAGCGAGGAATATTGTGTCTTGCTGACGCTGACCTGCGACGACAAACAGATAACGGTGAAAGCATTTGCGGATTCTGGCAACCTGGCGCGCGATCCGCTGAGCAGGCTCAATGTTATTTTTTTAAGCCGCGCGGCAGCAACAGAGCTGCTGGGAACCGGACTCATGGAGACGGTTTCGCGAAAAAACCCAAAACCGACAGAGCGCCTTCGCATTGTGCCATGTGCCACCGCAGCCGGGCAGAGCCTTTTTTACGGCATCGAAATTGATCAGGCGGCGCTGAAAGGCTGTTCGGTTGGGCAAAAAGTGGTGGTGTGTTTGTCGCAGCAGCCGCTGCCGGGCGGATTCGGCGCGATTGCAGGCACTGAGCTGATTACCGAACTTAAGAAAGGAGCAACACATGAGAACGCTGTGGGTACAACGGCTGATTGCCTGGTTAACGCTGAGGCTGAAGCTGGCGGCACGGGCAGATTACATCAACGGGAGCGAAGCGCTGCCGCCGCCGCTGACGCGGACGGAGGAAGAGACGCTGCTTCGGCTGCTGGGGGAGGGGGACAAATCGGTCAGACGGGTGCTCATCGAACGTAACCTAAGGCTCGTGGTGTATATCGCGCGCAAATTTGAAAACACAGGCATCGGTATTGAAGATCTCGTGTCTATCGGCGCGATCGGGCTCATCAAGGCCGTTAACACGTTCGACGTGGATAAAAACATCAAGCTCGCGACCTACGCCTCGCGCTGCATTGAAAACGAGATATTGATGTATTTACGGCGCAATGCCAAGCTGCGCTATGAGGTTTCTTTCGACGAGCCGCTCAATGTGGACTGGGACGGTAACGAACTGCTGCTGTCGGATATACTCGGAACCGAGCCGGACGTTGTGTATACCGAGATTGAGGACGGCGTGGAGAAAGACCTTATGCAGTCGTGCATCGATAAACTCTGCTCACGCGAGAAGATGATCATGGAGATGCGTTTCGGGCTCAACGGACAAAAGGAGCGTACACAAAAGCAGGTGGCCGATTGCCTCGGTATTTCGCAGTCTTACATATCGCGGCTGGAAAAGCGCATCATCAAACAGCTGCGCACAGAAATCAGCAAAATCGTGTAGAGCTATCGTTTGGATACGGAATATGTGATGAAAACCCTGTTTCACGGGTTTTTTTCATTTGCATGAAGGAAATAAGAGGGTATACTAGTGCCAAACAACCACGGAGGAAAAAAAGATGTCGAAAAGCTTTTGGGAGGCTGTGAAAGAGCGGCGCAGTGTATACGGGTTGAGCGATGAAAAGATCGTGCCGAATGAGCGGATCACCGAAATCGTGCACGATGCGGTTAAGCATGTGCCGTCGCCTTACAACTCGCAAAGCACGCGGGTGGTACTGCTTTTTGGTGATGTACACAAGGCGTTTTGGCAGATGACGCTTGATGAGCTGAAAAAAGTGACACCGCCAGCACGTTTCCCCGCGACACAAAGCAAGGTGGAAGGGTCTTTCGCGTCGGGTTACGGCACGGTGTTGTATTTTATCGATAAAAGCACCGTGGATGAGCTTGCGGCAAAGTTTCCGCTGTACGCGGAGAGATTCGCACTGTGGTCGCAGCACTCCAGCGCGATGCACCAGTATGTGATTTGGTCGGCACTCGAAGCCGAGGGGCTTGGTGCGTCGCTGCAGCATTACAGCCCGCTGGTGGACGAGGCGGTACGCGAGAAGTGGAACGTACCGGCTGAGTGGCAGATGGTGGCGCAGATGCCGTTTGGCAAACCCACGCTGCCGCCCGGGGAAAAGGAATTTAAGAGCCTTGATGAGCGTGTATGGGTATTTGAATAGCATTGAAAAAGCGGCCTCTGAGCCGCTTTTTTCGAGAGATGTTATACCGTTATCTTGACTAGTCGGCATCAACCCAAATACGATACTTGCCACAATGAAGACATTGAAAAAGATAACCGCAAAAGGATCCGGATTTCACAAGATATTCTCTGGCATTTTCATACTCGTCTAATGCATCATAGTCTTTAAACACGTCATCGGCAATGCCCATTTCGTTCAGTTCTTTGGTACCCACTTCTCCAAGGTAGGCGCAAAAATCATCGCAGCAGGCCAACCAGTGCTCACCCTGCCAGCTGGTATAACCGGGGGTGCGATTTAACAAATCATCAATTTTCATTTCATCACTGACTGCGTCAATCTCAGCATCCTGAATAAATTGGCCTTGAAACGTGTCCGCTGCCCGGCCGCTTTTTATGCATTCAAGACAGATGCAGTCAATCTCTTCAAGGCAATACATCGTCGGATAATACTGCGAAACTTCTTTTCCGCAACATTGGCAAATGCCCCTTTCGTTTTTCAGAATGCCGATGGATTGTATATTCGGACTGTATTTAAACATTATCAATGTGTCGTTTTCTGCTTCGAGATCAGACTTATCATAGCTGTTTTCACTCTGCATCTTTAAACTCTGTTCTTTTCTTCTGCCAAACATGTTTACGTGACTCCTTGATTTAGTCTGAAAAACTTTATGAACAAATTATAACATTAAATATATTATCTGTGTTACTGATATTTGTAGAAAATTGGACTTCATTTCGCATAAAATATTTTGTAAACAAATTTTGACCTTTCTTGACTAAAGAAAAGCAAAGTGGTATATAATAAGCATAGAGAGTTAGCACTCGCGGGGCGAGAGTGCTAAAACGATAAAAAGTAAAGCTATTGAAATCAAGAAAAGGAGTTGATTATGATGGCAAATTTGATTCCGGTAAACAGGAGAAACAGAAGCATCGCGCCCACGGACTTTGAGGATTTTTACAACATGCTGGATGATTTCTTTACGGACCCGTGGCTGACGGGACGGCGCACACGAGAAGCGTTTAAGATTGATGTGCAGCAGACGGATAAAGAATACACCATTGAGGCAGAGCTGCCGGGCGTGAACAAAGATGAAGTCAGCCTTGAGATGAATGACGGCACGCTTCGCATCTCGGTGAACCACGAAGAGAGCAAAGATGAGGAAACCAAGAATTACATTCACCGCGAGCGCCGTTACAGCGCAATGAGCCGCGCGGTTTACCTTGCGGATGCCGAGGCGGACGGCATTTCAGCCAAGCTCGATGGCGGTATCTTAAAGGTCAGCGTACCGCGCCAAAAGAACGTGGATAGCACGCGCCGCATTGAGATACAGTAGCATGAATAGAAAACACAAAGCGCACTGACAGCCCCGCAGTGCGCTTTAGTTTTTTGGTACAATGTCTTAGCGTTGGTTTTCTATTCTCTTATGTCGCTATAATCCCTATTATGTAGGGGCAGGTTTCCACGCCTGCCCGAATGAATATAACTACTCTTTATTGGAAATTCCCGTCACGTTCTATAGTCCGCGTTAATCTTCACATAATCGAGCGAGAAATCGCACGTCCACATCATGTCAGACGCATCGCCGTCATTAAGATCAATAATATAAGCGACTTCCTTCTGCTTGAGCTCTTTAAGCGCAGCCGCCTCATCAAACGCAAGGCCGCCGCCCTGCTGACAGACCTGCACGCTTCCGATATAGATATCCACCTTGGTTGGGTCAAACGCCGCGCCCGAATAGCCCGCTGCCGTCAATAAACGGCCCCAGTTCGCGTCGTTGCCGAAAGCTGCGGTTTTGCACAGCGGCGATTTCGCGATAGCCGACGCGATCAGATGCGCGGCTTTTGCGGAGCGCGCATGACGCACATCAATGGTCAGCAGCTTGGTTGCGCCTTCGCCGTCCGCCGCGAGCATTTTGGAAAGCGTCACACACACCTCTTTGAGTGCAGCGAAAAATGCATCATAGCCACCGGTGTTTTCTTCTATAACGGCATTGCCCGCGAGCCCCGAGGCCAGCAGCAGCACCTTATCGCACACACTCGTGTCGCCGTCCACTGAAATGCGGTTGTAAGAGGCATCCGCTGCGTCTTTCAGCGCTTTTTTCAGCGCCTTTGGCGATATCGCGGCATCGGTGGTGATGACGGAAATCATTGTTGCCATGTTCGGGTGAATCATGCCGCTGCCCTTGGCCATGCCGCCGATTCTGATTTCGTGTCCGTCTATCTTTACGCTGGCTTGCGCTTCTTTGCGTATCGTGTCGGTGGTCATAATCGCGGCGGCCGCGTCCGCGCCGCCCTCGCGTGAGAGCTTTGCCTGCTGCAGTCCTGCTTCAATGCGCTCAATAGGAAGCGGCATACCGATCACGCCGGTGGAGCCGGTCAGCACATCCTGCGGGCTGCAGCCAAGATAATCTGCCGTGAGCTCGGCCATGCGAAGGGCATCTTGCTCGCCTCGGCTGCCAAGGCAGGCGTTGGCATTGCCTGCGTTGATAATCACAGCCTGAGCGCGTCCGTTTCGCAGATTCTTGTGCGCAAGCACAAGCGAATGGCCCTTCACTTTATTTTGTGTAAACACACCCGCCGCCGTGGCGACACAATCACATTTGATGACTGCCAGGTCTTTGTTGCCGTTTTTTTTGATGCCGCAGGCCACGCCTGCCGCCGTAAACCCCAAAGCGTATGTCACGCCGGTGCCGTTATTCATGCGTTAAAATCCCTTTCTCAAATGTCCCAATTATTATAGCATAATGCGTATTTTCGTTCATAAATAATTAAATCTGTCATGATCGACTAATTATCCGCATTCTTTGCTTATTCAGCTTTTTGATCATTGCCATCATATTTTATCGGCTCCCAAATAAGTTTCGGGATACTTTTCAAAGAAAGAAGGGTTTTCATTGAAATCCTGTTCTCTGTCGATCGACTCCAGATCGTAGTGAAAGATTTCATTGGCAGCTTCATTGCCGAATACACCGATAAATCTTAAATCTTAACCCGGTTTGCCCAATAGAAGACCTCTTCTATTCTTAAAGTCTTTATATTGTTTTTGGTCTTGATAATGCGTGAGCAGGATTTCCAATATATCATCTTCATTCAGCTTTTTAATCATTATTTTCTTTTTCATATATGTCATCCTTTGAATATTAGGGCTGTGTATTACTCGTGAAGCAGCATTTCTTCCAAATCCTCAAGGCTGCGTATGTAAAAGCTGTTGCGCTGATAATCCAAAACGCCCTCCTCGTTCATATGCGACAGCTCGCGCGAGAGCGCGCTGCGGTTCACGCTCAAATAGTCGGCCAGCGCCTGCCGGTCCAGCGCAATCTCAAAGCGGCGGCCGCCTGCGCGTGTCGCCTGATCAATCAGATACGATGCGATCTTTTGGCGCGTGGTTTTGCGCGCCATATGGTCCATCTTCTCGCTGAGCGCCATATTCTTTTTCGCCACAATGCGCAGCATGTTGTAAATCAGGGCGGAGTGATGTGCGCAGCACGATGAGCACGTGTGCAGTATCCTTTCGAATCCGAGCAGCAGCACCTCCGCGTCGCTCGCGGCTTCCACCGAAACCGGGCTCGTCTTCACACCCGCGCAAACAAACGTTTCGGCAAACAGCTGCGGCGGTGTCAGCGCACCGAGCACCGTGCGGCTGCCGAGCAGATCGGTTTTATACACTGTGGCTTGGCCCGACAGCAAAACGCCCACGTGATGCAGCGCATCACCTGCCATTAAAATATAGCTGCCTTTTTTGTAGCTTTTCTGCGCAGCACCAAGGCACTGCAGCATGCCGTCAAGCTCGGCTTCGCCAATACCCTTGAAAAGCGCGATATTTGCAGAATAAATGGATGAAATGGTCACAAAATCCTCCTGGTTGTTGCAAATGCAACGGACGAATCCTTTTAAATATACGATAATAAGGCCAGAAAAGCAAGGACGAACGAAGGAGGAGAGAATAATGAAACGCAATATCATTACGATTGACGAAGATAAATGCAACGGCTGCGGGCTGTGTGTGGATGCATGCCACGAGGGTGCGCTGGCGATGGTTAACGGCAAGGCAAAGCTGATGTCGGAATCGTACTGCGACGGCCTTGGGAACTGCCTGCCCGAATGCCCGACAGGCGCCATTACAATTGAAGAACGCGAAGCAGCTGCGTTTGATCAGGAGGCGGTGGAAAAACACATGAAGCAGAAGCATACAGGAGGCGGCTGCCCGTCGGCACGCGCGGCTGTAATGGAAAGAAAGACACAAGCGGCTGCGCCGAAACCCGCTGCGCAGGCGGTATCTGAGCTTGGCCAATGGCCGTGCCAGATTAAGCTGGTGCCGGTTAACGCGCCGTATTTTGACGGAGCCAAGCTGCTCGTTGCGGCAGACTGCACAGCGTTTGCCTACGCGAATGTGCACCAGGAATTCATGCGGGGCAAAATTACGCTGATTGGCTGCCCGAAGCTCGATATGGTGGATTACTCGGAAAAGCTGACCGCGATTATTAAGAACAACAACATTAAAAGCGTTGAGGTGCTGCGCATGAGCGTGCCCTGCTGCGGCGGCCTGGAATACGCGGTGAAGCAGGCGCTGCAAAGCAGCGGCAAGATGATTCCATGGCAGGTGACGGTGATTGCGCCGAACGGCGAGATTATTGAAGACTAAAAGAAAACCAAAGGTGTGCTTCGATACGAATGCACACCTTTTTTGCGTTAGAACACGAAAGAAAGTTCAAAAACGAGACTGAGACGGTGCATAAC
>JAEZIW010000088.1 GCA_023436525.1 Bacillota bacterium | reverse complement strand
GGAAAGTACTGAAAACAAGATGCCCGAGGGGCTGGGCGCTTTTGAGGTATCGCGAGAACAAGCCGCCAATACAGCCGCTCAGTTTTTGGGGCTGGACGCATCGGCGCTGACTGATGCGGGCGAGGAGAACGGCATCATTCCGAGCTTTGGGTTTAAGGGAATTCAAAACGGCAAAGATTTTGAAATATATATCAGCAAACAGGGCTCACAAGTGCTGTGGTACATGGAATCGACTGACGGCGGTATATCAGCCATCCCCACCGACGAAAAATACAATCAGCTCTCAGCGGCAGCGCAGCAGTATTTGATTGATAAAGGGTATGGGCCGAGTGCGGCGAGCTATGCGCAGTTTTATGACGGTATGGCGGTGATCAACCTCGCACCGATACAGGACAATATCGTGCTTTATCCTGATCTCATCAAGGTTTGGGTGGATATACCGACAGCAACGGTTAAGGGCATTGATGCGCATAACTACTTAATGTCGCACAAAGCGCGTACACTAACCCCTCCGGTGCTGACGCAGGAGCAGACGCAGCCGATGCTGACTGCCGGTTTGGCGGTGAGCAATGCGCGCCTCGCGCTGATTCCAACGAACACGGGCGAAGAAAAAGTGTGCTGGGAGTTTACGTGCACCATGGACAGCCATGATTATATCGTTTACATCAACGCGCAGACAGGCGTGCAGGAGGATATCTTCATGATTCAGCACACAAATAACGGTACGCTCGTGATGTAGTGAAAAGACTTCCTTTTATTACACCGAGCGGATCGTGACGCAATCGCGATTGCTGTCATGCTGAGAGGAGTGTAACGGAGTCGACTACGTAGTGGAATAGCAGCCCATGTTCAGTTAGCCATGGGTTCCCCATCCATTTCGTAGTCGACAAGCTCGGGATGACAACGTCGATGTCTGCTTATCGGTTGTTTTGATACCACTTGCATGGTCGAGCGATCTTCGAATCGCTCTGTGTTTTTGTAAACGGTAATTGAAGCGACTCTTACCCTTCGGGGTACAGGTATCTTTTTTTGGTCGGTGGTTTGAAGAACACTCATTCATATTCAAAATTTGCTAGAGTTCTTTTTGATGCCATTCTTTTCGATGATATCAACAAAAGAATCCATATTGAAAAAAAGAATCCTTTTGGCGGCGTATGCCGCGATAAACGCAGCAGCGGTTAACACAATCTTTGAGCTCCTTTTAAATGGAGCTGTCAGCTTTGCTGACTGAGGATTGGATTTACAAACAACAATACAAAAAACGCTCCGATATCGAAGCGTCCTTCATTCTTAATTCATCATTTTTAATTGTTAATTGCTCATTGTATTATGATCTCGCTGACGAATATCACCTGACCGTCCAGCCAATACAGCGTAAAAGACGCGCCGCTTTTTTTGCCCGATATGTATTGCACAAAAACCTTATCCAAATACGGAGACTTAACCTTTGAGCTGTTCAAATACGCACCGGTCACCACCGTCTGTTCATCAACCTCTTCGTCATTCGTAAAAAAAGATTCGTCTGGGTCGGTACTGCCGCGTTTGTAGTTTTCGTTGAAAGCGAGCTTGTCATAATGGATGAGGCAGCCCTGCCGCACAAGCTCGGCGCTGGTGATCTTCACCGGGAACGATTCCACCTTGTTTGGTGAAGCGACAACGCGGTCGAGCAAACCGCTGATGATGCTGCCATCATACGGGCATTGTGTGGGCGCAGCATTGTCGCTTGCCGATGCAGTTGTTTTAATCGTATCGCAGCCGAGCATCAGCAGCAGCGGTATGAAAATCAGCACCAGACATAGCAATTTTGTTTTCATGTCTGTCCCATCCTCCAAAAATGGAGAGTCACCCCTCCTTTGTATTAGGCTTCCCGCTTCGCAATCATGTCCTTCGTTTTCATCAGGCGCGTTAAGTTGCCGCGCTCGTTTTCATCCAGCTTCATGCGAATATAGCGTATTGTCTCCTGCAGCTGCGGAATCATCACGTATTCCAGCGCGTTCACGCGTCGGCGTGTTTTTTCGATTTCGTCAGCCAGCATGTTGCACGTTTTTTCAAGCTCCGCGAGCTCCACCATCTGCGGCAGCACGCCGGAAAGCTTGGTTGTTGCGTTATCCAGTTCAGCCGAGGTGGATAGCAGGCCGTACGGGAAGAATGAGCGCTCCTGCTTCTTTTCGCTGTAGCTTATTTTCGGTACGTCGACGCTCATAATGTTCGCGCGGCTGATAGATAAATCCACCTCGCGCACCGGGTACATCAACGCTTCGTCCATCGTTTCTTTGCTCATCGCAACGCGCGCCAGCACAAAGCCTGAAAGCGCGGCACTCAGCGCCGCCTCCACCTCTTCGCGCAGCGCTTTGTTGCGGCGTATCAGCAGCATAAACTGGCGCACCATTTCGTCGCGCTTATCTTTGAGCAGCTTGTGCCCCCGCGTGGCCGTTACCAAGCGTTTCTTGAGCTTGGTTAACTCCATGCGCGTCGGGTTCACTCGTAAAACAGCCATGGTTAATCCTCGTCCGCCGGCAGGTATTTGTTGATGTAGTCGTCTTTAATACGCTTGAGCTCGGCTTTGGGCAGTATTTTTAACAGCTTCCACCCAAGGTTCAGCGTTTCCTCAATCGTTCGGTTGGTTTCGTAGCCTTGCGACACGTATTCCTTTTCAAATGCGTCCGCGAACTTTGCATAAAGCTTATCCACATCCGAGAGCGCCGCTTCGCCGAGAATGACCGACAGTTCCTTGGCATCCTTGCCGCGTGCGTATGCCGCAAACAGCTGGTTCATCGTGTCCGCGTGATCTTCGCGCGTTTTGCCGTTGCCAATGCCCTTGTCTTTCAAACGCGAGAGTGATGGCAGCACGTCGATCGGCGGCGTAACGCCTTTTCTCAGCAGCTCACGCGAGAGGATGATCTGCCCCTCGGTGATGTAACCGGTGAGGTCCGGGATCGGGTGCGTTTTGTCGTCTTCCGGCATCGAGAGTATCGGTATCTGCGTGACGGAGCCTTCGCGCCCTTTGATGCGGCCCGCGCGCTCGTACATCGTCGCCAAATCGGTATAAAGATAGCCGGGGTAGCCTCTGCGGCCCGGCACTTCCTTTCTTGCGGCGGAAACCTCACGCAATGCCTCGGCGTAGTTTGTGATATCCGTGATGATCACGAGCACGTGCAGGTTCTTCTCGTAGGCGAGGTATTCGGCAGCCGTCAGCGCCATACGCGGCGTGGAAATACGCTCAATAGCCGGGTCGTCTGCGAGGTTAATGAAAAGCACGGTGCGGTCAATCGCGCCCGTCTTTTTAAAATCGCTGATGAAGAAATCGGCTTCTTCAAACGTGATGCCGACTGCGGCGAACACCACGGCAAAGTTCGATTCACCGCCGAGCACCTTGGCCTGGCGCGCAATCTGCGCGGCGAGGTTGGCGTGCGGCAGGCCGGAGCCCGAGAACACGGGCAGCTTTTGGCCGCGTACCAGCGTGTTCAGGCCGTCAATTGCGGAAATGCCCGTTTGAATAAATTCTTCCGGGTAATCGCGTGATGCCGGGTTGATCGGCGCACCGTTGATGTCCATACGTTTTTCGGGAATGATGGCGGGGCCGTTGTCAATCGGCTCGCCCATGCCGTCGAACACGCGCCCGAGCATATCGTATGAAACGGCCAGCTCAATACTGCGCCCCAAAAACCGGGCTTTCGAGGTGGATATTTTGAGGCCCTGCGAGCTTTCGAAAAGCTGCACAAGTGCCTTGTCGCCGTTGATTTCGAGCACCTTACCGCGCCGTGTTTCGCCGTTTTGCTGAACGATTTCCACCAGCTCGTCGTATTTAACGCCGCTGACGCCCTCCACCAGCATGAGCGGGCCGACAACTTCGCTGATTGTGCGGTATTCCTTAAGCAACGTCTATCCCCCCTTCCTCGTATAACGCGCTCATCTGAGATTCCAGATTCTGCGTGATCGCTGCAAATTTCTCGGCTACGTCGTTCTCGGGCACGTATTTTGCGCGGCCGATCTCCTCGCGTACAGGCAGAGCCGATATCTTTGAGAGCGGCGCACCGGCTGAAAGGGCCCGCTCGCCGAGCTTACCCCACAGCAGTATGAGCTTCAAAATGCCGTATTGCTTTTCGAGCGACGTGTAGGTATCCGTATCATGGAACGCGTTTTGATGCAGATAATCCTCGCGGATGCTGCGCGCGGTTTCCAGCTTCAAACGGTCTTTTAAAGACAACGCGTCCACGCCGACGAGCCGGACGATTTCTTCGAGCTCGGCTTCTTCCTGAAGCAGCTGCATCGTTTCCATACGCAGCTGAACCCATTCATGCGACACGTTCGCTTCAAACCAATCCGTTAAACGGTCGAGATAAAGCGAATAGGAAGTGAGCCAGTCAATCGCGGGGAAGTGGCGCTTGTAAGCCAGCTGGGCGCTGAGCCCCCAGAATACCTTGACAATGCGCAGCGTGGCCTGCGAAACAGGCTCGGAAATATCACCGCCCGGCGGCGACACCGCGCCGATGGCCGTGACCGCGCCGACGCGCCCATCGCTGCCGAGGGCCTTCACGATGCCAGCGCGCTCATAAAAGCCCGCGAGACGCGAGGACAGGTAAGCGGGGTACCCTTCGTCGCCCGGCATTTCTTCGAGTCGGCCGGACATTTCACGCAGCGCCTCGGCCCAGCGCGAGGTGGAATCGGCCATGATGGCCACCTTGTATCCCATGTCGCGGAAATACTCCGCAATCGTGATGCCTGTGTAAATCGATGCTTCGCGCGCCGCCACCGGCATGTCCGATGTGTTCGCAATCAGCACCGTTCGCTTCATCAGCGGTTCGCCGCTGCGCGGGTCTTTAAGCTCGGGGAACTCCATCAGCACGTCGGTCATCTCGTTGCCGCGCTCGCCGCACCCCACATACACGATGATGTCCGCATCCGCCCATTTTGCGAGCTGATGCTGCACGACCGTTTTGCCGCTGCCAAACGGTCCCGGCACGGCCGCCACACCGCCCTTGGCCACCGGAAACAGCGTATCGATGACGCGCTGGCCCGTGATCATCGGTTCAGACGGCGGTAGTTTTTCCGCAAAAGGACGTCCCCGGCGTACCGGCCACTTTTGCAGCATCGCAACATCAAGCGTCTCGCCGCCGTTTTTAAGCTTGGCAATCGGCTCTGTGATGGTGGCCTGCCCGTCTGCAACCCATTCAACCGTGCCCTGCTTGCCGGGCGGCACCATGATATAATGCTTCACGAGCGTGGTTTCCTGCACATACCCCAGTATATCGCCCGCGGAGACGGTATCGCCTATTTTTGCGGTCGGTACAAATGTCCATTTTTTGTCATGATCCAGCGGGGAGACGTTGATACCGCGCGTGATGCGGTCTCCCGCCAGTGCTCTGATTTTATCGAGCGGACGCTGAATGCCATCGAATATCGATTCAATCAGCCCGGGTGCCAGCTCCACCGAAAGCGGGCTGCCTGTGGGGGTTACCGGTTCACCCGGCCCGAGGCCGCTTGTTTCCTCATATACCTGAATTGAGGCCATGTCGCCGCGCAGCTCAATGATTTCGCCGATCAGCTGCTGGCCGGAGACCCTCACCACATCGTACATCTCACAATCTTTCAAACCGCTTGCGACGATGAGGGGGCCGGAAACCTTGACGATTTTGCCTTCCATAAGCTCTTCCTTCCTGTGTGATATCATGTGCGCATCAAAAGCGCTTGGTTATTCGTTTTTAAAGAGGATATCCGCGCCGATCGCCTTTTCTACGTTTGCGTGGATACCCTTCATGCCAAAGCCGGTGGTGCCGCGGTTGCCCGGTATCGGGATAATCGCGGGAAACGGTGATGTTTTGTAACGGTCTATCGTTTCGGCGGCGGTTTCGGCAGCCTGCTCGGTCACAAATATAATGGCGTAGCCGTTTGTGGCAAGCCGGTTTAACACGCCGGTCACCTCACTGCCCGTTGCCGGATACACATCAATACCGAGTGTTTTAAAGCCGATGATGCTGTCAGAATCGCCAACGACACCAATCTTGTTCATTTTACATCCTCTCTAGTACAGCTCTTTCAGGCGTTTGGTCACCACATCCGCATCGATGCCGCCTTGCTTGGCCGTCATCACCGTACGCACGGCTTCCGCTTCGCGCTGCTTGGCAATGTAATATCCGAAAAGCGGGCCGATACCGAACATGTCATAGCGCTGGTCTTTGAGCAGCGACAGCAGCATATCGTCCCTTTTCTTTTCAAGCATATACAAACTTCCGGTCTTCAAATAATCGTCAAACGCATCGGCGAGCATCGCGGTATAGCCGCCTCGGCCTGCCGCCTTCAGCACGCTTTCATCCGGCATATCAAATGCATCGAGCAGCGTACGCTTTTCAATGCGCCCGCCCTTTAAAAAGGCACGGTCAAACGTCTCTTTGGGCGAGCCCGCCGCGCGAACGCGCAGCATCGCAATGATGTTGCTCAAATCAAAATACACCGTAAAATACTCAGTGACGAGCTCATTTTTCAATTGTGCCGCCAGATCACGGATCTCCTTAGCGTAGGCGCGATCCAGCGCCACGCCGATAACCGACGCATCCGCCGTCATGGCCAGCTGCCTTTCAATATATTGAAGCGCTTTTTTCATGTGATCCGGCAGGTCAACATGGTGGCTTTCCAAAACAGCGCGCCGCAGCATTTCCAAGCTTATATTGCCGGGATTGAGCATAACGCTGTCAAGAGGCTGATTGCGCATCCGCAGCTTGAGCAGCACCTTCAGGTTGAGATAATCGCGTTCGGTATGCACGATACGTGTGAAAACCTCGCTTGGAGAAAGCTTAAAGAGCAACGCATCCGCACCTTCGAGCTCCTTTTGAATCATGGCCTCGAATTCTGTTGCGGGCTGGCCGTAGCCAAACTCCGAAAGCTGGCGCAGAGCCGTCTCGAAATCCTTGGCTTCAATGAGCCGTGTCAGCTTTTCATTTGTCATCAGCTTTGGGCCCATTGCCATCACAAGTGCTGAGGCAAAAGGGTAGCTGCTTAAATTCTCAGACATTATTCATCCTATCACGCGCCAAAAAGAACGGCGGCCACATCCGTCTCGCCTTGCTGCCAGGCTTCGTTCAGCAGCGTTTCGAGAGACATATCGATTTCAAGACCGCCGTTTGTATAAACAAAGCCGCCTTGAAAATCGCGTTTTTCATCCATCATTTTAATTTCGCCCGTGCCACATGCGGCTTTCAACGATTTGTTGACATCATCAAGAAACGCCTTGCTGATGCGTTTTTCGTTTTTTGAGACGATAATACCGCCCGTGCCGCCAACGGCACAATCCATCAGCCGCTGTTTCATTAACTGAAGATACTTATCATCCTGCAGCGCGACGAGCTTTTGCATGGCGAGGGATTTGGCTTTTTCCATCATCACCTGCTTGGCGGCCAAAAGCTGCTTTCTGTATTCAAGGTCGTTAACGGCAACCAACCGCCGCTCGTTTTCCTTAACAGTTTCCGCCGTGCTGCGCTCAATTTGTGCCGTTATGTCTTCAATTTCGCGTTCAACAGCCTGCCGCATGATGCGCTTCTTGTCTTCGGCATCTTGCCAAAGCTTTTCGGCGTACTGCTGCGCATCGCCGTTGATTTTATCAATAAGCTTATCCGCTCCTGCCAATGCCATCACCCTTTAAATGCGTTTCCGCCCAGCAGAATCGTCAGCATGGAAACAAGCAGCGCCAACACAGCATATGTTTCCACCATGATGGCCATGGTGATGGCTTTACCGGACTCTTCCGGCTTTTTACCCAGCATGCCGATACCTGAGACAGCCGTTTTGCCCTGCGCAATCGCTGAAGAATAACCAACGAACGCAATTGGCATTGCACCGAGGAAATATACCAATCCCTGCGCTGCCGAAATAGGTGTCTCCAATGGGGATATGACACCGTTATAAAGCAGTATAAGGAACGCCACGAGCAGACCGTAGATACCCTGCGTACCAGGCAGTGCCTGTAAAACGAGCGCACGCCCGAAAAGCTCTGGGCTTTCTGATACAAGACCCGCCGAAGCCTGTCCTGCCATGCCTACGCCTTTAGCCGAGCCGATACCTGCCAGCGTCGCTGCCATTGCCGCACCCACCGTTGAAATCACCAATCCAAAATAATCGCCGAACAGTTCCATAAAATGAATCCTCCTATAACGTCATTCAATGATCATATTATCCTTCAGGCGTTAGGCTAATCCTCCAACCTGTAGTTCTTTGTCTTTATACCGAGCGGCGCAAACATGTGTCCGCCCGTCTCGTAAAACTTGGAATAAAACTCGATGTACTGCAGCCTTGCGGTGTGTACGAATGCGCCCAGCGTATTGATCGCGATGTTAAACACATGGCCAACGGTCATAACGACAGCGCCGATAATGTACCCCACAATGTTGCCGAAAAACAGTCCGGCAATGGTATTGAACACCATTGCAATGACTGACGTCGCCAGCCCCATCGCGAAGATACGCGCATAGGAGAGAACATCGCTGAGATATCCCGTTGCGCCGTATAATCCGCCCAGCCAGCCGGTAACCGCTTTAAATACGTTTTTCTTTAGCCGTATTTGGGAAACCAACAGCATCGCCACGCCCGCCAGTATCAGGCAGGTGCCGACAACACCCCAAATTCCGCCCAGTATCAGCATGACCGCCCCGATGAGCACAAACATCCATGACGTGTTGTCAAATATCGCTCCGAAAATATTACCCTGCTTGATATTGGCGTAAACACCCATCCCCAGGCCAAACAGCAGATGCACGACCCCAATGCCCAAGCACAGTATCAGCATCGTCATCGCGTCCTCCAGCGGGTTGAGAACAGCGGGAATGCCCGGAATGCTGAATATGGTACCGAAAACCAAGCCCCAAAAGGCCGTGGATATGCCGCAGATCATAATGACAGTGGTTACTTGGCGGAACATGCCGGTCGGCTTTTTAAGCCTCAGCACGAGGTATGTCCCAATAGTCAGAATAACACCGTAAGCAAAGTCTCCGATCATCATGCCGAATATTATGAAGTAGAAGATTGACATCATGAAATTCGGATCCACGCCTCTGTATGATGGCGCGGAATACAGGTTGGTGATCGCCTCAAACGGCTGCACCAGTTTTTTGTTCCGAACGGCTGTGGGCGGTGATTCCTCATCCAAAGGGTCACGGAAAGTGATGTACGCTTCAGGAGCTGTTTGGCTCAGCATTTTTTCAAGCCTGTCCTGATCCTCCTCGAGTACCCAACCTTCGAGTATGAAGGTTTCACCGGTTTCACCGAGTTTTTCAATGCTGCGCTCGCGGTCAATTTCATTCAAAAGGAAATCTTCAAGCGCCTGCAGCAAGGCGTTGTGTTCAATGAATGTTTTGGCATCTTCTTCGCGTTCCGCAATTTTGCTGTTAATTTCATTGATTTTTTCGCGGAAACCCAAAATCAAATCGCTGGGTGTTCCGATAAGGTCCTTTGTGTAGGCTTCGGTAAAGCCCAGAGATTTGAGCTCGGCCGTGATCACTTCGGCCATGTCGAGCGACATCACAATATATATCGCGCAAGAAGAGTCGTCAACAGTTTCAAAATACGCGTTGTCCGCGTAGCTTTGGGTCAACTGTTCATATTTCTCGGCTGCGGTATTCGGTATGGTGCCGAGCATTGAGGTGGTAAAGCGTGCGGTTCCGACGGTTTCAAGCGGTGCATCGAAGCGCTCAAACGGCGCAATCTGCGCGATACGTACATTCAGCCGCTGCCTTTGGGCTTTCAGCGCAGCGATATCTGTGATGTATTGCTTTACGCGTGCAATCACCGCATCCGTTTCGTTGAAACGATCGGTCATATTTTTAAGCTCGCTGCGGGATATCGCCGGTTTGGGCGTTAAAAAACCGGCTTTGTTCTCGTCAAATCTCTTTAACAAAGCCAGCGCTTCGCGCACATCAGCAAGCCTTATTTCCAAATCAGACAAAGAAACAGAGGCTGAAGCCACGTTTATGTCTTCCAGCTTTGCCGCCGTTATTTCAACTGCGCCAATCTCCTGCAGCAATTTCATTACCGCTGATCTTGATGTGGCATGCGCGATGAGCGATGCTTTTTTGATCTTCAGCAATGCCATTTTAGTTCAGTATCCTCTTAATTAAAATATCGGCTGCCTGTTCAAGTTTGGCGGCAGCGCTTTGCTGCAAAGCGTCGCAGCTCTTGAGCCGCTGCGCCTGCAAGGCGTCCAGCTTATTCTTGGAAGCTTGTAAACCGTTGGCAACCATCTGCGCTGAATTCGCTTTCGCCCGGGCGATCATCTGTTCCTTATACGACGCGTTTTCATGCTCGGCAAGCTTGATCATATCTTTTGCCATCGCCGCAGCGTTACGTCTTGTTTCCTGCGCTGTTTGTTCGGCTGCTTTGATTTGCGTCAAAACGTCAAGAGCCATAAGCTTATCCTTTCTATTAAAGAGCTATTTTGTTCCGAACAGCCTGTCGCCCGCGTCTCCGAGCCCTGGGATAATATAGCCATGATCGTTCAGCTTTTCATCGACGGCGCCCACAAAAATATCCACATCTTCATGCTCTTTTTGCACGGCTGCGATGCCCTCGGGGGCGGCAATGAGGCAGACGAGCTTAATGTTCTTTACGCCGCGTTCTTTAAGCAGCGTGATGGCGCCGTTGGCGCTGCCGCCCGTTGCGAGCATCGGGTCTACGATGATCAGATCGCGCTCGGATGCGTCTGTGGGCAGCTTGCAATAATATTCCACCGGCTGCAGCGTTTCGGGGTCGCGGTATAACCCGATGTGCCCAACCTTTGCGGCGGGAACCAGCGATAGAATGCCGTTCACCATGCCAAGGCCCGCGCGCAGTATCGGAACGATGCCGATCGTTTTGCCGGAAATCACCTTGGTTTTGGCTTTGGCGACCGGGGTTTCAATTTCAACTTCCTTTAAGGGGAGGTCGCGCGTCACCTCATAACCCATCAGCATCGCTATTTCTTCAACGAGCAGACGGAAATCTCTTGTTCCTGTTTGTTTATCCCGAATCAGCGAAATTTTATGCTGAATGAGCGGGTGATCCATCACGACTAATTTACCCATTGTATTCCTCCGATATTGTTATAGGTTAAGTTTACCCAATATTTGAAAGGTGATAAAGATACGCCTATCTGAAAATAAACCAAATAGCAAAAAAAGAAACGATTAACGTTTCTCCAAGTCCATAATTTTTTTAATTCTGCGGCTGTGTCTCTCGTCATGGGAAAAGTCGGTGTCTAAAAATGCATCCACAATTTCCAGAGCAAGCCCAACGCCCAGCACCCGTGCGCCGATGGCCATCACATTCGCGTCGTTGTGTTCACGTGCCATTTTTGCCGAGAAGGTATCGCCGAGCAGCGCGCAGCGTATGCCGTCAATTTTGTTTGCCGAAATTGAAATGCCGATTCCTGTTCCGCAAATCACAATGCCAAGATCTGCTTCGCCCGCAAGAACGGCCTTGCATACCGGCGGCGCGTAATCCGGATAGTCGGAAGAGGTTGTATCGTATGCCCCCATGTCCAGAGTTTTTATGCCGCGTTTTTGCAGATGCGCGATCACTTGCGATTTCAGTTCAAATGCGCCGTGGTCTCCGCCGATTGCAACTGTCATAATGATTTTCCCTTCTTCATGTAAGTCATACGATGTCATCGGAAAAACTGATTTAGAAAGAACTTTTCTTGCTCAAGGATATCAAACCCGCATTGAAAAATCAACCCGGAAATCCTTTCAAGTTCGAAGAGGGTGATTTGAGTTCTTTTTTTAATGCGGCTATTGACCTTCCCCTTGGTAGAAGGTATACAATGAAACAAAGCAAGGGGGGTCATATGAAAATTAACGAGGTGGAACGCTTCGTCGGCATTACCAAAAGAAATATCCGGTTTTACGAAAAAGAAGGTTTGTTGGCTCCCGGCCGAAACACGTCGAACGGGTACCGCGACTATGATGACCAAGATGTGCTGATGCTGAAAAAAATAAAGCTGCTGCGAAAGCTTGCGATGCCGATTGAAGAAATTCAGAATATTCAAAAGGGTATTTTCACCACCGAGGATGCGCTCAGAAGGCATTTGATTAAACTCGAACGCGACAGCGTAAACCTTAACTATACCAAACAGCTCTGTTTGCAAATGGCTGATGATGCGCAGCCACTCGACGTCTTAAACCCTGACATATATCTCGAGCAGATGGAAAGGTTGGAGCAGCAAGGGACGCGGTTTACGAATATCGGCGCAGATAAAAAGCAGCGTTATACGGCAGCAGTGGCGGCGTTTGTGATTATCGTCATTATGGCAGCCGTGACGGGCGTACTGCTTTGGGCGTTTATTACCGACCATGTGCCGGGAATCGTTGCGGCTTTGATACTGCTTATTCCCGCGGCGGTGATCGTTGGTGTGTTGCTAGCGCTTAAACAAAGAATGAAAGAAATTAAAGAGGGCGAAGAGAATGTTGCTGCTAAATATTGACTATATTCCCGGAAAAGATATTATTGAGTCGCTGGGTATAGTAAAAGGCAATGTGGTGATGTCAAAGCATTTTGGCAAGGATTTTATGGCCGGCATGAAAACGCTGGTGGGCGGCGAGATCAAGAGTTATACCGAGATGCTGAACGAAGCGCGCCAAATTGCGGTGAAGCGTATGGTGGACGAAGCGCAGCAGCTGGGAGCCGATGCGGTGATCAATATCCGTTATGCATCGGCATCCATCATGCAGAGCGCGGCCGAAGTGATTGCCTACGGCACGGCTGTAAAGATAAAATAAAAGGAGGCAGAATTGTGAAGAACATGACGACAGGCAAACGAATTGCCATATTTCTCGGGTTTACATTTTTGGTGACGTACGCATTTGAGATTCTTGTGATCGGCGGACTCAAAGACAATGCGGCGGTTGCGCCGGTGTTTACGCTGCTGGTGGGTGCGGTGATGTTCATCCCGTCGCTTGGCGTGGTGTTCACGCGGCTTGTGACGAAGGAAGGCTTTAAAGACGCTTGGATTCTGCCCAACTTCAAAGGGCATATCCGCTATTATATTCTGGCTTGGCTGCTGCCCGCCGGGTTGATTTTCGCGGGTACGGCGCTTTACTTTTTGCTCAACCCGCTAATGTTTGACGCGAACATGGGCATCATCGCGCAATCGACCGCGGCTAAGGGGATTCAATTTAATCCCGAAGCTATGCGGGCGCTGATGATCATTCAGATATTGGGGGGTGTGGTGATTTCTCCGATCGTCAATATTCTCAACACCACAGGCGAGGAATGGGGCTGGCGCGGCTATCTGGTGCCCAAGCTTTCCGAGGAGATGAGCATAATCCCCACCGTGCTGTTAAGCGGCGTGATATGGGGCTTGTGGCATGCACCGCTCACCATCATCATCGGGCACAACTATGGGTTTGGGTATGAGGGTTATCCGTATCTTGGCATTCTTGCGATGTGCGGCTTCTGCATTGCAATGGGGACCTTTTTCTCATATGTATCGCTGAGGACGCGCAGCTGCCTGCCCGCTGCCATTGCACATGCGTCGCTGAACGGCCTCGCGGCCACCGGGCTGATGTTTTTACCGAATGCCAATGCGGTGAACCCGTTTACGGGGCCTGCGCCCACGGGGTATATCGGCGGTGCTGGATTTATCGTGGCGATGGTCGTTTATATAGTGATCATGGTGCGGCTGGAGAAAAAGAAAATGCTGATCGCGCCGCCGAAGCCGCCGAAAGTGGCGGCAGAAGAGGCACCCGAAGCAACAGCGTAATTCGAATAGAAGAACAGAGGCCTTTAAACAGGCCTCTGTTTTTTGTTATAATAAAACTGGTGTGAACAGGCCGACAGAAATGATTGAATGAAGTGAGCAATTGAAGTTAAAAGAAAAAGCAAAGCAGCTGAAAACGAAAATAGCGGCATTATATGTTGCTTTAAAAAGAAAAGATACCCCTTTGGCAGCCAAAATCGCCGTGGGCATCACCGTTGGATATGCGCTCTCGCCCATCGACTTGATTCCTGATTTCGTTCCGATACTGGGGCTTCTTGACGACATCATCATTCTGCCTTTGCTGATTGCGCTGTCTATCAAGCTGATCCCCAAAAAGATTATGGACGAGTGCGAAGCGCAGGCCCAAAACATGTGGCAAACCGGCAGACCGAAAAAGTGGTACTTCGCGCTGCCCATTATCGCGGTTTGGGCGATAATTGCCGCATTGATTTTGTATAAAATAGTGCGTCGATAAATAGGAGGTTATATGAAAATAGGCATCATTCGCTGTTTGCAGACAGAGGACATGTGCCCCGCCACGACGGATTTATTGTTCGCAAAGGAAAAAAAGGGCGCGTTTGAATGTATTGAAGGAGATATTGAGGTGATCGGCATAAACACCTGCGGCGGATGCCCCGGCAAAAAGGCCGTGACCCGGGCGCAGGAAATGGTGAGGCGCGGGGCACAGGGCATTGCGTTTGCGTCATGCATAGCCAAGGGCACCCCGATTGGGTTTGCGTGCCCGTTTGCCAAAAAAATGCGAGACGCAGTGGCTGCCGCGGTGGGCGATGACATTTTTATCATCGACTATACACACTGAACGGCGCTTTACATTTACAGACTGTGTGATTATACTGGTATCGATATTGAAGTGACCAAGGATAGGAGCAGTGACGCTTTTGCATAGTGCATATGATATCGTCGTTAAAATAGGGTCGATGGCGCTGATCCGTCAAGAGGACGGCGATTTGGATTACAATATATTCTCGCGGCTGGGCAATTCAATGCGGCCCGGTATGCTGCTGGTGAGCTCGGGCGCAACGGAGATCGGCCGAATCGATTACATCAAACGAAACGGCAGAGAGCTTGGCGGCGATATGGAGGATATTAAAACGGATTACAGCGCACAGGGGCAGTCGATACTGATGGAAAACTACCGTCAGTTTATCAGCCCGCAGTACTCGGTGCGGCAGGTGCTGGTGGAGCACAGCCATTTTAACGATGCCGAAAAAAGAGAGCATATTTTAAAGCTGCTAAGCCGCGCCCCGTCACAGGGAGCCATACCGATTATCAATTACAACGACCCCGTCTCCAGTGAAGAAAACCGCAAGATGGAGCTGAAAAAGATAGGCAACGGCGGTGTGAACGTGGTGGAATGCGTGGACAACGACGAAACTGCTGCGGTAATTGCAATGCTGGTGAAGGCCAAAACGCTGATCATATTAACCTCGGTTGACGGCATTTATCAAGACCCCAAAGACCCGTCGACGCTGATCAAAGAAATTTCGGGCCGCAGCCCTGAGGAGCTGGAGGAAAACGTGCAAAACGCGATTAGCTGCTGTTATGGTGCGTCGCGCGCGGGCGCGCAGGGCGCGGGCGCAAAGCTGAAATACTCGCTGGACCCCGCCAAGGCCGGCACCCACGTGTATATTGCGAGTGCCGCCAGCCGCCTTTCTGATATTCTCTCGGGCAAGGCCGCGAGCACGCACATTTATATAAAGAACAATTAAAAATTAAGAATGAAGAATAAGAAGCGTTCTGTGGTAAAAGCTGCGGAACGCTTTTTGCATATCAACAAATATCAATAATAAGCCTTCCCCCGAGGGGGAAGGTGGCGCGAAGCGCCGGATGAGGGGGTATTTGAGAGCACCCAATCAGTCGCTAGTCGGTAGCAATGCTTTCATTAAAATGAAGCTGAAAGATTTATCAGGCCGTATTCTTATTTCGTCACATAATCATTGATCTGCTTTTGTAGGCCATCCATCAAAACGGAGAAAAAAGTCTCATCATAATTTTTCAAGAACGCAACGCCTTCTTCGCTTAAGCTTGTCATGTTATAAACACTGTCAATCGCGCTGCCATCCGCCGTATCGCGAACATGCATATCCCATTTAACAACAGCCTTGCCGACGATGTGCTTAATATATGTTATGGTGCATTTACCTGCGTCGTAATGGCTGCAGATCCAAAGCGAATGCCCTTCATCGGGCACATCCGTTTCAAAAACGCAGGCTTCCTCGGCAATGCCCGACTTCGTATATACAATCGTACAGATGTCCACCCATTCCTTAATCCAGTCTGCCTCTTTCGCGGGGCACAGCAGCGAAAACACCGTTGTCGCGTCCCCCTTAAGCAACATGGTGGCAGATTTAACGATTCTGACAGCGTTCGGGTTTGTTTTCATTGTTTACATCCTCCTTTGTTATGGTTATACTGACGATGATAAACTATAAAGTTATAGACAGGTCAACACCATTTTCGAGGAGATGCTTATGCTGACAGTGGGCGCGGCTGCTAAAAAATTCGGAATTTCACGAACGGCCCTGCTTTACTATGAGCGCATTGGGCTTATCTCTCCCGCAAAGCGCGCAGAAAACGGATACCGCCTGTATTCCGATGACGATTTAGGCAGATTGACCGCGATTATGGATCTGCGGGAGGCCGGGATACCGTTGGCGGATATTCAAAAACACATTGATTATAATGAGACGGATGTGTCGTCGCTGCTGCTAAAGCGGCTCAACGAACTCAATTCACAGATCCAAACCATTAAAGACCAGCAGGCTGTGATCATTAAGCTGTTAAGCCGCGGTGATCTCAAAACCAAAAGACTCAACAGGCAGATGTGGAAAAAGATACTTATGGAAGCCGGCATCGATAACGATACGACGATAAAATGGCATCAGAGCTTTGAGAAGCAATCACCTCTCGCGCACACAGCGTTGTTGCGCACGCTCGGTTTCAGCGATGAGGAGATTTCCCGGTTCAGAGAAGAATACTCACAAAGCTGATCACAGCAAATCCGCATTGCTTAAGACAGAGCACGCATGATAAAATAACGGCAATATGAACGATAAGAATGAGCGCATCACATACCACTTCATTATCGCGGCGGGGCTGCTTGTGTGTGCATATATCATCATGTACCGCGTGCTGGGGCAGGGCATTTTCTCGCATTGCGATTACGATTCGTACACGCGGCAGGCGGCGGCGTGGTGGAACGGCAAAATCAGCTTGCCTGAAAACATCTCGTGGCTTGAGCTGGCGTGGTACGACGGCCACTATTATGTGAGCTTTCCGCCGTTCCCGAGCGTCATTCAGTTTCTCCTCGTGCCGTTTTTCGGCATGAACACGCCGGACAACCTTGTGAACACGCTTTTCGGGTTTTTATCGTTCGTGCTGATTTACCGCTATATGATGCGGCGCGGTTTTGACGGGCTGTATGCCTCGCTGGTTGGGCTGCTGCTCACGCTCGGCTCCAACCTTTTTTACATGTCGCTGACGGGCTGGGTGTGGTTCTCGGCGCAAACACAAGGGTTTTTCTTTCTCACGCTGGCGATATTCCTTATGGACAGCCAAAAAAAGGCCGCTTGGGCTTTTTCATTTTTCAGCCTTGGCCTTGCGTTTGCGTGCCGCCCGATGAATGTTGTTTATGCACCGCTGCTCTATTATCTGCTGATCCAAAAAATCAAGGACGTCAGCATGATGCGAACACTTGTTCGATCAATTAAATATGTACTGCCGCTTGCGGCGGTTGGCATTTTGGCAGCCGTTTATAACGTAATCCGGTTTGACAATCCGTTTGAGTTCGGCCACAATTATTTACCGGAGTTTTTATACACGCCGCAGTTTTCGCTTGATTATGTCCCGGGAAATTTCCTCGAGATATTAAAGCTGCCGGGCGGAGAGCGGTTTTGGCCGGAATTTAACGGCACGCTGTTTTTCCTTGTGAATCCGGCGTTTATCCTGCTGGCTGTCAGGCTGTTTCAAAAGCGCTTGAACACAGTGCGTGTCATTTGGCTTCTTACCTTCACTGCGCATCTTGTGATGGTGCTCTCCCACAAGACTATGGGGGGATGGCAATTTGGATGCCGATATCTTGTGGATATGCTGCCGTTTGCGCTGCTGATCATCGGTGAGGATGCGCCCGAGGTTCATTTGGGCAGGCAGTTAGTGCTGCCCGCCGCGCTGGCCGTGCTCGGCATAGCCGTGAACGTTTGGGGCGCGGTTTGGTATTACACGTATTTTATTTAGGAGACGTTTATGCATGTAAGCAGCCTTGTGCTCAAAAACTTTCGCAGCTACGAAACCTTAAGCGCAACATTTAGCGACGGTATCAACATTTTGCAGGGCAAAAATGCCGCAGGCAAAACGAATGTGCTCGAAGCCGTGGGTTTTTTGAGTATGGGCAAATCGTTCCGTACGCAGAAGGAAGCGGAGTGCATCAAAGACGGTACGCAATCTGCGTATATCAAAGGCGGCATTGTCAAAAATCAAGGGCAGCTCTCGGTGGAGGCGCTGTTGTCCGTTCTTGAAAAGAAGAGCCTCAAAATAAACGGCCAGCCTGTTAAAAAAATGGGCGAGCTGTTCGGCAATTTTATCGCGGTGGTGTTTTCACCCGAAGATTTAAAGGTGCTTAAGGAGTCACCGTCACTGCGCCGCCGGTTTATCGATATGGAGATATCCAAGCTGAGGCCTGCTTATTTTTATGAGCTGCTTGAATACGGCAAAGCGCTCGCGCAAAAAAACGCGCTGCTGAAATCGCGTATGGCCGAGCATCAGCTGAAAAAGCTCATCACCATATTCAACGAGCAGCTGGCCGACCACGGCGCGCGCATTATCAGCACGCGGCAGGCGTTTTTGCAGCGGCTTAATGATATCAGCCGTACGGTTCATCACGATCTTGCGGCGGGTGAAACCTTGAGCATTAAATACAAAAGAAGCGTGGGCGGTGAGGATATCCGCTCGGCGCTGTTTGAAAGAATGGACAAATCGCTGACGTCCGAGATTGAGCAGGGCTTCAGTTTGTACGGGCCGCATCGCGAAGATTTGGCGGTGGCGCTGAACGGCGGCGAAATTAAAGCCTATTCGTCTCAGGGGCAGATAAGAACGGCGATGCTGTCGCTGAAAATTGCCACGTTTGAAATTGCGCGGACGGATTTCGGCGAGAGCCCGGTGCTGCTGCTCGACGACGTTTTCTCCGAGCTGGACGTTTCGCGCCAGTCGGCGCTGCTCGAACGCATCAAGGGTGCGCAGTGCTTCATCACCACAGCCGTGCCGTTAAAATGTGCCCACGCCAAGAGCTATACGGTTGCCGGGGGCACGGTGTCGGAATCGGTTAAACCAGTATCGTCATAAAAAAACCGAAGCAAACGCCGAAGAGCGACCAGAACACCTTGTGTTTGCCCGCTGCGGGGATCAATTCTTTCAGTGAGATATACAGCATGGCACCGCCCGCAAAAGCGATGCAGAACGAGATCATTTCCCTGGAAATGCTGCCGATTGCCGTGCCGATGACTGCGCCGGCCGCCGTGGGCAGCGCGGTCAGCATTGCGAGAAAAAAGATACGTCGTACTTTCATGCCGGACATGCGAAGAGGCAGGCACACCACAACACCCTCGGGGATATCGTGCACAAGCATCAGCAACGAGAGCGAGAGTGCCATCTCACGGCTTTCCACCAGAGACGACCCCACCGCCAGCCCTTCGGGCAAGTTGTGCAGCGCGATACCAACGAGAACAAGAATCCCTGTGGAATAGAGCGATGGTTCCTCGCTATGGTTAATCAACGGGTCTGCCAGCGCAAAAAAAACGCCGCCAGCCGATGCGCCGACGCACATTCGCACCAGCCCTCCGAGCTCTTCGCTTTCCAGCAGCATATCAAAAAAAACGACAGCCACCATCATACCGCCCGCAAACGCCAGAAAAGGCCGCGGCTCTTTGATGCGTTTGCCGATCAGCAGGGCCAAAAGCCCGCCGATAATGGTGCCCACCGCGCCGATGACACTGCCAATGATACCGCTGATTAGATACATTCGGAACCTCGAATTACTTGTGATCCCTTATGTATACGCACGGGTGGTTATGCGGTATGCCGATAGAGATGGCATAAAAAAAGTTAAAACTAGATGTTCCGACATATTATAATTTTAACTGCCGGAAGATGACGCTCACATGCATATGTTCGTTAGCGGATGGCTCAGCTGATGAGAATACTTGCTTCTTTAATCTGCAATCAACAGCCGATGATTTAACTGCAGTCATGCTGTATGCTTGGCGATACAATAAAATTAATAAACGAATACGTGATGATCAGCTCTGAAAACGAATTTCGGTTTCGAGCTGATGGCTCCAGCCAAGCGCCTCAATGTAAATATCCGAAACTCTGCCGGTATCAAATCCAAGCTTGCCGCAAAGCTGCTCAACGCTGTCCCAGTTTGCTTTTTCGTATGCGAGTACCAGATCATACGCACGGCCCATGCGCCCTTCCTTACGGATCAGCGCATCCACAATTTCATCAGTGACCGCAATTTCTTTGAGTATCTCGGCCATCGGGCGGTTCATCAGCACATCGAGCGTGGAAAAAAGACCGGTTAAAAAGCACTCGTCATGACGTGCGGCTTTGTTATAAATCACCGAAAGCTGCTCTAGAAACCGTGCTCTTACCAAAGACGTGGTGATAACCTCTTCGGGTTGATCGTCTCCTATTCCGCGTATGGCTATCAGCGATACCCACTTTTTAATCTCTTCCGAGCCGAGCAGCACCAGCGCCTGCCTGACCGATTTCACCCGTGTTCTCAGCCCGAAAGCCGCTGAATTCACCATACGCAGCAGCTTATACGACAGCGAAACGTCTCTCGAGACGATTTCGGCAATTTGCTCGAAATCAAAGTCCGCCGCGTTTGCTTTTTGAATCAGCTGCATATAATTCAGCTTAATCGGTGAAACGTCGTTTACAGCCATGATGACGGGTTTGCTGAAAAAGTACCCTTGAAACAACGAATAGCCCCACTTTTTTGCCTGCTCGAATTGTTCTCGCGTTTCAATCTTTTCCGCGAGAAACTTGATGTTGCGGTTTTTCAGAGAGTTCACCAGCGATTCTTTGATATGAGGCGGCGTGCTTAAAAAATCCACCTTAATGATGTCCGCCATTGCGATAAGCGGCATATACTCTTCGTTGAATACAAAATCGTCGAGCGCGATCGTGTAGCCTTTGTTTTTCAGGTCGCTGCAGCTTATAACAAGATCAACACATGGCTGAACCGTTTCAAGAATCTCAATGACAAGGTCTTTCTGCGGCAGAAGTGTGGCAATGTCTTCTTTAATCAAGCTGTCGGTAAAGTTAATAAAAGCTTTTTTACCGCCGGTGATATTTTCGATACCGATCAGATGAAAGCAGTTCATGATCACATCGCAGGATGCTTTGTCACCGTCTTCGCAGTTAAAGTTGTTGATCTGACTGCTGCGGTAAAACAGCTCATAACCATATAGCTTCTGGTTCTTATTGAAAATGGGTTGACGCGCCAGATAAACATCCATTACACCACCGCTGCCAATCATTGAAATGATAAGGGGGAATTAGCATTTAATCATTTCGATGAAAAAAACGAAAACCCTTTAAAACACGAAAATAAACAAGCGGTTTTCTAAACAGAAAAACCGCTTGCGGCCACAAAGCTGTTGTTCGGTGACACGAATGCGAACGATATTGCTGCCGTTCATCACTTTTTTTCATACATGCAATGTGTGCTAATTCTCGTTTCTTAAAAAATAGCTGCGTCTGAAAAGCTTGTCTTTGTGCTTGTTCAATGCAAGCAGCAGCGGCAGGCCAAGGCCATAGCAGGCAATCAATTGACCCGCGGCCACCCAAAGCACCGATTCCCAGTAAAAAATGCCGAGGTAATGCTGCAAAACGGCAGCCACCACAAACGCGTTGATCACCACGGCCGGCAGCGGCACGAGCCATTTTGGGCGAATGTAACGCGCACAAACAGCGGCGGCCAGCGTGGCTAAAGAGCCGAACAAAATGTCGTAAGGCCCCAAGGGGCTGCCCGCAAGGTTTGAAAGCAAGCAGCCGATAAACAGCCCGGGTATGGCTGCGGGCGTGAAAAGCGGCAGCACACAGAGCGCTTCGGAGATGCGCACCTGCGGTGTCATATAGCTTAACGGAATGCTGGCTATGGTGAGCGCAAAATAAAGCGCGGCGATGATGCCGGCTTCGGCCATGAAGCGCGGCGTGATACGTTTTTTGTTCATTGGTAATATGTTTGCAGATGCCTTTGCGGCATCCGCCCGGACGTTGTATCCGGCCTCCTAGTTTTGTTTATGGACAGGATGGTTTCGAACTGTCCGTCGCGGCTTTTTGCCTGACCGAAGCATTTTACCACAGTGAAGCAAAAGCGGCAACCGTTGGTTTACCGTATAAGTAAACGTTGCTTAATTCGAGTACCTTCTCAATGGCTGATTTCGCGCCTGCTGTATCGCTGAAAGAAGCAGAGATAAATACGGTCAACTGCCACTGTTACCAATACCCCATAGACTTCGTAGTCGTCGCTTCGCTCCCACGACGTAAAGGACTTTTCTATTCTTATATATCGCAATATAACCTATTACAAATATAAAAGCGGCAACCGATGATTGCCGCTTTATCGTTCACTCTATATGGTATTTTATCCGTTGACTTTACCCCACCACGATGTTGGCGATTTTGCCGGGGATGATGATCGTCTTTCTCACCGTTTTGCCGTCGAACAGCGCCGTGAGTTCGGGGGTGTTCATAATCTGTGCTTCAATATCCTGCGCGGTGGCCGACGATGAAACGTTGAACTTACCGCGCACCTTGCCGTTAATCTGCAGCGGCATCTCGATGATATCCATCACGAGCGCGCTTTCATCGCAAACAGGATAAGCCTGATTGAACACCGAGTCGGTGCCGCCGAGCGTTTCCCACAGCTCTTCCGCGAAGTGCGGCGCAAACGGCGCAATCAGCCTAACCAGCGTGCTTGCGGCATCAGCCGAAACGGCTTCGTCCGGCGACGCATCAAGGTATTTGTTCAGCGCGTTGGTGAACTCCATCAGCCGCGCAATCGCCGTGTTGAACGAGAAGGCTTCGATGTCGGCAGACACGTGTTTAATCGCGTAGTTCTGCGCGTACAGCAACTCTTTTTTGCCTTCATCGCTGGTGGCTTTCACGTCTTTCAGGCGCAATACAATGCGCTCGACGCGCTCTAAGAACCGGTGCACGGCCTTTAAACCGTCCACGTTCCACGGGCCGCCCTCAATATACGAGAAGCCAAAGCCCAGGTAAGTACGCAGCACATCGCTGCCGTATTTTTGAATGTATTCGTCGGGCGAAATCACGTTGCCGCGCGATTTGCTCATGCGCGCGCCGTCGGGGCCGAGTATCACGCCCTGATGCACCAGCCGCTTGAACGGTTCATCGAAATCAACATAGCCCATGTCGTGCAGCGCCATTGTAAAGAAGCGCGCGTAGAGCAGATGCATGCACGCGTGTTCCGCACCGCCCACATACGTATCGACGGGCAGCATTTTGTTAATCCAGTCGGTATCAAACGCCTGCTGATCGTTTTTGCTGTCCGGATAGCGCAGGAAATACCATGAGGAACACACGAAAGTATCCATCGTGTCGGCATCGCGTACGGCTTTGCCGCCGCACTTGGGGCACGTGGTGTGCATAAAGCTCTCGGATTTGAGCAGCGGTGAGGTGCCGTCCGGCGTGAAGTCCACGTCGTACGGCAGGCGCACGGGCAGCTGATCCTCCGGCACAGGCACTTCGCCGCAGGTGTCGCAGTAAACCACCGGAATCGGCGCGCCCCAATAGCGCTGGCGCGAAATCAGCCAGTCTCTCAGGCGGTAGTTGATTTTAAAATCGCCCTTGCCTTGGGTTTTGAGCTTCTCGATAATCGCTTTTTTGCCGTCTTCAACAGCAAGGCCGTCGAATTCCTCGCTGTTCACCAGAATGCCATACTCGGTATACGGCAGCGTGTCATCCTCTCCCTCGCGCCCTTTCACCACGCGCTCAATCGGCAGGCCGTATTTTGTCGCGAATTCGAAGTCTCTGTCGTCGTGCGCGGGCACGGCCATCACAGCACCCGTGCCATACGTGGCGAGCACATAATCGGCCGTGTACACGGGGATGCGCCGTCCGTTCACCGGGTTGATCGCATAAGCGCCTGTGAACACGCCCGTTTTTTCACGTGTGGTTGAGAGCCGGTCAATCTCGCTGGCTTTTGCGGCGTAGGCGATATACTCTTCAACGGCGGCTTTCTGTGCGTCCGTTGCAATCTTCAGCGTGAGCGGGTGCTCGGGCGCGAGCACCGCGTAGGTGCAGCCATAAAGCGTATCGGCGCGCGTGGTAAAAACGGTGAAGCTTTCGCCGTTTTCCAGCGCGAACGTGATCTCGCCGCCTGTTGATTTGCCGATCCAGTTGCGCTGCATCATCTTTGTTTTTTCGGGCCAGTCGAGGCCGTCTAAGTTCTGTAATAAACGCTCAGCGTAATCGGTGATTTTGAAGAACCACTGCGTTAGGTTTTTGCGCACCACGGGCGTGCCGCAGCGTTCGCAGCCGCCGTCTACCACCTGCTCGTTGGCGAGCACGGTGTTGCAGCTTTCGCACCAGTTCACGGGTGCCTGCTTGCGGTAGGCAAGGCCGTTTTTATACAGCTGCAAAAAGCACCACTGCGTCCAGCGGTAGTAATCCGGCATGCAGGTTTTGATCTCGTAGTCCCAGTCGAACATCGCGCCCATGGCCTGCAGTTGCTTTTCCATGGTTTCAATGTTTTTCAGCGTGGAATCTTCCGGGTGAATGCCTGTTTTAATCGCATAGTTTTCGGCGGGCAGTCCAAAGGCATCGAAACCCATCGGCTGGAATATTTCATAGCCTTTCATGCGCATGAAGCGCGCGTAGGAGTCGGTTAAGCCGTAGTTATACCAGTGCCCGAGGTGCAGCCGAGCACCCGAGGGGTAAGAGAACATCTCGAGGATATATTTTTTCTTATCAACGCGGGATTTATCGAAGCTGTAAAGCTTCGTTTTCTCCCATTTGCTTTGCCACTTTTTTTCTATTTGCAGTAAATCCATATTGTTTTCTCCTAAAGCGTTTCGCTTCGAACATTATTATATATATCGACAAAAAAATCAAGCATTATACCGTTTGGGGAGGATGGGCAGAGAATGTATGGGGAAACGGCTTTATTTTGACAGTATATGAAAGATGGATTAATATGGTTATGTTATCAAATCGGTTAAAGCTATTAACAAGAATCAGGACTTAATTTATGAACAACAAGTATAAGATTAATTACATACTTATATCAGCCTTATTAATGGTCTTTTCTGTGCTTGCTATAATTACTGTTGTTTTTATGTGGAACGAAAGCCTTGCAGTTGGCATCATTTTAACGGTATATATGATAGGTGTAGTCATATTTGGGATTAAGCAATTTTTCAATCCAAAGAATATAAAAAGTGTTACGGTCAACACGGATTCGCTTATTATAGAATACAGAAAAAGGATTATTGAAGTATTCTTCAAAGATATTAAAAAGATTGAGCACTATAAACACGGCCCTCTTACGGAGAAAACAACCATATATGCAAAAGCATTCAAATACGAGATAACGTATGAGATAAAAGATTTTCGTGAGATGTGCAGAAACATTTATACCGAGTTATCAAAGCGTCATATGGAAAACATCGCGGATGAATGGTTTCAGAAAAAGTTTGGTGTAGGAATAAATTAATACAGCCCCCATCGTTACCGTTATTTTTTAAAGTCATATTTATGAGGAATAGTGAGGTATGCAATGGAGATATTAAAATATAAAATTGTTTGCATATTAATTCTATGCGGCGTTATTCTATGTTTAGCTTTTCTAATACTAACAAATGTGTTTTGTATTATTCCAAAAAGCAATATCGCAATCGGTTTTGGTTTATTGACGCCAATGCCAGCATATATCGGGTTATTTATATACAGCAGAAAGATAAAAGAACAACAAAGAGGATTGAGCAGAATAATTATTCGCGTTGTGTTTATTTTGGTTGCATCATTTTTAGCATCAAGCATTACTGCTTTTTGTAGTGCAATACATTAGTAGGTAAGATAACTTTTGGCCTCTATCCCACTATCGTCGCGCTCGCCATCGCGCTCGCACCTTCCCCGCGCCCTTCAAAGCCCATGCCCTCCGTCGTCGTGGCCTTCACGCCCACGGTACTGATCTCTATCCCAAGCGTATTAGCAATATTCGCCCGCATCTCATCAATATACGGCGCGATTTTAGGCCGCTGCATAATCAACGTCGCGTCTATATTCACCACTGAAAAGCCATTCTCGGCTAATAGTTCCTTTGTTCGCGCGAGCAGATCAAGGCTGTCCGCGTCCTTGAACTCATCCGTGCATGGAAAGTGCTTGCCGATGTCTCCGAGAGCCGCCGCGCCGAGCATCGCGTCCATAATCGCGTGCAGCAGCACATCTGCGTCGCTGTGCCCCAGCAGCCCCTGCGTATGCGGAATCGTCACGCCGCCGAGCACCAGCGGCCTGCCCTCCACGAGCTTATGCGCGTCATATCCCGTTCCGGTGCGGGTCGTTTCCCCCGCAATCATGCGTCCGAGCATGATATCCTCCTGCGTGGTGATCTTGATATTGTCGGCCCCCGCTTCCACAAAGCTGACCGGCATGCCGAGCCGCTCCACCAGCCCGCAGTCGTCCGTGCCGATAAACCCATCGGCGGCAGCCGCTTTGTGCGCTTTTTTGAGCAGATCGTATTTAAACACCTGCGGCGTTTGAATATTCACCAACCGGCTGCGGTCCAGCGTTTCTAAAATCGTGTCGCCGTCCGTCACCTTAATCGTGTCGCGCGTTCTCACGCCCGCTGCGGCGGCGCCCGTCTCTTGTGCTTTCTTCACGCAGGCGCGAATGATCTCCGGCTTGACGAAGCACCGCGCCCCGTCGTGCACGGCCACAATGTCCGCCTCGCCCACGGCTTTCAGCGCGTTTCCCACGGAAAACTGCCGTTCGCTGCCGCCCTCCACGAGCGTGTAGGGCAGGCTTAACGTGTGCTTTGCGGTCTCGTCCGTTTCGTCTCTGTCGCAGGCGCGGTAAACCAGCACCGTAAGGTCAAAGCAGCCGCTTTGTTCAAACGCGCGCAGTGTGCGCTCCAGCACGGTGTAGCGCCCGATGCGGGCGAACATTTTGTTCTTATCCAGCCCGCAGCGTGTGCCGCTGCCCGCCGCGAGTATCACGGCGACGGTGTCAGCCATTTTTCGTTTCCTCGAGTATTTCGTACATATCGCCCGCGGCTTCCTTGCGCACCGTTTCGGCGAGGCTCAATACCTTCACCTTCAGCGAGCCGGATCCGAAGCGGATTTCCAAAATGTCGCCGATTTTTAAATCCTTGCCCGGTTTGCCCGGGTTGCCGTTCACATAAACGCGCTGCTTGTCGCAGGCCTCACTCGCCACGGTGCGGCGCTTGATGATGCGCGATACCTTTAAGAATTTATCCAGTCTCATAATACCCTCTGTTTTTTGTTTTATTATAGCAGAAAAAGAGAAACGGAAAAAGGCCGATTCGAATCGCACTGCAGCTGTCGTATTGCTTCGCTTTGTTTTGCGAAGTGAATTCAGGCGACCATATCCCTTCGGGATACAGGAATAATCTTTTTTGAATTTCGTGAGTTGAGAAACGCTTATAGATTTTGAAAAAAAGAGTCCTTTTGGCGGCGTTTGCCGCGATTTGCGTTGGATCGCAATGACCATATCCCTTCGGGATACAGGTATCCTTTTTGAATTAGCAGAGATGGATAAAATGGTTTTACATGAAATTAACGATCGGGTCTGCTTACTCTTTGCATTCATTGCCCGCGCAATAAAAAAGCAGGCCGCGTGATGCAGCCTGCTTATTCTATGGATTTGTGCTTAACTCATGATGAGTATCTTCTGCCCGGCTTTTGTGCTTTCTCCGATATCCGGATTGAACTTTTTCACAATGTCGAGCGTGGTGGCAAAGCGCTTGGCGATGTCCCACGTGGTCTCGTCGCCGTCCGCGAAATAGATCGTGATGCCCTGATTGCGCTTAAGCGCTTCATCCGTCTCGCTCATATCCGAGACGAGCCGCATTTGGCTTTGTGCGAATGCCCGAAGCTCCACATCCAGCATGTATTTCACGCTGATGTCGCGCCCTGTACCTTCATAGTTGCAGTATTCCACGTCGGCATACACGTCAACGTCATGCTCCGGCATAATGCCGTCCATTTGCACCTCGGCTTCAAACGGCGATTCTCCCGTATAGCTCCACAGCCCTTCGGTTGATGTGTAGCACAGCGTGAACATCATGAGCCCCTCAATATAAACGCGATCGGTATGCGGGTGTACGGCGGTGATGGAGGGCTTTGCCTTGAGGCACACGATACGCGATACGCTCGGCTCGGAGGGCGGCACCGTGATGGTGCTGCGCGCAATGGCTTTGGTGCATTCCGACAGCACGAGATGGCGGCAGGCCTGCTCGTCGTATTTTAAGTTCAGCCTGTTTTTCAGCGAATACGCATCTTCAAGATACTCCACTTCGCTGTCGGCACGGGCGGCGCACATGAAACCGAGCTTTGCCGAAACCCGCAGAATATCACCGGCCTCCTCCGCAATGCTGACGGACAGATCCGAAAGGCTGACATCCGCCGATATCATGTCGTCAGGGGCCATCCCTTCTGACGGGATGATATGCCCAAACGGCACGGATTCGTTAAACTGCTGCAGCGGCGCGCCCTTGTCGGTGCTGAGGTAAAGCACGCTGAGCTTCACATCGCCTTCGATGATGATTTTGAGCTCTTCTGTTTTGACGCTTTTCACAACGGCATAGGCATCGGCGCTTAATATTTTTTCGGCGATGGGCAGCGTCTGCGGCAGGCGCAGATCCTCGCGCATCATCATCGTGTCGCGTTTTTGCTCCCGGGTGACCTTAAGCCGTTTTTTCGCCATTCTCATCTGAAGGTCGCTGTCGGCTCCCGTAACGGCTTCGCAGCTTTTGGCCATACTGCCTCTTAAAGTGACGGACACGATCCCCTTTACATACACAGAGCGCGCGTCTTCGAGTGAGAAGCCTAAATCTCTGACGCTGCCCCTCGCCGTGAGTATCATTCCTGCGCCCGCGCCCGTCATATCCTCTGAATGACGAAACGGCGATGCGGCTTCAAATGCGTCGATATTACCGTCGGCTGTTATATAAACAACGCTGAACTGAACGCTGCCGTCCATGAACACTTTACCGTCTGCGGGTTCCGCATTCACATGAATGCGGCCTTGTATAAACAACACGCGATCAATTTCGTTTTTTTCGGGCGGCAGAGACAGCCGTCCCTCAACAAGGCTTTCGCTTAAGCGGGGCTGACAGGCTGATTCCGTTTTAAAAGACGCTTTCTTTATTTTCATACCGGTTCCCTCTCTTTTTACGATCGTTCTTCGTAATAAATATATAGATAAGTACGCCCGATTATTCCGATAATGAAGGCTAATACAGGGGAAATTCACAGAATATTCACATCAAAAATATTTTGGGTTTGATATAATCGGGGTGAAAACAGGCCGGACGAAAGGAGGATAGCCCATGATTGAAGCGCAAACAGTTTCCAAGAAGTTCGGGTCACACTTTGCCGTTAAAAATGCGTCGTTTACGATTGGTGACGGTGAGCGCGTGGCTTTTTTGGGCCGCAGCGGTGCAGGCAAAACCACGCTGCTGAATATCCTGTCCGGGTTTATTGCCGCTTCCGACGGCCGCATCACGGTGAATGGCGTTGATTTGGTAAAGTGCCCGCTAAAGGCCAGGCAAAACATCTGCTATCTGCCCAAGAACGCGACGCTTTACACGCATATGACCGCTGAGGAGCATTTAAAATTTATCAGCGGGCTCAGGCATGTGTCCAAAGCGCGGCGCGATGAGCTTGCGGCGATGGCGCTGGAACGGCTGTCTATTCACGACAAGCAGCACCGTCTGATCAAAACCCTTGATAAAGCAGACCGCATGCGCGTATCGCTGGCGGGGGCTCTTTGCTCGGGTGCCGACATTCTGATGATGGATGAACCCACGGCCGGTTTGGAGCCGGATGATGTGACGCAGATTCGTTCGGCCATCCGCAGTTTTCAAAAAACGCTGATTGTGGCATCGTCGAACATACAAGAAGTCACGGCACTATGCAGCCGTGTTTTTATCATGCACGAGGGCAGCATTGTGGCAAACGATGCGCTGGAGAACTTTTCGCAAGCGGCCGGAGGCCGCAAGCGCGTAGCTGTGCGGCTGGCAGCGGGACGGGCCACCGGCCTCGCGCTGCTAAAAAACATAGACGGCGTGGATACGGTGGAATGCGAAGGGAGCAAGGAGCCGGGCACGTTTGACTACACGGTGGATGCGCTTTGTGATGTGCGCGGCGGAATTTTCAGTGCGGCGGCCAGAGCCGGCATCGTGCTGCTGGGCTTAAAGACGATGTCAGTAACGCTTGAGGATGTGTTTTATCAGATGACCTGCGAGACCAAGGGGATGGCGGGATGAGTACCGTATACAAAAAAGAAATGAGCCAATATATCTGCACGCTGCCGGGCTGGATTTTCGCGGTAGGGTTTTTATTTAGCGGCGGTCTTTTGTTTTCGTCATATAATATTTTGCAAAAAAGCATGGATTTAAAGCCGTTGTGGCATGGCCTTGAGTATGTGCTGCTGCTATTAACGCCGGTTCTCACCATGCGATTGGTGGCAGGCGAGCGGTCAAACAAGACGGATATGATGCTGCTGACGGCACCCGTGTCGTCATGGTCTGTCACGGCAGCCAAGTTCCTCTCGGCGCTGTCTGTGTTTGCCTTTGTGCTTTTGATATCGCTGCTGTATCCGCTGATTCTCAGTGTTAACGGGACACCCGCGTGGGCACAGATTTTAACCGGATATCTTGGCCTATTTCTTTTTGGTATGAGCGCCATCGCCATCGGTATGTTTGTTTCGTCGCTTATGAAACGGCCGCTGCCCGCGCTGCTGTCGGCGCTCGGCGTGATGATCCTCATCATGTTGATCGATTCGGCGGTTTCGTGGCTTAAGGCCGGTGTCATTAAATCAGTGGTCCTGTGGGCGGCTCCGCTCAGCAACGGGGCTTACTTTTTAAACGGATTTTTAAACATCCCGTCGATTGTGTATTTTATCAGCGTGACGCTGCTTTTTATTGTCCTGACTGTGCGCAGCCTTGAGCACGCCAAGTGGTCGAAAGGACGGCGAACATGAAACAGAGCAGGTACGGGTCGCGCCGCCGAAAACATGCGTTCTGCACGGCCGCTTTGGTCGCAGCAGCGGCACTGCTGACGGTTGCGGTAAACTCTGGGGCCATTGCGCTGAGCCACAGCCAAGGCGGGTGCATTGATGTATCAAAAGAGCAATACACTGTGCTGACAGATGAAACGAAGACGGTGCTAACCGGCCTGAATAAGAACATTTATCTTTATTATATGGGCGGCGATGAAACGGATGATCTGCGCGTGACCACATTGCTGCAAAACTATGCGGCAGCATCAGCACACGTTGCTTTCAGTGTTGTCGATCCCGCTTCACACCCGGGCTTCACCCGTTATTTTGATCCGGATCAGAAAGGAATTGAAAAGGGCAGCGTGATCGTATCGGACAGCAACAGCATGAACGGAGACGCGCCGGGCCGTTATAAAGTGCTCTCGAGTCACGATCTTTATACGGTTTCCGAGCCGTACTATAACGAAGCGGGCGCGCTGGTGTCTGACTACCGGGACTTCAGCGCCGAAAGAAAAATCACAGCGGCGCTCGACTATATCCTGACGGGAGAAAAAATAACGGCGGTTTTTTTGGCCGGTCAGCACGAAACACCTCCCTGCGGCAGCTTTCTGAGCGATTTAAACGGGCAGTATTATGTGACGCGCGTCAGCGATTTGACGGATAAGCCATTAGACCCCAAAAGTGATACATTGTTTGTTATCAGCCCGCAAACCGATTTGGACGATCAGACCTATGCAACGATCCGGTCGTTTTTGTCTCAGGGCGGAAATGCCGTGTTTTTTATGAACATGTTGCGTTCGGGGCTGGGCACCAATGAACACACTTTGTTTGACGCACTGCTGACGGAGCTGGGGCTGTTTGCACAGCGTAATGTGGTGGTGGGTGAAGACCCGAGCTACACTTACATGTCGCGCATGAATTTATCGCCTCAGCCGAATGCGGAGTCTCCTATCACCGCGCCATTATTGCAAGAGGGTCAAACGCCCGTGCTTTCATATGCCGGGGCGATTTTGATTTCTGAGGTGCCCGGTGTCACAACAAGCAAACTGCTTTTAACGGACGCCACCAGCTTTGCAAAAACGGCATGGACTGGCCTTGAGAAGAGCAGCAGACAGGAAGCTGACGAAGCAGGCCCGTTTGTGATCGGCGCACTTTCTCAAAAGGGAGAGACGGCTGTTGTGCTTTATGGGTCGTCCTCGCTGGTAACCGACGACGAAAACTATAACATCCCCGGCAATCGGCAGCTGCTGCTGAACACAATTGGCGTTATAAACGGCAGGCAGGAAAACGGGCTCATTCCGATGCGAACGCTGTTTGCCGCATCCGATGATGCCTATAAGATAAACATGACTTCGGAAATTGAAAAGGGTTTTTATATTGGGCTGACGGTGGTGGCTGTGCCGCTGGCCGTGATGCTCGTCGGGATATCGATCTGGGTGCGCAGGCGGCAAAGGTAACCCAAACTAATCAGTACTTCAAACATTTCACTATATTTTTGAGACGGCTTACGTCTCTTTTTTTATCCGCACAAAGCCGTCGTCGCCCCGCGTTTTTGAATAATCAAACATCAGAACACACGTTTTATCAAAAAGGCGGCTGAATTCAGCCAGCACATACCGGCGTGATGCCTCCCGCAAGGAGATGTCTTCGGGCAAACCGCTGTCCGTATCCCGAAGATTGAGAATCGGTACGGATATGCCGTCCGGCCAAATGCCCGGTTTGCCAAGGTTTAGCCAGTCATAGCTCAGCGATTCGCGCAGCAGAGTCTCGTCGGTTTTTTGTTTCGCGAAGCCGAACAGCCGCTCGAACAGTGCCTGCTTTTTTTGAGGACGTGTAAAATACCCGGTGTCAATTAAATGGCACGTGAAATCGTTGAAAAAAGCGTACGGTGATTTAAATTCGCGAATCAGCAGTTCAAGCGTTTTTTCTGCCTGCCGTTCGTTGTAAAGCCAGTCCAGCACCTGCTCAATGCGGTGAAGACGGCGAAGATCGGCGTATGTCATCGTATCCGTTCTCAGCACCTCATAAGGTGCGTGATTCGTATAGACGATGCCGTATTTATCGGCGTTTTTACGCATGTGCGAGCCGCGCAGCAGCTTTAAAAACCCAAGCTGCAGCCTGTTTGCGCCGAGGCTGTAAGCATCGTCGAACGAGCGCGCAAAGCTGTCCGGCGTTTCCAGCGGCAGCCCCGCAATCAGGTCAACATACACGCGCAGATTGTTTAGGCGGCAAAGCGCCGCCGTGTTTTGCAGCAGCTTTTGCGTATTGTGCGCACGGTTCACAGCGCTTAACGTTTCGCCATGGGTAGACTGAATGCCGATTTCCAGTTGTATCAGCCCAGCCGGTGCGCTGGCGAGCAGACGGATTGATTCATCACTAAGCAGATTCGCCGACACCTCAAAATGAAAGTTCGTTGAACTGAGCGGGTATTTTTGCCTGAGTGCAATCAGCGCAGCCCAAATCTCCTGCGCGCGTGAATCGGGATGATTAAACGTTCTGTCCACAAGCTTTATTTGCTTCACACCCGCGCGCATAAAATGCTCTAGCTCATTTTTAACGCGTTCCATCGGTAAAAAGTTCAGCGCTTCCCCGGCCGACATGCAATACGCACAGCGAAAAGGGCAGCCGCGGCTGGTTTCGTAATAGATCATCTTGTTTTCGAATGCGCTGAGATCGTTATACAAAAACGGCCGGTCGGCCAGCTTGTAAGGCGTGGCCTCAGGCGTCGTGATAATGCCGTGCTTTGTACGTATGCAGGCGGATGGTGTGGAGTCAATGCTTTGCCCCTCTGCGAGACACTGCGATAGATACGCAAACGGCACTTCGCCCGCGCCGCGAATGATCATATCGGCAAACGGCCATTGAACCATCAGTTCTTCGCAGCCGAACGACACCTCTGGCCCCCCGAGCACGATGAGGCAGCGCGGACGCACCGATTTAACAACGGATGCGATTTTTATGATATGCTCGATATTCCAAATGTAGCACGAAAACCCCGCCATATCAGGCTCATGCGCGATAATATCGGCGGCGATATCCATAACGGAATCGTTGATGTTGTATTCTTTTGCGGTGACGGCCTTTTCGTTAAACGCGGCATGCTTCAGGCACAGCAACGCGAGGCTGCTGTGAGAAAACCGTGCGTTTAAGGCGGTAAGTACGATCTTTTTCATGGCAATATGTATCATATCAAAAAAGAGACGCATTAAAAAGCAAAAAGTGAAGCACGTTTGAACCGGTGTTGACGGTGGTAAAAAATATAAAAATAATATGATAAGGTGGTTGCACTATGGGAGCGTTAGAATTTTTTGAGTATGGTTATGGTTCATATCACACAATCAACACCATCAGCATTGTTTTGGCTGTTATCGGTTTGGTTCTGGGTATCGTGCTGCTGTTTGTGTTTTTGCCGGCAAAAAACCGGGGACGGTATTCGGGCGGTGCGAAGTGGCTTTATGATTTTTTGAATTTCAACAGATACTGGCTGTCATCCATCATTAAGGTTCTATACATTGCCGCCACCGTTGTTTGCGTGGTGGGCGGATTTATCGCTTTGTTCATAAGCCCGCTGACAGGGCTCATCATGTTGGTTTCGGTTGTGGGTATCCGGCTCGTTTACGAACTGATCATGATTCTGCTGTCAATCCGGGAAAACACCGCACAGCTTAACGATACGATGCTGCGGATGGCGGGCGGAATACCCGCTGCGCCGTATGCGCCGCCGGTTCCGCCGGTTATGCCGAGAGCCCCCGCGCCGAAGGTTTGTGCCAATTGCGGCGCCGAAAATGCGCCGGGTTCCGCCTTTTGCATCAAGTGCGGCAGCAAGCTGTAACACTGAAACAAAGACAGGCTTCGCGATGAGGCCTGTTTTTTTGTCTTCAAAAACAAAAAAGACAAATAGTTTTGACACGGTGTAAAAAATACTTGACATATTGTTAACTGAGTGGTACTTTAGCATCAAGATAAACCAATTAAGGAGAAACAAGACTATGTCTTATCAGGAAAAGAAAACGATTGCCGCCATCGTATCGGGCGTGCTCGTGCTCGCGGCATATTGCATCACTGTGTTTGGCATTAATCAAACGCTGGGAGATATAAAGCAGAGTGCAACAACGATGCTCATATTCATCGGCATCGGCATTGGGGTAACAATCATCATTCAAATTATTTTTCACATGATCTACGCGGCATCACTTGCTATCAAGAAGGGCAAGTGTGAGGACAAGGGAATAGAAACCGAGATGCAGGCTTGCATGGTGGAGGATGAAATGGTGAAGCTGATCGATCTCAAATCATCGAAAGTCGGGTATTTTATTGCCGGGATCGGCTTTATCGCGGGGCTTGTGTCTCTCGTGCTGGGGGCTGCGCCGACTGTAATGCTCAATGTTTTCTTTATAGCGAGCAGCGCAGGGTCAATCATCGAAGGGTTATCGGGCCTGTATTATTACCGTAAGGGTGTGTCCAATGGCTAAGAAAATTGTGATTACGAACAACATCCGTAAGCTGCGTTTTTTCGCGGATGAGATGACGCAGCAGGCGCTGGCCGAGAAGACGGGCGTTTCCCGGCAGACCATCATTGCCATTGAGGCGGGCAAATATTCGCCTTCACTTGAGCTGGCATTTCGCATTGCGGATGCGTTTGCGATGCCGATCGGCGAGGTTTTCGATTATGAGAAGGAGGGAGAGATAAAGTGAAAGCGGTCGTGTATGAAAAAAAGCAGCTTGTTTACGGTGATGTGCCTATGCCGATGCCTCAGTCGAATGAGGTGCTTGTGAAAATTCACGCTGCGTCATTAAACGCGCTCGATTACCGTTCGATGCGCATGGGTATCATTCCGAAAAACAAGATTTTCGGCGCGGATATCGCGGGCGTTGTGGAAGCCGTGGGCAGCGATGTGAAGGGGTATTTCCCGGGCGATCGCGTGGCAGCGGATATCTCCGGCTGTGGCCTCGGCGGGTTTGCGCAATACGTCGCTGTACCCGAGGACGTTCTGGCGACGGTTCCTGATGCGGTGTCGTTTGAAGACGCGGCGGCATTGCCCGTGGCGGCCGGAACAGCGCTGCAGGCGCTGCGCGATAAGGGCTGTGTTAAGAAAGGGCAAAACGTGCTGATCGTTGGCGCAGGCGGCGGCGTGGGCACCTATGCGTTGCAGCTTGCCAAACATTTTGGCGCGAAGGTGACCGCCGTCTGCGGCCCAAAGAACACAGAGCTTGTCTCTTCTCTCGGCGCAGACAAGGTGATCGATTATACGAAAGAGAGCTTTGACAAAGCTGTGGATAGATACGATGTTGTCGTCGCGGTGAACGGCGGCTACGCGCTGTCGGCCTACAAACTTGTTTTAAAGGCAAACGGGGTTTGCGTGGTGCTGGGCGGCGCGCTGAAGCAGATATTTAAAACAATGGTGTTCGGGCCCATCATGTCACTGGGCGGCAGAAAGGTGCGTATGCTGGCCGCAAAGCCGAACCCGAAGGATTTGGCCTTCAATCTCGATCTTGTGGCGCAGGGTAAGATGAAGACCGTGATTGCCGCAAGATATTCATTAAGCGAAACGCCACAGGCGCTGCAAGAGCTCAGCCATGGGCATGCGCGCGGCAAGGTGATCATCACCGTGCAGGAGGTCTGACATGAAAGCGATTGTTGTAACCAAATACGGAAATCCCGATGTGCTGCGCATCCAAGACGTTAAAGACCCGGTTCCAAAAGAAGGCGGTATGCTGATTCGCATCAAAGCGACGGTCGCGGCAGACCCCGACTGTGCATTCCGAAAAGGACAGCCGTTTATCGCGCGTTTCTTCACAGGCTTCACAAAACCAAAGCGTATCCCGGGCGACGTGTTTGCGGGAATGGTGGAAAAGCCGGGCGGCAGTGCGTTTACGCCGGGCGATAAAGTGTACGGCAGCAGCGGCACGAATTTTGGAACAAACGCCGAGCTAATCGCGCTGAACGAAGCTGAGGCAGTGGCGATCATGCCTGCCGATACGTCGTTTGAGGAGGCCGCGGCGGTCAGCGAAGGTGCACTCACGGCACTACCGTTTTTAAGAGACCACGCGAAGCTGGAAAAAGGCCAGCGCATCCTTATCAACGGCGCGTCGGGCGGTGTGGGTGTGTACGCGGTGCAGCTGGCCAAATACTATGGCGCTATCGTAACAGCCGTGTGCGGGCCGAACAATGTCGCGTTTTTGAAGCAGCTTGGCGCCGACAACGTGGTTGACTACACAATAGAAGACTTCACTCAGAGAGAAAATGCATACGATGTAATACTTGATGCGGTGGGCAAAAGCTCGTTTAGCAAGTGCAAAGCAGCGTTATCGCCCAACGGCGTGTATCTAACCACGGTGCCGACAGGCGGCGCGATGATGGCGGCGATGCTGACATCCAAATCGAAAGGTAAGCGTGCCATTTTCGCGGCGACAGGCCTTCGAAAACCGGCGGATAAGAAAAAGGATCTCGATTTTTTAAGAGAGTTGATGGAGCAGGGGCAGCTCAAGGCTGTGATCGGCAGAAGCTTTGATATGACACAGATGGCGGACGCGCACCGGTACGTAGAGACAGGGCACAAACGCGGAAGCGCAGCGGTGCGGATAGGATGAGGATAATACACGGAATTTAAAAAGAGATACCTGTACCCCGGCGGGGTATGGTCGCTGCGATCACTGAATACAAAAACACAGAGTGATACGGAGATCGCTCATCAACGAAGAGCCCGGCGTCTGTCTGTTAAGAAATACAACGCAGATCGCGGCAAACGCCGCCAACAGGGCTCTTTTTTCAATATCTATGAGCGTTTCTCAACTCACAAAATCCAAAAAAAGAGATACCTGTATCCCCAAGGGATATACTTGGATGGTATAACGAAAATAAAGCTGAACGACACGGAGGTCGTTCACTACGGTTCGGCCCATTTTTGTTACGTAATAAATTAAAGATTCCTGTACCCCGAAGGGTGAAAAAAGCGAGCCGCTTTGCTGCAGCCCGCTTTTCATATGCCGTATTACATGTTCTTTTCAATCACGCCTTTTAAGATATCCATTCCTTTATCAATCTGCTCGAACGATGCCATTGAGAAATTCAGCCGCAGCGTGTTCTCGTGACCGCCTTCGGGGTAAAAATGCACACCCGGTACGTACGCCACCCCTGCATCCACGCACTGCTGGAATAAGCTCACCGCATTCATGCCTTTCGGCAGCTCCGCCCAAATGAACAGCCCGCCGTCCGGCTTGGTGACCGTAATGCCTTTCGGGAACGTCTCGAGCTTTTTTAGCATTGCGTCGCGCTTGTCGCGGTACTGCGCGCAAACCGTTTCGATATGCGATTTAATTTTGCCGGAGCGCATGTACGCATCCACAATTTCCTGGGAAAGGTTAGCCGTGTGCAAATCCTCGCCCTGTTTGGCGATGTTGTATTTTTGAATGATACGTTCATCCGCAATCGCTGCCCCCACACGCAGGCCCGGTGAGATGATTTTTGAAAAGCTCATCAGGTAAATGACGCTGCCGTCGTCGTCAAAGCTTTTTATCGGCGGCACGGGCTGCCCCGAATACCGAAGATCGCAATACGGGTCGTCCTCGAGTATCAGCACACCGTGTGCTTTGCAGATGGCTATCATCTGCTTGCGGCGCTCCAGCGACATCGTACGTCCGGTCGGGTTCTGGAAGGTCGGAATCGTGTAAACGAACTTGGGTTTATACAATTGGAGCTTCTTTCCGAGGTCATCCATAATCATGCCCTCGTCATCCATCTCGACGCCCTTCACATCCGCTTCATAGGTGAGAAACGTTTGCAGCGCGCCGATGAACGTCGGCGATTCAGTCAGCACCACATCGCCCGGGTTCACGAGTGTTTTGGCCGCGAGGCCGATGCCCTGCGTCGCGCCCGAGGTAATGATGACGTTGTCCGGCCCGGCGTTGATGCCGCGCTGCGCCATCATTGAAACGACGGTGTCTTTCAGCTGCCCGATGCCCGGTGTGCCGCCATACTGAAGTATGCTGCTGCCGTTTTGGCTGATCAGTGTTTTTGAGATTTGCGCGATGTCTTCCGAGGGGAAGCTCTCGGGCGCCGGGTTGCCGCCCGCGAACGAGATCATGCCGGGCTGCGCGAGCAGCGCGAATATGGCGCGGATGGCGCTGCCAGTGACGTTATCGAGTCTTTTTGCGAATTCCATGATGGTTCCTTCCTTTTAAGTTTCGTATATGGTGCGACGGTATACCGTCAAAAATATTATCTCCTATTGAGCTGTTGGATCCTTTGCCCGGGCAAACGTGAGCACCGTCACCTCTGCCGCGCCCGCTTCCTTGAGCACGCCAGCGCACTCGGCGGCTGTCGCACCCGTGGTGAACACATCGTCCACCAGCAGCACACGCCCCGAGACGGACTGCACAGCTTCAAACGCGCCGCGCATGTTCTCCTTACGCTGCTGACTGTTCAACCTCGTCTGTGACGGTGTGTTGCGTATGCGTTTGATTGCATCAATATGCGGCTTGCCCGTCAGCTCTGCCAAACGCTGTGCCAGCAGCGAGGCCTGATCGAAACCGCGCTTGCGCCGCTTTTTCTTATGCAGCGGCACATGACAGACATAGTCAAAACTGATTTGCGCTTCAATGGACGCGCGCAGCATGGCCTGTGCCATGAATCCGGCAAGATACCGGCTGCCGCCGTACTTATAGCGCTGCACAATGCGTGCCGCGGGGTCATCGTATAGATATGCCGCGCAAGCGCACTGGGCATCAGCTCTATCCGCCGTCAGCTTGTGCATCGCGAGGCCGCAGGTCGGGCAAAGATAATCCGTCACCGCTTTTTCGGTGCCGCAGACCACGCATTTTTTAATATACGGAAACAGTGTTTCCCATATCGCCGAAAACAGCCGCAACTTACATCGCCCCCAGTATCACGGCTAAGTCCTTGATCTCGTGGTCGAGCGTGGTGTAGCGCCCGCGAATGCGGTTGTTGCTCACCATATATTCCACGGTGCTCTGCTGCCCGATGATAATCACCTTCTCCATCGCGCGCGTCAATGCGGTGTATAGCAGGTTTCGCGAGAGAAACCGTCCGCCGCCTGCCATCAGCGGCATCATCACCACCGGAAATTCGCTGCCCTGCGATTTGTGTACCGTGACCGCGTACGCGTGCTCAATCTGCTCCAGCTCGGCGAACGCGTAGATCGCGTCGCGGTTGCCGTCAAAGCGAATTGTCGCTTCCTTCAAATCGTTGTCGATGCGCACGATACGCCCGAGGTCTCCGTTGAAAACGCCAAGCCCTTTGTGGTGAAACAGCTTATCGTCGGCAACGAACCATTCCATGCTGTAGTTGTTCTTGGTCTGCATCACTTTGTCGCCGGTGCGAAAAAGCGTATCGCCGACCTGCACCTCTTCGCGCGTAGCAAGGCGCGGGTTTAGCAGCTCGCGCAGCTCCATGTTGATGTTATACACGCCGAGCAAGCCTTTCTTGATCGGACAGAGTATCTGCGTCTGTTCCAATATATCATACTTGCCGGGTATTTCCCCTTCGGTCAGCAGCTTTTTCAGCCGCGTGATAACAGCCTCCGGCTCGCTTTCCGGGATGAACAGAAAATCGCCCGTGACGTAAAACTCGGGGTTTTCACCGCGATTCACGCGGTGCGCGTTTTCCACAATGCTGCCGCCTTCCTTTTGGCGGTAAAAGCGCGTCAGCTGCGTGACCGGAAAAGCGCCGCTCTTGATAACATCTCTTAATACGTTGCCGGGGCCCACCGAAGGCAGCTGATCCGCATCGCCCACGATGACGAGCCGCGTACCGTCTGACAGCGCGCGCAGCAGCGCCCGCATCAAAAATATATCCACCATCGACGCTTCGTCCACAATCACCGCTTCGGCTTCCAGCGGGTTGTCGTCGTTGCGAATAAAGCGAATGCCCGTATCGTAATCGTCGTCGGCACCAATGCCGTATTCAAGCAGCCGGTGAATGGTTTTCGCCTCGCGCCCTGTCGATTGCTCAATGCGCTTGGCCGCCCGGCCCGTGGGTGCACACAGCGCCGTGGTGACGCCGCATTGCTCAAACAGTGAGATGATGGCCTTGGTGATTGTCGTTTTGCCGGTGCCCGGCCCCCCCGTGATCACCGCAACCTGATTCGAAAGCGCCATCAGCACCGCGCGCTCCTGCTCTTCCGACAGGTTCACATTGCCGATATAACGCTCGTAAGCATGAGAAACGTCCGGAATCGGTATGCGCGGGCGGCACTTGGAGAGTATATACAGCCGCCGTGCGACATCGCTTTCGGTGACGTAGGCCGCCATGTGAAACACGGCAGGCGTGTTGTTAACGAATTTTTGCGCAATCTCGTCGGCCAGCGTCAGCGCGCTGATGCGCGCATCAATCAGTTTTTCGTCCACGCCGAGCATCTTGGCAGCGTGGCGGCGCAGCTCCTGGCGCGGCAGGCACGTATGCCCCTCACCCATCGCGGTGAGCAGCTCGTATTTAATGCCCATATCAATACGGTATTCGGAATTTTTGTCGATACCGATGGTGCCCGCTATTTTGTCGGCGCGCTCAAAGCCGATGCCCGAAATATCGTCGATCATGCGGTAAGGGTTTTCCTGTATCAGCATCGGTGCGGCGGCACCGTAGCGCTCGAACACGCGAAATGCCTGCCGAACGGAGAGCCCCAGATTCTGCAGATCAATAATCACCTGCTTCACGCCGATGTGGTCCGCAAAGCTTTCGGCAATGCTCATCGCGAGCTTATGGCTGACGCCTCTGACTTCGGCAAGCAGCTCCGGGCTGTTTTCAATCACGTCAAACGTGTTTTCGCCGAACGCGTCCACAATGCGCCCCGCAATCGCGTCGCCCACGCCCTTGATGAGCCCGCTCGATAAGAACATGCGGATGGATTCGGCAGTGTTGGGCAGCCGCGTTTCCACCGATTTTACCGAAAACTGGCGGCCGTACATCCGGTGCTCCGTCCACGCGCCGAAAAGCCGCACAAACTCACCCTCGTGGATGTGCGGCAGACAGCCGACAGCGGTGGTCAGCTCGCCGTTGAAATCCAGCGACATCACTGTCCAGCCGTTTTCGTCATTGCGAAAATTGATTTCGAGCACCGTGCCCTCAATACTCGTCATAAACCCTCAAACATACAGTCGGTTTTTGCCATTATAACACACTATGCGGGCCCGTGTATGTCTTTTTAGCGCACGAACCCGTATTCTGTTTTGCAGCGCAGAATGAACATTTGCTCAAAACACGGCAGCCGGGAAATAAACTGTTTGACAAGCTAATAACGTGTGTGGGATAATGACTCAAATTTATATGTTTTTCTTTACTGGAGCCTTTATACATGCTGAAACTTATACCGACAATATTTGACGATCTTATCAGCCGAATTAGCAAGCTATTCGCGCTGATTATTGGGTTGCGTCAGGTATTGCGGTAGGAAGGCACAATGTGCAGGCAATGTCCGAATCGGATAAAAGCCCTTACTGCAAGCAGTAAGGGCTTTATTTATAACTAAGGAGGATTTATGAAACCGACAAAAAGAACAGGCCCTATCGCCGCATCAATAGCGATACAGCTTTGCCTTGGTATTGCTTACATTTGGAGTGTTTTCCAAACAGGTATTGCAAACAGCATCTTTAACGGAGACAACGCCGCGGCAAGTCTCACATTTTCTTTGCTGCTCGCCACGCTTACAGTGGGCAGCGTAATCGGCGGAAAGCTGGCTTCCAAGTTTTCCACCAGAACCATTGTGATGATTGGCGGCTTTATCTTAAGCGCCGGGTTCTTGCTCGCGTCGTTTGCGAACGCCAGCATCCCGTGGCTGCTGTGGGTGGGCTACGGTGTGATGGGCGGCACCGGCATGGGCTTTACCTATTCAACAACCATTGCATGCGCCCAAAAATGGTTTCCCGAGAAAAAAGGCTTTGTGACAGGTTTGATTGTTGCTGCCTTGGGGTTTGGCGGTGTGGTATTCACGCCCATCATCGAACAGCTGATCAAAGCGTTCGGCGGCCCGGAAGTGGGCGAACCAAACACGTTTATCGTTCTTGCCGGTATCTTTCTTGTGGTGTGTACGGTGGGTGCACTCTTTCTTAAAAATCCGCCTGAAACACAGGCTCAAACCGCTCAGGCCGCAATAGCCGACAGCAGCCTTACCCCGGGTCAGGTTCTGAGAGATCCGCGATTTTATCTCATCACCTTGTCACTGATGCTGGCCTGCATGGGCGGGCTCATGATGATTGGCTTTGCAAAGCCCATTGCCGTGGCCAAAGGCCTTGGCGAAACCGCCACCATCGGCGTCCTTGTGATATCGATGTGCAACTCGCTCGGACGCCTGACGTGGGGTGCCATTTCGGATAAAATGGGCAGAAAGAAAACCATCATCATTTTGCTGGCGGGCTCCGCTGTTCTGTCGATGCTGGTCAGCGTTGTGAGCGGCTATTTCATCTATGCGCTCATCGGCTTAATCGGGTTCTTCTATGGCGGTTTCTTAAGCAACTTCCCGTCTTTAACGGCCGACCTTTTCGGGCCGAAACACATGGCGACCAACTACGGCATGGTGTTGCTCGGTTTTGGCGTGGGTGCCGTGGCCTCCTCGTACATCGCCGGATACTACAAAAATATCGCCGCTGAGAATATCTCTTTGATGTCTCCCGCGTTTTTCATTGCGGCGGGTTGTGCGGTTGTGGGCATTGTGCTGATGCTGATGCTGAAGAAAAAGCCCGTTAAAGAGTAAAACGGAGAAAAGTAACAAAGCGATAACAAAGAGCGGCGTGATCACATGCCGCTCTTTTTATACCCATACTTGCAGCTTCTGTTGATAAGATATGAATTTATTAATAACTTGCATTGTGTATTAAAAATGATAACATAAAATAAAAGAAATCTTGAAAGAGTCGGGATGATGATTGAGTATAAAAGTAAGAAGTATCATTGTCCGCTGGAGATGACAATCGATATCATAGGCGGTAAATGGAAGGTGCTGTTGTTATGGCATTTGAACGATGGCGTTTTGCGGAATAGCGAATTGCAAAAAATTTTCCCGGAAATCACACCGAAGATGTTGTTTCAGCAGCTGAAGAGCATGGAAGAAAAAGGGCTTGTGATACGCACGGTTTACGCAGAGGTTCCGCCGAGAGTGGAATACTCTTTAACGGATTTCGGCAAATCTCTCTTGCCCATTTTGTATAAAATGAACGAGTGGGGCCAAGGCTTAATCGACAGCGCTTGCGGCAAAACGGCAGAAGAATAATATCTCTTATGTTATACGCTCTATCCGATTTGCCTCTTATATACAAAAAAGTGCGTACTTGTGTTTTGGCTGCTTTTGTATATATTTATCTCATATCAGTTTTTTGGAGGTAAAACAATATGGCATTCGATGATTTGGCGGTACGGCGCTATTCGGTCAGAAAGTTCAGCGACGAGCCTGTGGAACAGCAGAAAATCGATCTGATATTGAAAGCAGCACAGGTGTCGCCCACCGCGTGCAACAACCAGCCGCAAAGAATACTCGTGATACAAAGTGACGAAGCGCTTTCAAAGCTTAAAGAATGTACAAACTATCACTTTCATGCGCCGCTGGCTTTTTTGATCTGTTACGACAAAACGGTCTCGTGGAAGCGTCCGTTTGACGGTGACGACAGCGGTAACACGGACGCGAGCATAGTCACCACGCAGATGATGCTGGCGGCGGCGGATTTGGGGCTTGGTACCACGTGGGTAGGGTATTTCGACCCCGATAAGACGAGGAAGATTTTTGATATACCTCAGAATTTTATACCGGTGGCCATTTTGCCCACGGGCTACCCGGCGGATGACGCGAAACCGAGCGCGAATCATACCAAGCGCTATTCGCTGGAGCAAACCGTTTGGTACAATCAGTTTTAGAACCTGGCTCTGTGATTAGGTTAACCCTTGATTACGCCACAATGTTATTAAGATAAGACGACAGCAGCGAATCAGAGATGGGTCGCTGCTTTTTTTGCCGGCTTGGGAAAAAATGTTGACAGAGATGAATATGGGTGATATGTTACCTATATAGGTAATATGTTACCATAAATGATAGAGAGAGTATGCGTGAGACGATGAAACAAAAGGTACAGCCGGGCCGCAATAAGCTTGAAGCGACCCAAGATCATGAATTCATACTGGGCTCGTTGTTTGTGATAGCAAACAAACTGCAGACTCTGCTTGACAGGGAATTTAAGAATTCCGGACTCACGGTAAAGCAATGGTTTTTGTCCATCATCATAGGCGGCGTTTTCGAAGAACCGCCAACGCTGAGCGAGGCAGCTGCCGCTATGGGCAGTTCGCACCAAAACGTTAAGCAAGTGGCGTTGAAGCTGGCGGAAAAAGGGTTTGTGGAATTTATTGACGATCCGGAAGACGGAAGGGCTTTGCGGTTGAGGCTTACTCAAAAGAGCGATGAATTTTGGGGGGGCATGCAGGAGCAAAGCAGAAAATTTATGGAGGATCTGTATAAAGGCTTTCGCACCGACGACCTTGCTGTGCTGCGCGGCTGTCTTAACGGATTGATGGAAAACATGGACGAGATGGACTCCAAGAAAAGGAATTGAGCGTAAGAGCCGTAACCAAAACGGCCAATAATATTTTTAAAAAAGAAGGGAAAATGTTATGAAAACATTGATACTTTACGCAAGCAAATACGGATTTGCCGAAGAGTGCGCAAATAAACTGGTACTGGAGTTTGGGGAAAAAGCCGATGTGATAAACGCTGAGAAAAGCGCTCCGCCGTCTTTGGATGGCTACGATGCCGTCATAATCGGAGGCTCCATATATATGGGGCAACTGCAAAAGAAGCTGAAGGAATACATGGAAGGTCATAAAGCTCAGCTCACATCAAAAAAGCTCGGTTTGTTTATTTGCGCCGGGCTTCCCGAAAACGCCGATTTAAATTTCGCCGCAAATTATCCCAAAGAGCTTTTGGATGCGGCTGTTTCCCGGGAATACTTCGGAGGTGTGCTGAACAAATCCAAAATGAGCGTCGGGCATAAACTGATTACGAAAATGATGGAAGCAGCAACAAGAAAGGAAGGAAAAAGCAGCCCCGAGCCGAGGCCCCAAAACATAAAGAGACTGGCTGAAGCGATGAGATAACCGTTGCGTTGACCCGCGATTATGGCTGTCGGCCATAATAAAAGACAACACAAGCGGCCCGATGAGGCCGCTTTTTTTGTAGAGACAAGCAGCCCAAAAAGGAATGAAGAGACATATGTAGAATAAGGTTGAGAGGATATATTATTGAACTCGGCGGGGTTTCATACATATAAGGAGAGATTTTCAGCTATGTCAGAGCGGATGCAATTTGAATCAAGGGCAGTCTTCAGACAATGGCTGCAGGCAAATGGCCTCACAAGCAAAGGCGTTTGGCTTGTTTTCGGTAAAGCCGGAGGGCCAAAAACCATAAAAGCCAATGAAGCGCTGGAAGAAGCTTTGTGTTTTGGGTGGATTGATGGCCAGATGCAAAGTATTGACGAAAAAACATATATCAAATATTTCTCTATGCGACGCAAAAAAAGCAAATGGTCTGAAAAGAATAAGACGATTGTGAATGACCTTATCAACCAAGGCCTGATGACGCAGCTCGGTTACGCTAAAATAGAAGAGGCCAAAAGAAACGGTATGTGGGACGCACCGTCCCCCGCAAAAATATCTGACGCGGAAATCGACAGACTCACTGACGCGCTCAGAGATTATGAACCTGCCTTTTCAAATTTTATGGCGATGTCGCCATCGGTCAAAAAAACCTATGCAAGGTTATATCTTGACGCAAAATCGGAAGAAACAAAACGAAAACGCCTTGAAAGTATTGTATTGCGTTTAAACCAGAACCTAAAACCTATGTAAACAATCAAAGAGAAGACACCCAAATAAGAACGCACAAAAATAATCTTAGATAAACGTCGGAGGTTTCTTAATGAATAATGAGATGAAGATTAGGCGTGAAGAACAAAGAGATTATCAGAGGGTTGAAGAAATCACAAGAGAATGCTTTTGGAATTTATATATTCCGGGGTGCAACGAACACTATTTGGTTCATGTGATGCGATCTCACGCAGATTTTTTGCCGGAGCTTGATCTGGTGATTGAAGTTAATGATCAGATTATCGGGAATATCATGTATACCAAAGCAAAACTCATTGATGAAGCCTGGGAAGTAAAAGACATTTTGACGTTCGGGCCGGTTTGCATATTGCCGGAATATCAGAGAAAGGGGTATGGGAAAAAACTCATCGCGTATTCGTTTGAAAAGGCGGCTGCTCTTGGTTATGATGTGATTGTTATCTATGGAAATCCGGGAAATTATGTAAGCCGCGGCTTTAAGAGCTGTAAAAAGTATAATGTCTGTGTGGAGAATGGGATATTTCCGTCGGCCATGTTGGTAAAAGAACTCAAGCCGGGCGTTTTGGATGGCAGACGATGGACTTATCATCAAAGTTCTGTATATGAGATAGACGAAAAAGAAGCTGAGCGTTTTGACGAAGGCTTGAAATACATGGAGAAAAAATACCAGCCGAGTCAGGAAGAATTTTACATTCACAGCCATTCTGTTATACAGTAAGTATCATACTAAGCGTTACCCGCCGTAGCAGCCGTGGTTTATGACGAGTTTTTTATCTGGGAACAGGAAGAAGCGGCACGATATGGCCGCTTTTTTGTGTAAGAAAACAGTCTAAAAAAGGTATGTGGAGAAATATGTAGAATTAGGATGAGGGGATATGTTATAGCAATTATATTCACTTTGATCTAAATAATTTATGGAGGTTAAGTATGAAATATGTTCTTATTAGCGCGGATAATAGTCCATCCGTCTACTCTGTTCCTGACGTCGTTGCAGACAATTTGAGAAGCTATTGTATAGAATTTTGCGATAAATGGCTTCATGACAGTCCGTATGCAGAGAAATATCGTATAAGTGGCGGCGTTTGCTATAATGAAACTGACTTTATTGAATATCTTAATACATGGTTATTCCCTAACGAAAAATCCGTTCTAATTGAGAAGCTTGACTGGGTTCAATCTAAGAGGAATATTCCAAAAAAGTATAGACAATATGAGTGGTTTAATTTCTAAGAAAATTGTTTTATTATTATATCCTAACTCCAGTAATAGCATAATATAAGGCCAAGACATAGAATGACCCGCAAATTATCCATATAATCTCCTGCTTAAAGCGTCCTGCCTTCCTCATCTTATTTCATCGCAATAAAATAGCCGGGACACCTCTTTTCGATACCCCGGCTTGATATTTATCTTTACGTTTATTTGCTGAGTTTGTCCACCAAATCGAGCCGCTCCCACGGCAGATCCAAATCTGGTCGCCCGAAGTGGCCGTAAGAAGCCGTCTGCCGGTAAATCGGCGCGCGCAGCCCCAGCCGCTCAATAATCGCCGCAGGCCGTAAATCCACTGTGTTGTGCACGAATCCCGCGAGCTTGTCGTCGTCCATTTTGCCGGTGCCGAACGTATCCACATAAATCGAAACAGGCTCTGCCACACCAATCGCATACGCCACTTCAATTTCGCAGCGCTCCGCCAGCCCCGCCGCCACAATGTTCTTGGCAATGTGGCGCGTGGCATAAGCCGCGCTTCTGTCCACCTTGCTTGGGTCTTTGCCCGAAAACGCGCCGCCGCCGTGGCGCGCATAGCCGCCGTAGGTATCCACAATAATCTTGCGCCCGGTCAGCCCCGAATCGCCCGCGGGCCCGCCGATGACGAAACGGCCTGTCGGGTTCACGAAATACTTCGTATCGGCATCGAGCAGCTCCGCCGGAATTACCGGCCTCACCACCTGCTCAATAACGTCTGCTCTGATCTGTTCCTGAGTCACATCGTCCGCGTGCTGCGTGGATACCACAATGGCATCAATGCGCACGGGGGTGTTTCCTTCGTATTCCACTGTCACCTGTGTTTTGCCGTCCGGGCGAAGGTAGGCGAGCGTGCCATCCTTACGCACCTCAGCCAGCCGTTGAGCCAGCCTGTGTGAAAGCGTGATCGGCAGCGGCATCAGCTCCGGTGTTTCGCTGCAGGCAAACCCGAACATCATGCCCTGATCCCCCGCGCCCTGATCGGCCCGGTTGACACCCATCGCGATATCGCCCGATTGTTCGTCGATGCTTAAAATCACGCCGCAGGTGTTGCCGTCAAAGCCATATTTGGCGCGTGTGAACCCGATATCAAGGATGGTACCCCGTACGATTTTGGGAATATCAACATAGCAGTTTGTCGATATTTCGCCCATAACCAGTACGAGACCCGTATTAACGGCTGTTTCGCACGCCACATGCGCGTTTTTGTCCTCGGCCAGTATCGCGTCGAGCACGCTGTCGCTGATCTGATCGCACAGTTTGTCCGGGTGACCCTCTGTCACCGATTCTGAAGTAAACAGTCTTCTCATATTTCTCACTCCTTAGATGTCTTTAAATAAAAAACCCCGCGTAAGCGAGGCTCGAAAAATACATTTTCTTCACCTCATCTGTCGGGAATTGGCACCTTGACATTCGTCCGGTTGCCGGGTTTCACAGGGCCCGTCCCTCCACCACTCTTGATAAGGGTTTCTTATTT